>DASXOK010000482.1:0-11362 GCA_036494425.1 Pseudolabrys sp.
TTTTGCCATTTGCAGGCAGGTCAGCAACTCGACGTAACTTTGCGCGCCTGCAAGGTCGGTCGAAGCTTGCATGCAATTCGCCCTGTTCTCCGGGGCGAATTGCGTCCATTGGCTGATGAGAACCTCGCGGGCCTTTTGCTCATCGGCAAGGCAGGTCGCATCGCCGCCACCGGTCGGATAGACCTGCGCGTCGGTGCGGCAACTCTTGCTGACATCAAAGGCGGGAATCTCGTCGGCGCCTGCGATCGCTTGTTGCGTGCAAAGCGACATGATTGCGATGGAGACCAGGGTCGGGAGCTTTTTCATAGTCAACCTCCAGCGATTAACCGCCGCGTCACGGCGCGGCCGCCAGTTCGAGACTGGAAACGCCAAGCTGCACATTGAGGCCCGCCGTTCCCTCGAGCGACAGCGGCTGCAGCGACACGTTCCGCGCCGAACCGCCAAGCAATACGTTGGCTCCAGCGCCGACGCCGACGGTCGCATCGGCGCTGCCGCCGACATAGGTGCCGTCCAGCGCGGCGAATGGTGGCCCCGACGTCGAAGCGAAGACCGCCCAGGCCAGCGTGCCGCCAGCAAGCGCGCCAAGGTCGACACCGACCGTCGTCATCGCGCCGGTGTAGTTCTGAATCGGCCCGGCCGCGTTCGGCGTGAATTGACACGTCATCTTCTGCTTCGCGACGACGATGAGATCGACGGTCGGCGCCAGCGCGCAATTCAGTGCGCCGACCTGCGCCCAGGGCGATTGCGCGGATGCGCTCTGCGCCATCGTCAGCGTCGAGACCGCCAGCACGGTAGCCGAGAGCAATGGCTTGATCATGCGTCCCTCACCTGATGCGAACATGGCCGATCTAACGAGCCAGCGTTCTTGGTTGATTTGATCCATCGCAAGTTCCGAACGAAGTGATTGGCGCAGCGCGAGAGCGCACCGAGATGCCGCCGTGCATGGTAACGGCGTCGGGAGACTAGAACCGCGCCGTGAGGCCGATGATCGGTCCGTGCATGGTCATCTTGTATTCGTATTGATTGAGACCGGACCCCTGCGAGTAGTCGACGTACAGTGCCTTGTAGCCGATCATTCCGCTCCACGTGACGTTGTTGCGCACGAGGAGCGTGGTGTTGAACGCAGCCAGTGCCTGCCACGAGAACTTGCTGCCGGCGCCGAAACCGCCGACGTCGCCGCTCATCACGAGGTCCATCCCAGGTGCGAATTGCTGGCGCAGCCGTATACCGACCAGCGGATCGAGCCAGCTCACATCGCCGGACGCCGTGAGCGTCCTGTCCGGGTTGAACGTGAGGTCTCCCACATTGACCGTTCCGCCCAGATCGACGCTGGCATCGGCCTTTTGCCACCATCCACGCACGCCCCCGTAAAGATCGATGGCCGTGCTCGAACCCGGTCCGCTGGTCGATGCCCATCTTGCCACTTCGTATGCCGCCGCCAACTGGGCAATGACCATCTCGAGCTTCAAGCCCGCGGACGCGCCGACCGTAGCGTTGAGATTGTCGGTACCGCGGCTACGCGTCATGTCGCCGTTCAGGCCGACCTTCAGGTAGACGACGTCGCCGAAGAACGAGTAGCGGCCGTTGCGCGCCTCGAAATAGGCCATAACGCCTAAGAGATCTTTCGGGATCTTCGTATGCTCGAGAATATCGACGAAGGTCACATCGACATTGGTCGTGCGGCCTTTGACCGTGGTCGATCCGTTGAGCGACGGCATCCAGACATAGGGCGCCAGAGTGAACGTCCATACATCGAGCGCCGGCACGGCGATCGTCTTGACCGGCATTGCAACGTCGGCGGCTTTCGCAGCGTTCGGTGGACTAGCACTCTCCGCGCAAAGCACGAAAAGGCCGAGCCACGCAGGCAGCCATCTGCGATTCATGTGAAGCCCCCTGGAAGTCACAGACGACGCGTGACTGATGTCCTGACTCTGCACAGTTTCGTTCGCCGCCGTCCTTACTCGAGTAGGTGTCGCGACAATTTTGAGAACCGTTGCAGTCGTGACGGGAACGATGCGCAGTGCAACTCTGCTCAACCAGCCACCTCTCGCGCCGTAAACATTTTGCGTCGGAGCGCAAAAGAATCGGCGGTATTGGAGGGTGCCAAGCAAATTACACAAACATGATTGGATGGATCGGCTTTTTCCAACGTAGGGTGGTTTCTAAGGAACGCTCACGATAATCCGATCTCCGCTTTCTACAAAAAAGAAGGGCTGGCACGATGCATCACATCAGAAGCGTCGCTTCGACACTCTTTGCTATCCTGACCGCGCTGGCTCTTTCGATGAGCCCCGCGTCGAGTCAGACACAAAATCAGAAGCCGAACATCATCGTCATCATGGGCGATGACATCGGCATGTGGAATATCGGCGCTTACCATCGCGGCATGATGGCGGGCCGTACGCCGAACCTCGACAAGCTTGCCGCCGAAGGCATGCTGTTCACCGATTACTACGCCGAGGCGAGCTGCACCGCCGGCCGTGCCAACTTCATCACCGGCGAGCTTCCGATCCGCACCGGCATGACGACTGTCGGCCAGGCCGGCGCAGCCCTCGGCATCCCGGCTGAGGCCGTGACCATCGCCACCGCGCTCAAAGGGATGGGCTACGCGACCGGCCAATTCGGCAAGAACCACCTCGGCGACAAGAACGAATTTCTGCCGACGGTGCACGGCTTCGATGAATTCTTTGGTTATCTCTATCATCTCGACGCGATGGAAGATCCGGCGCATCCCGGCTACCCGCAAGACTTGTTGAATGTGGTCGGGCCGCGCAACATGGTCCATAGCTGGGCCACGACCACGGATGACCCGACCGTGATGCCGCGCTGGGGCAAGGTCGGCATGCAACGCATCGAGGACGCGGGAACGCTTTATCCCAAGCGCATGGAGACCGTGGACGACGAGATCCGCGACCTCGCGCTCAAGTTCATCGAGAAGGCCAAGGCGGACGGCAAGCCGTTCTTCGTCTGGCTCAATCCGACGCGCATGCACATCGTGACGCATCTCTCGCCCAAGTACGAGAAGATGCGGAATTCGCAGAATGGCTGGACCATCCACGAAGCCGGTATGGCGCAGCTCGACGACGATGTCGGTCTGGTCATGCAGAAGCTCAAGGACATGGGGGTCGACGACAACACCATCGTTGTCTTCACCACCGACAACGGCACGGAAGTCTTCACGTGGCCTGACGGCGGACAGACGCCGTTCGCGCAGAGCAAGGGCACGGTGTTCGAGGGCGGCTTCCGCGTGCCGGCCATGATCCGCTGGCCGGGCCGCGTCCCAGCCGGCAAGGTCGAGAACGGCATCATCTCCGGACTCGACTGGTTTCCGACGTTGCTCGCCGCCGCCGGAAATACGAACATCATAGACGAGCTAAAGAACGGTAAGCAGATCGGCAATACGAACTACAAAGTCCATCTCGACGGCTACGATCAGACGAACATGATCACCGGCAAGGGTCCGTCGAACCGGCACGAGATCTGGTACTTCGGCGAAAGCGAGCTGGGTGCGGTGCGCATCGATGACTACAAATATCGATTCATCGATCAGCCCGGCGGCTGGCTCGGCGATAAAACCAAGCCTGACGTGCCCTACCTCATCAACCTTCGACTCGACCCATTCGAGCGCACCGGCTGGCCGAATGACGGCACCAAGATCGGCGCGCAGCAATACTTCGACTGGTTCAAGTACGAGTTCTGGCGCTTCGTGTTCGTCCAGCAGCAGGTCGAAAAACTCGCAAAGACTGCGATCGAGTTCCCGCCGATGCAGAAAGGCGCGAGCTTCAACCTCTCAGCCGTGAAGGCGAAGATCGAAGCGGCGCAAGCGGCCATTGCCAAATAGGCGGGCAGCGGCAGTTGCACCCAACAGGAGCGCGGGCCGCTAGGGCGGCCCGCGCGATCAATGACCTGAGCAGGAGCCAGCCATGTCACCGCGTCCGTTCTTCACTGGAATGAATCGCCGAACGCTGCTCGCGACGCTGGGCATGCTTTCGGCCTTGCCGCAGGCGCTCCTCCCCGCCGGCGCGCAAACAACGGCCGCGGGCGATCCGCTGCCGTCCTGGAACGACGGCACCGCCAAGCAGACGATCATGAACTTTGTCGCCACGGTGACGCGGGAGGGCTCGCCGGATTTCGTGCCGCCCGCGCAACGCATTGCCACGTTCGACAATGACGGCACGCTGTGGTGCGAGCATCCGATGTACGTGCAGATGGCCTTCGCGCTCGACCGCGTGAAGGCGCTGGCGCCGATGCATCCCGAGTGGAAGGACAAGCAGCCGTTCCAGGCTGCGCTCGATGGTGACATGAAGGGTCTCGCCGAGTCAGGAGAAAAGGGCTTGATCGAATTGGTCCTCGCCGCCCATGCCGGCATGACGACTCAAGAATTCTCCAAGATCGTGACGGACTGGCTCGCCACGGCGCGCCATCCACGCTTCAAGCGTCCCTATACCGAGCTGGTCTATCAGCCGATGCTCGAGGTGCTCGCCTTCATGCGCGCCAATGGGTTCAGGACCTTTATCGCATCGGGCGGCGGCGTCGAGTTCATGCGGCCCTGGACCGAGCGGGTCTACGGCGTGCCGCCCGAGCTGGTCGTCGGTTCGTCGATCAAGACGAAGTTCGAGATGCGCGACGGCAGGCCGACTTTGTTCCGTCTGCCGCAGGTCAATTTCGTCGACGACGGCCCCGGCAAGCCGGTCGGCATCAACGAATATATCGGCGTCCGCCCGATCGCCGCGTTCGGAAATTCCGACGGCGATCTCCAGATGCTGCAATGGACCACGATGAGCGGCGGCCTGCGCTTCGGCCTGATCGTGCATCACACTGACGCGGAGCGCGAATACGCCTATGATCGTGATACGTCGTTCGGCCGCCTCGACAAGGCCTTGCACGCCGCGGCCGTCAACAAATGGACCGTTGCGGACATGAAGAAGGACTGGAAGGTCATATTCCGGTTCGAACGTTAGGCGCCGGCATGCGAAGGGGGAAGCGCATCGATGGCCAAGGTGCGGCGCAGGGGGAAGCCGAGATCACGGCCGGACGCGGGGCAGAGCCGCTCGCCGTTCAATCGTGACCCGGACGACACAGCGCATAGTGGCACGCACGGGCGCGCGCTCTGGATCGCGGCGGCGATCGTCGCGGTGTTTGCGACGGCGGCTGCTGCAGCCTGGCTAATCGGCGGCGGCGCATTGCGGACGCTTCTTATGCGTGACGCGCAAGCGCCGGAGGTGGCCGCGGCTTTCACCGGCAGCGAGGCCTGCGCCGGATGCCATCAGGCCGAGGCCAAGCTCTGGCGCACGTCGCAGCATAAACACGCGATGGATCACGCCACCGACACGACGGTGCGCGGCGACTTCAACGATGCGACCTTCACTTATTTCGGAGTCACCTCGCGCTTCTTCCGCAAGGACGGAAAGTATTTTGTCGAGACCGACGGCGCCGACGGCAAGCTCGCCGTCTTCGAGGTCAAATACACGTTCGGCGTCGATCCGCTGCAACAATACCTGATCGAATTCCCCGACGGCCGCGTCCAGGCGCTGTCGATCGCCTGGGACACGCGGCCCAAGGAGAAAGGCGGGCAGCGCTGGTTCCACCTCTATCCCGGCGAGGAGATCCGCCACAGCGACGTCTTGCATTGGACCAGGCTGAACCAGAATTGGAATTTCATGTGCGCCGAATGCCATTCCACCGGCGTTAAGAAAAACTACGACGCGGCGCACGACCGCTTCGCCACGACATGGTCGGAGATCAGCGTCGGCTGCGAGGCCTGTCATGGTGCCGGCTCGCGTCATGCGGCCTGGGCGCACGGGCAAAGAAGCTGGCTGCCGTTCGCCAACGACGACGATCCAACCAAGGGGCTGCTCGTGGATTTCGGCGAGCGCCGCGATGTTACTTGGTCAATTCATCCGCAGACGGGCAATGCCACGCGCAGCGCAGCGCCGGCTACACTGCGCAAAGAGGTTGAGACCTGCGGCCTTTGCCACGCGCGCCGTTCGGAGTTTTCGGAAGCCTGGGTCCCCGGCCAATGGCTGTCCGACACGCATATCGTCTCGGCGCTGGCGCGCGGCGCCTATAGTGCCGACGGCCAGATGCGCGACGAGGTCTACAATTACGGCTCGTTCAAGCAGAGCAAGATGTTCGCCAAAGGCGTCACCTGCAGCGACTGCCATGAGCCGCACAGCGCGGCGCTGCGCGCGCCCGGCGACGGCGTCTGCCTGCAATGCCACGACGGTAACAAATACGGCGCCGCCACACACAACAATCATGCCGGCGTAAGCCCGGCGCTCACCTGCGCGTCATGCCACATGCCGGAACGCACTTACATGGTCGTCGACAAGCGGCACGACCACAGCTTCCGCATTCCGCGTCCTGATCTCTCGGTGACGCTCGGCACGCCGAACGCCTGCAATGACTGCCACACGGATAAATCGGCGGATTGGGCGGCGGCTGCTGTCGCGCGCTGGCATGGGCCGGAGCGCAAGGGCTTCCAGACTTACGCCGCGGCGTTCCACGCCGCGTGGAGCGAGCAAGCGGATGCGGCGGCGCTTCTGGCCAAGGTCGCTGGCGACGCAGACACGCCCGCGTTCGCGCGCGCCAGCGCGCTGAGTGAATTGGGTCCGTATCTCTCCCCCGCGAACGCCGAGCTGGCGCGGGCCGCCCTCGCCGATCCCGATCCCATGGTGCGGATCGGCGCGCTCGACATGCTCGAAGGCGTTCCCGGACCGCAGCTTTGGCCGCTGGTGTCGTCCCTCCTGTCCGACCCTGTGCATGGCGTGCGCATCAGGACCGCCTCGCTGCTCGCGCCGGTACCTGCGGAGCGGCAGCCCGTCGCCGACCGTGCGAAATTCGAGCGCGCGGCGACCGAGTTCATCGCCGCGCAACAGCTTAACGCCGACCGGCCCGAAGCGCGGACGGCGCTCGCCACGTTCTACGCCCGGCGCGGCCGCGCAGCCGAGGCGGAGGCTGAGTTCAAGGCCGCCTTGCGGCTGAGCCCGCAGTTCGCGCCCGCCGCGGTCAATCTCGCGGATTTGTATCGCCAAGTGGGGCGCCTCGCCGACGCCGCCGAGGTGCTGCGCGCCGCGCTCACGACAAACCCGCGTGACGCGGGGCTGCATCATGCGCTTGGCCTGGCGCTGGTGCGGCTCAAGCGCAGCGACGAAGCGCTCGCCGAACTGCGCACTGCCAGCGAGCTCGATCCCGAGCGGGCGCGCTATGCCTATGTCTATGCGGTCGCCTTGCACTCGAGCGGGCGCTTGAGCGACGCCTTGACGATGCTGAAAGAGAGCCTCGCGCGGCATCCGAATGACCGCGATACCTTGATGGCGCTTGTCAGCTTCAGCCGCGACGGTGGTGACGCAAAGACCGCCCTCGCCTATGCGGAGCGCTTGGCGCAACTCGCGCCCGGCGATCGGGACCTTGCCGCCATGGTCGAGGCGCTGCGGCGGCAAGCCGCCGCCGCCGCGAGACACTGAAAGCGCCCGCTTCCGTCACGCCCCTGGCAGCATCCGTTGCGACACGCCGTCGCGGCGGATGAAGTAGTGATAGAGCCCGGCCACGACATGCAGGCAGACCAGACCCAGCAGCGCGTATTCCGCTCCGAACACATGCACCGATCCGGTCCAGCGCCAGCCGGCCGCGTGCTCGGAGATCAACGCCGGTACTTCGAACAGGCCGAAGAACCAGACAGGCATGCCGCGCCAAGAGGCATTGAGCCACCCGAAGATCGGGAGCGCGATTTTCATCAGGTAAAGCAGCCAATGCACGAGGCGCGCGCTTTGCACCTGCCACGGCGGCAAGCCGTCGAGCGGTTTCGGTTCGCCATGCGTCAGGCGCCAATAAAGACGAACGATCGCGACGATGAAGATCAGGACGCCGAACGAGAAATGCAAACCAATCAACGTCCCCACTTTGGCGTTGAGACTCATCGGCATGGTCCAAGCGAGGGAAAATTGCACGATCAACAGAGCAACGACCAACCAATGAAGAAATTTCGCTGCACCGGTGTAGCTATTGTCAGATTGTGAAGCCATTAGGAACCTTGGTTCTTGGTGGGACTCCCAGCCCTCGTAAATCGCGAAAAGTGGCGATCTCGGGCCATCCCCGGTTCCATCAACGAGACGTGGAAACGACGCTTTTTCCCGTCACGACGAAGTCATCACCAGCGCGTGGACTTGGCGGCATCGGCCAATTGAGGGGGCCGGGAGCAATGAAAAAGGCGGCCGCAGCCGCCTTTTTCTCCCTGCGGGCCGAAGTCTCAGTGTCCCGGCAGCATCCGCTGCAACACGCCGTCGCGGCGGATAAAGTAGTGATAGAGCCCGGCCAGTACATGCAGGCCGACCAGCGCCAACAGCGCGTAGTTCGCCAGCAGCGCATGGACGTCGCCGGTCCAGCCCCAGGCCGGATCGCGTGTCGCGACCAGCTTGGGCAGTTCGTGGCCGAACATCACGATCGCCATGCCGCGCCACGAGGCGTTGATCCAGCCGAGGATCGGCAGCACGAACAGCAAGAGATAGAGCAGCCAGTGCAGGACGCGAGCGGACTTCATCTGCCAGGGCGGAATGCCGTCGAGCGGCTTCGGCTCGCCATGTGTGGCCCGCCAGGCCAGGCGCACGATCGCCACCGCAAGGATCGTTATGCCGAGCGAGAAATGCAGATCGATGATGGTGCTCGCCGGCGCGTTACGGCCGATATGCGGCATGGTCCAGGCCGCGGCGAATTGTGCAATCAGCAAAAGGACGATCAGCCAATGCAGAAACTTCGCGGTGCCGGTATAACCGGCACCCGGACTTTTCTTCACCATATGAAGTTCTACCCCTTGTATGGAACCGGCCGCACCCCATATGCTCTCAAACGGTGATGTTGAGCCTACCAGCTCCATCATCCTGACGCGGACGGGGCAATCCCGTCTTGCGGGGACGACCACGATAAGTCAGTGCCGCCGGATGTACGCGCACCTGACCCAGTCGTGGTCGTTATCGTTTTGAGTCCCCCTCACGCCCCGGCTCGCTTATTTCTCCGCTTGCGCGAAAGACATCTTCGCGCCCCGCGCCGCGACAATGGCAAGGAAAAGCGACACTAGTACGTCATAGCCGGCCAGTGAGATGCCGAGGAAGCGCCACGCCGCCTCGTCGCAGCGGACGATACGGATGTTCTGCAGCCGGTTGAGCATATTGGACGCGGCGCCGAAACTATTGATGGGCCCGCTGCAATCGGCCGGGCCGGCCCAGAGCTTCCATTCGACGCCGGCGTGATAGGCGGAGAGCCCGGTGTTCCAGAGCATGGCGATCGTGATCGCGGCGAAGCCAAGCATCAGCACTTTGCGCGAGGCACCAAAGCCGGCGCCCAGCCACAGCAGCACTGCCAGAGGAATGCAGACGTAATAGGCCATGCGCTGGTCGAGGCAGAGCGGGCACGGCGGATAGCCGAGGACATATTGGAAGAAGTAAACGCCGGCGATGGTCAGGGCGCCGATGACGGCAATCACCGCGGCCGCCCGACTTGGGTTCTTGCGCGCCTGCATGAGAAGTTCGCTCACCGAATGCTCCCGAATACACCCAATCGCGGTTATGCCCGCCAAGTAGCCGCCGCGCCAGGATTGCGCAATCACGATTGGTTGCGGTACTGCACCGTGCGGCCGCACAATAGAGCCGCCTGACGGTGCGGCGCACCGGCGGTCATGCAGATGGGGTGGATTATGCCAGAGGCTGTCGTTCGTGGAGTCACCATAAATTACGACGTCATCGGAACGTCCGGGCCGTGGATTGCACTGACGCCGGGAAGCCGGCGGCCTTATGCCGAACTGATCGATCTGTCGAAAGCTATTGCCGCGTCCGGCTATCGCGTCCTGCTGCACGACAGACGCAATTGCGGCGCATCGGACGTTGCCTTCGACGGCTCGGCGTCCGAGCACGAGGTCTGGGCAGACGATCTCTGTGAGCTGGGCAAGCAGCTCGGCGCGCTGCCGATGTACGTCGGAGGCTCCTCGGCGGGCGCGCGGCTCGCTATTCTTTTTGCGATACGCCACCCGCGAGCTTTGCGTGGACTTCTCCTTTGGCGCGTAACCGGCGGCCAGGAAGCGGTCGATCGCCTTGCCGAGAGCTACTACGGCCAGTTCATCAAGCTCGTCGAAGCCGGCGGGATGGCGCCTGTTTGCGATTCCGAGCACTTCCGCGAATGCATCGCAGCGCGGCCGTCCAATCGCGAGCGTCTCCTGCAGACCGATCCGGAGGCCTTTGCCACCGTGATGGCCTACTGGCGGGAGCGTTTCCTCGAGTCCGCGACGCTTCCGATCGTCGGCGCCACCGAGGCCGACCTCAACGCCATCAAGGCGCCGGCCTGCATCATCGCGGGCAACGACGTGATCCACACGCCCGCGACCGCGCGCAAGGCCGCGCGGCTCATTCCCAACAGCGAATTGCATGATGAGGTCGTGCGCAAGCGTGCCGACGACGACCTGCTCAATGAGTGGGATCGCAAGGAATGGCGCGATGCCGAGCCACGCATCGCCGAGATTTTCGCATCGTTCCTGCGACACGCCGAAAGCGCCAAGCAGCCGGCTTGAGGCGCGACGATATTCGATCAATTCCAAAAAGGGATACCCAATATGAGCTTGCAGATTCGCCGCGTCGTCACCGGGCATGACAGCCAGGGACAAGCCATCGTCGAGGTCGACGAAATCGCCAAGAACGTGATCTCGAATCGACCCGGCGCTTCATCGTGCGTAGTGTGGTCGACCAAGGGCTTTCCCGTCGACAATGACGGCTTTGAAGATCCGACCAGCGCAAACTTCAAAACCACCGTGGAAGGTGGCAGCGTGTTTCGCATCGTGCGCTACGAGCCAGGCGTGACCCCGCGCAATCACCGGACCGATTCGATCGATTATGCCGTCGTCATCTCCGGCACCATCGACATGGAGCTGGATGACGGCGTCGTCGTGACGCTGAAGGCTGGCGATGTGCTCGTGCAGCGCGGCACCATTCATAACTGGGTGAACCGCAGCAACGAAGTCTGCGTGATCGCCTTCGTGCTGATCAGCGCCAAGCCGGTGACGGCCTCGGGAAAGTCGCTGGCAGCGGTCGGCTGACCTGCAAATCGGGATAGGGGGAGTCTTGCGACTCCTCCCTCCCACACCACCGGACGTACGGGTCCGTATCCGGCGGTTCGCTGGATTGAGCGATGGTGATGATTTTGCACCGGCGCCGAAGGCATGGCTCACTGAGTCCGCCGCACCGGTTGCGGTCCCTTCGAGCGGCGCCGTCCGGGCTTCACCCTTTCCCGTCGCTCCAAAGGCCAGATACCTGGATTTTCGGCCGTGTGGCCGGTTCGAGGTCTCCGTAGCTTCGCGTTCTTTCCAGCGTTCGGGCCTTCG
>DASXOK010000483.1:0-2333 GCA_036494425.1 Pseudolabrys sp.
CATCTGTTCTACGAGGATAAGGCCTATAACGGCTTCGACGCCAAGCTGATCGACTCGCGCGGCCTCTCGGTGCTCGGCATCGAGCACTCCAAGAACAAGATGGTCGGCCGCGGCGTGTTGCTCGACATCGCGCGCCACCGCGGCGTGAACTGGATGCAGGACGGCGAGAGCATCTCCAATGACGAACTCGATGCCTGCGCCAAGAAGCAGGGCGTCGAGATCGGCAAAGGCGACTTCGTGATCGTGCGAACCGGGCAGATGGAGCGCTGCCTGGAAGAAAAGGAATGGGGCGGCTATGCCGGCGGCGACGCGCCGGGCGTGAAATTCGAGAACTGCTATTGGTGCCAGGATAAGCAGATCGCCGCGATCTGCACCGACACCTGGGGCGTCGAGGTGCGGCCGAACGAGACAACGGAAGCGAACCAGCCGTGGCACTGGGTGGTGATCCCGGCCATGGGCCTGTGCATGGGCGAGATTTTCTATCTCAAGGAACTTGCGGAAGACTGCGACAAGGACAAGGTCTACGACTTCTTCTTCTGCGGCCCGCCGCTGATCATCACCGGCGCGACCGGCTCGCCGATCAATCCGCAGGCGATCAAGTAACAGGTCATCCCTTTCCTGAAAGGGGAGGGTCCGGCGCGTAGCGCCGGGGGTGGGGTCTCTTCCGATTGCGGCCCCCTCGCCACCCTCCCCCGCAAGCGGGGGAGGGATAAGAAAGCAAAGGAGACTCATCATGCCCCGCTACCTCAAGCGCGGAATGGACGCGAGCGCGATCAAGGCGGCCGACGCCAAGGTGCGCGAAACGGTCGAGACCATTCTCGCCGACATCGAAACGCGCAAGGACGCGGCGGTGGCCGACCTGTCGAAGAAATTCGACAACTGGTCGCCGGCCGACTTCAAGCTGAGCGCACAGGACATCGAGCGCGCCATCGCGCAGGTGCCCAAGCGCGATCTCGAAGACATCAAATTTGCGCAGGCGCAGGTGCGCAACTTCGCGCAAAAGCAAAAAGAGAGCATGCACGACATCGAGGTCGAGACGCTGCCCGGCGTCGTGCTCGGCCACAAGCACATCCCGGTGAACTCCATCGGCTGCTACGTGCCGGGCGGCCGCTATCCGATGGTCGCCTCAGCACACATGTCGGTGGTCACGGCGAAGGTCGCGGGCGTCAAGCGCATCATCGCCTGCGCGCCGCCGTTCAAAGGCGGGCCGCACCCGGCTATCGTCGCCGCCATGCACTTCGGCGGCGCCGACGAGATCTACGTCCTCGGCGGCGTGCAGGCCGTGGCGGCGATGGCGCTCGGCACCGAGACCATCGCTCCGGTGGACATGATCGTCGGCCCCGGCAACGCCTACGTGGCGGAGGCCAAGCGGCAACTCTTCGGCCGCGTCGGCATCGACCTGCTCGCCGGGCCGACCGAGACGCTGGTGATCGCCGACGACAGCGTCGACGGCGAGCTCTGCGCTACCGATCTGCTCGGCCAGGCCGAACACGGCCCGACCTCGCCCGCCGTGCTGCTCACGAATTCGGAGAAGCTGGCGAAAGACACGATCAGCGAGGTCGAACGGCTCCTGAAAATCCTGCCGACCGCCGACGCGGCCGGCCAGGCCTGGAAGGACTACGGCGAGGTGATCATCTGTGACTCGATCGACGAGATGATCGCGGAGGCCGACCGCATCGCCTCCGAGCACGTGCAGGTGATGACGCGCGACCCGGATCTCTTCCTCAACAGCATGAAGAACTACGGCGCGCTGTTTTTAGGCCCGCGCACCAACGTCGCCTATGGCGACAAGGTGATCGGCACCAACCACACGCTGCCGACCAAGAAGAACGCGCGCTTCACCGGCGGGCTGTGGGTCGGCAAGTTCATGAAGACCTGCACCTACCAGAAGGTGCTCACCGATGAGGCGAGCGCGATGATCGGCGAATACTGCTCGCGCCTGTGCATCCTCGAAGGCTTCTCCGGCCATGCCGAGCAGGCCAACATCCGCGTCCGGCGCTACGGCCGGCGCAATGTGCCCTACGCCCAGGCGGCGGAGTGATCTTTCTTCACCTCCCCCACCCCTTACTTCACCTCCCCCCTTTGCGGGGGAGGTCGACCGCCGAAGCGTAAGCGCAGGCGGTCGAGAGGGGGGTGCTTTAATTCGGAATGCCATCGTTTGCGCAATACCCCCTCCCCAACCCTCCCATTTCAGGCAGGGGAATCGCATATGGATTTGAGACGCCTATTGCCTGGACGAGCAAGATGGATTCCGAGGTCGACTCCCGAACCATTGAGGGGGTCGAATGGGCAAGCTCAGGAGCGCTTTTCGAGGATTGTCGGACCCACGCGCG
>DASXOK010000484.1:0-2566 GCA_036494425.1 Pseudolabrys sp.
TGAGGCGAAAATCAAGCACACAACGAGAACGATCGAGCGCAATCCCGCGATCAAAGCAGAAGTTACCTTTTGCGTTCGGGGAGTGAGCTCTCCGCTCCTCGCCAATATCTACCTGAATTACTGTTTCGATCTCTGGGCCGAGCGGGGTGATGCGGCTCTCGGCGGTCAGGCAATCTGCCATCGGCGATTTTCGGGGCCGCCGAGCAGAGCCGCAAAGCATGCCGCCGAATCAAACCGCGGAAGAGCGAGCCAATCGATCGAGCCGTTGCGGCAGACCATCGCCGCACTCTCGCAATTGCCGACAAGGGCGTAGTCCTCAATCCGAGACGGCATGGGACAGGCAGCCAAAAATCCTCATTCCGTAAACAAAATCATCATGGGAAAGGCGTGTAAGCGCCGGAGCAAAAATCCCTCATTGAAGCGGCCGGTCGGTCCGGTTGCGCCGGAGTAAAATTACGGCAGCAGGTAGCCCTTTGGCGTAACGGCCGAGGGCGGGGGATGAAGGTAGTGGAGCTTTATGGACGGGTTCGGTACGCCGTACAGATCGAGGGTCTGAGTCGACGGGAAGCGGCGCGGCAGTTTGGGATCGATCCGCGGACAGTAGCCAAGATGCTGGCGTTCTCGGTTCCGCCTGGGTACCGGCGGAGGCGACCACCGGCGCGTCCGAAGCTCGACCCATTCACCGGGATCATCGACGGTATCCTGGCGGAGGATGAGGGCCGGCCGAGGAAACAGCGGCATACCTCGAAGCGGATCTTCGAACGGCTTCGCGACGAGCACGGCTATGCCGGCGGGATCACCATTGTTAAGGACTACGTGCTGGCGCGCCGGCTGCGGCAGCGTGAGGTGTTCGTACCGCTGCGGCACGATCCTGGCCATGTGCAGGCGGATTTTGGTGAGGCGCAGGCGGAGATCGCCGGGGTCGAGCGCAAGATCCACTTCTTTGCGATCGACCTGCCGCACAGCGACGCCTGCTTCGTGCAAGCCTATCCGGAGGAGACCACCGAAGCGTTTTGTGACGGGCACAACGCCGCGTTCCGTTTCTTCGGCGGCGTACCGAAGTCGATCCTCTACGACAACACGAAGCTGGCGGTGGCCCGCATCCTAGGCGATGGGTCGCGACAGCGGACACGAGTGTTCAGCGAACTGCAATCTCATTACCTGTTTGCCGACCGGTTCGGACGTCCGGGTAAGGGGAACGACAAGGGCAAGGTCGAAGGGCTGGTCGGCTGGATCCGCCGGAACCTGCTGGTGCCGGTACCGCGGGCGGCGAGCTTCACGGCGCTGAACGAGCAGCTGCTCGAGGGTTGTCGCCGGCGGCTCGCCGATCGGCTGCGCGGTCACGACGAGACAATCGGCGAGCGCCTGGCGCGGGATCTGGCGGCCTTCCAAGACTTGCCGCCAGCACCCTATGACGCCTGCGAAAAGAAGGCGGCCCGGGTCAGCTCGCAGTCGCTGGTGCGCTATCGCGGCACCGACTACTCGGTACCGACCGCCTATGGCCACCGGGAAGTGGTAATCCGCGGCTATGTCCATGAGGTGGTGATCTCCTGTGGAGCCACGGTGATCGCCCGTCATCCGCGCTCCTATGAACGCGAGGGCTTTGTCTTCGACCCGCTGCATTACTTGGCTTTGCTCGAACGCAAGATCGGCGCTCTCGACCAGGCGGCACCACTGGTCGGCTGGGCCCTGCCCGAGGAATTCGCGACGTTGCGTCGCCTGATCGAAGCACGCATGGCCACCCGCGGCAAACGCGAGTTCGTCCAGGTGCTGCGGCTGCTGGAGGTGTTCCGCCGCGAGGACGTGCTGGCCGGCGTCAGAGAGGCCATCGCCCGTGGCGTGATCGGCTTTGACGCGGTCAAGCATCTGGTGCTGTGCCGGATCGAGCGTCGGCCACCGCGGCTCGACTTGACGGTCTATCCCTACCTGCCTCGGGCTACCGTGGCGATAACATCAGCCAGGGCCTATCTCGACCTTCTTACCGGCGCCTCGGCGTGAGCGACACGCCCCAGCTTCTGCTCGCCCATCACCTGAAGGCACTCAGGCTGCCGAGCTTCCTACGCGAATACGACAAGCTTGCCCAGCAATGCGCTGCCGAAGGCGTCGACCACCCTCGCTATCTGCTGCGCCTGGCCGAGCTCGAATTGATCGACCGGGAACAGCGGATGGTCGAACGCCGTATCAAGGAGGCGCGGTTCCCGACCGTCAAGAGCCTGGACAGTTTCGAGTTCGCGGCGATCCCTTCGCTCAATAAGACATTGGTGCTGGAGCTTGCCCGCTGCGAGTACGTCGCTCGCCGAGAGAACGTGATTGCGGTCGGCAACAGCGGCACGGGGAAGACCCACATTGCTCTCGGATTGGGGCTGGCGGCCTGCCAGAAGGGCTTATCGGTCGGCTTCGTCACGGCCGCCGCTCTGGTCCATGAGCTGATCGAGGCCAGAGACGAGAAGCGCCTGCTACGCCTGCAGCGCCAGCTGGCTGGTTACAAGCTACTGATCATCGATGAACTCGGCTATGTACCCCTGTCGACGACCGGCGCCGAGCTGCTGTTCGAGGTCTTCAGCCA
>DASXOK010000485.1:0-3921 GCA_036494425.1 Pseudolabrys sp.
AAGAACGCGGCGACGATCGCCTATGACGGCAGCAGGCAGATCGTGCAGGTCGTCGATGGGTCGAGCGGCCAGCTTACGTCGCGATGGGAGCGCTGGTTCTACCCGGACGGCCCGGCCCGCATTTGGAAGGTGTTCTACCCCGCGTATTGGTATGAATACCAATATGGGTCCCCGGCCGGAAATATGCTGGTCAGATACAAAGGAGACAAGAACGGGGCCTTTTGGAAGACCACGTTTCAATATGACGCGTGGCAGAATGTCGTCAGCGAGAGCAGCATTGCGCTCAACGATACGAGCGACACGCTCAGCAAGACCGGAGCCTATGCCGACGGCGACCTCGTGCAGGAGGCGGCCATCCTCAAGAATGGCGACAAGCTGGAATGGCAGACTCTCTATGACGAGCGACACAGCTACACGGAATCACGGCTCACCGCGAATGGACGTTACGTTGTGAGGTTCGTGGTGACACGGAACGGCTCCGCATTAGAGGGAACGACCGCCTACGCGCCCGATGGCCGTCTGCTCGTGACCTATCCAGGCGTCAGCATGCGATACATCCACCGCGACGGATCGCCCGTCGATGGCGGAGCGTTCAAGAAGAGCGCCAGCGGCATGCTCTGGTAGCCTCACGGCCGAAGCGTTCCGCGCAAGCGCACCCTCGTCCGGACCACATCCCTGACCACGACCGGTCGGCTTCCCGCCGAGCACCGCGCTATAGTGCGGCGCGCCGTTCGCCTGCGGGAGGGTCCATGCGTGCCACTGTTTGCGTCATTGTTGCAGCGATCGGCCTGGCCGCGCATCCGGCGCTCGCCCAGGCCGACCGCACGGCGGCGGCGTTCTGGACATCCGTTCAAGCCAACTGCGACGCCACCGCGGCGAAGCCCGCCAGCGCGCTCGGCCGCCGCATCGCGCAGTCCGCGATCGAGGAATTCGACAGCTTCGGCGGCCACAGGATCGATGCGAACGGCCGGCTATTCCACTTCGGCCTGACCGAGGCCGAGAACGAGCCGGAGGCCGCACATCGCGGCACGCAGGCAAGCCTCGGCCGGCTCGGCTGGTGGCGGGTGATGAAATATTGGCGGGCGCTGTATGGCGACGATCTCGGCGCGCTTGACGATGAGCTCGTGGTGCGCGGCTATCGTGGCGCCTCGACGTCGAACGACGCGGCGCAGACCGCCGCGCGTCTGCCGATCGATTTCGGCCCGCTCCTACGCGCGACCGACGGCGTGTCCGGTCCGGACCTACGCGAGGCGCTGCGCGAAGCGGTCATCCGCTCGGCCCTCATCGATACATCCTGGTCGGCGGCCTTCATCAGTTACGTGACCAAGCAAGCGGGCGCTCCGGAAAGTGGCTTCCAGTTCGCCAATGCGCACCGCGTCTATATCTACGATGCCGTCGCGACCAGCGCGGCCGAGCTCGCCCACGAACCCGACGCCCGCATCTATCGCGCGTGCCCGCTCGGGACGACCAAGCCACGCGTCGGCGACTTGATCTGCGATCAGCGCGAGCCGGCGCTTGCCGATACCAGTGACGCGGCGGTGCGCGAGCGCATCCGCGCCGAGCTTGCCGGCAGTGCCAGCGCGCGCACGGTGCGGCACACCCATTGCGAGGTGGTCGCGCATGTCGATACGCCGGCGCGCAAGATGTACACGATCGGCGGCAACGTCCTGAACGCCGTGACCGCCAGGAAGCACAATCTGCGGCGCGGCCTCACCGTCTCGCCGGTGCAGAAGGGCCGTTGCGGCGGCGCCGGCGATTGGACGCTGCCCGAGTTTGCCGCCGATATGCCACAGATGCGGGGCAAATGTTCCCTCAACGATCAGAAGTGGTTCGTGCTGCTGCAATTGCGCTGACCCGCGCCGTCCGGGATGCGCAGGGATGTCAGTTGTGGCACGATCCGCCAGGGCGATCATTGCTGTCATCGGAAACGGGGGAACTCACGTGCTTCCATCACGCCGGTTGATTTCCGCCAGATCAGTCTTGCTGCTTGCGGCCGGGGTCTTCTTTGCTAGCGGCGCCTCGACAGGGGCAGCCTGGGCGCAAAGTTCCGAAAGCGCCTGCGATAATGCCGCCAACATCGCCGTCCTGCCATCGCCGCTCGCGCCGTGGAAGGGCGCGCCGCTGCGCGTGATCATCGCCGCCGAAAAGCCGATCACGGGAGAGCTGTCGCTGGTCGCGCCGGATGGAAGCGTCGCGGCGACATCGCGCCAGCGCCACGATGGACCGCCGTATTTCTGGTACGCCGAGGTCAACGCACCGGCCGCGGGCACATGGCATGCGCGGCTGGCGACATCTCAGTGCGGCGCCATTACACGCGACATCGCCGTGCGCGCCGACCGGCCGCCGCCGCCGGGCTCCGTGGCGGGCAGCGTCTGGCCCGTGCGTAACGCCTGGACGCGCGCGACGGAAAACCTGTTCTCCGCCTGGATCGAGAAGCTGTTCGACGACCCTCTGGACGCGACACCGTCGTGGCCGGCCTTGCATGAGGTGCTGCGCGACCGCAAGCGCAACATCCTGTTCGACTATCTCGGTCTCGGCGAGGACGAGATGAAGATGGTCCTGCGGCCCGACTGCGCCGACCTGCCCTACTTCCTGCGCGCCTACTTCGCGTTCAAGATGGGGCTGCCGTTCGGCTTCTCGAACTGCTCGCGCGGCGGCGGCGGCAAGGGGCCGCAGTGCTTCCAGTGGTTCAGCATCCAGAATGCGCGAGCCGAGCGTCCGTCGACGACAGGGCAAGACGCCGACACCGCGCCGAGCGAAGTGGCGCCGAAGCGGCTCGGGCTCGCGGCGGGGTTCGGCCAGTTCTTGCATACCGTCGCCGACACCGTTCATTCCGGCACCGCCCGCACGCCGCTGAACTCCGACAACACCGACTCCTATCCCGTGGCGCTCAGCCAGGCGACGCTGCGGCCGGGCGTCGTCTACGCCGATCCCTATGGACACGTTCTGATGATCGTGCGGCGCGTGCCCGAAAAGGATGGCGCCGCCGGCATCATCCTCGCGGTCGACGGCCAACCCGACGGCACCGTCGCGCGCAAGCGCTTCTGGCGCGGCAATTTCCTGTTCGCGCAGGATCCCGCGCTCGGCGGCCCTGGCTTCAAGCGCTTCCGTCCCATCGTGCGCGAACCGAACGGCGCCTTGCGGCGGCAGACCAACAGCGAAATCGCCAAGAACCCGCAATACGCCGATTTCTCGCTCGAGCAGTCGAAACTGGGCGTCGAGGCGTTCTACGACCGCATGGACGACGTGATGTCGCCGGAGCCGCTCGACCCGATGGCGGCGATGAAGGACGCGATCGACTCGCTCGAAGAGCAAGTGAAGGTGCGCGTGACGTCGGTCGAGAACGGACGCAAGTTCCTCGGCAGCGGGCGCGGCGAAGCCAGCATGCCGGATGGCGCGACGATCTTCGAGACCATGGGGGCGTGGGAGGACTTCTCCACGCCGTCGCGCGATCTGCGCCTGCTGATCGCGATCGACGTGGTCCGTGGCTTCCCTGATCGCGTGGCGCGGCGCCCCGAGCGTTATGCGATGCCGCAGGGCAAGAGCGTTGCCGACGTGAAGGCCGCATTGCAGAACGAGCTCACATCCGAGCTCGCGACGCGCAAGTTCACCTATCCGCGTACCGACGGTTCGACCTGGACGCTCGCGCTCAAGGACATGGTCGACCGCATGCCCGAGCTCGAGATGGCATACAACCCGAACGACTGCGTCGAACTGCGCTGGGGCGCGTCAGCGAACAGCAACGAGGTATCGACATGCCGGCGGCATGCGCCGGCGGCGCAGCACGCAAAGATGCTGAAGTACCGCGCCTGGTTCCACGAGCGGCGGCGGCCACCGCGCGCTTAGCGGGCGCACAGCGGACGCGAACGCCGTCGCGCGCTGCGATTGTGATGCGCGCGAATCCTGTCTTGGAAAGGTCCC
>DASXOK010000486.1:0-5613 GCA_036494425.1 Pseudolabrys sp.
CGTCTCGGCGTCGTCGCCATGTTCGGGATAGATCGCGAGCCCGCCGCTGATCCCGAGCGGCAACGTGAAATTGTGCCGCATCAGGAGCTTCTTGGCGTGGGCGATGAATTCCCGCGCGAACTTGCGCGCGACATCGCCGGACTTCTGGTCGCGCATGAGGACGGCGAACTCGTCGCCGCCGATGCGCGCGACGGTGCCGAGCGTCGAGAACTTGTGCCACAGCGCGGTGGCCAGACGTTGCAGGAGCGCGTCGGCGATCTGGTGTCCGACCGCGTCGTTGACCTCGCGGAAGTGGTCGATGTTGAACGTGATGAGGGAGATGCGCGTGCCGCCGTTGCCGGCGGCGATCGCGGAGACAAGCTTGTCGAGGAACGAGGCGCGGTTGGGCAGGCCGGTGAGGGGATCGCGGAAGGCGAGTTCGTGGATGCGGGTCTCGGCCTGCTTGCGGTCGGTGATGTCCTGCACCGCGCCCGACACGCGCGTGACGACGCCGTCGCTCATCTCCGCTTCCGCCATGGCGCGGATCCAGAACACTTCCCCATTCGGACGCGTGCCGCGCAGCTCGACGTCGTAAGGCGTGCCGTTGGTGAACAGCTCAGCGAGACGCCGGCGCGAGCGCTCGCGCATGTCCGGATCGTAGCGCTCGATGATGAGATCGTGCGACGGCGGGGTGCCGGGCGGAAGGCCGAAGATGGGATAGATCTCGTCGTCCCACGTCAGCTTGCCGTCCGGCGGCGTCAGCTCGTAGCCGCCGATCTTGGACATGTGCGCGGTCTGCTTCAGCCGCGTCTGCTGCGCCTTGAGTTCGCGTGCTGCGCGGCGCACGCGTAGCTCGTTGACGATGAGATCGGCGAGCGCGGTGAGATGCGCTTCGTCGTCGGCGGAGAAGCTGCGCGGCGCCATACCGACGATGCACAGCGTGCCGATGTTGACGCCGGGCCGCAGCGTCAGCGGTACGCCGGCGTAGAAGCGGATATACGGCGCGCCGCGCACATAGACGTTGCGCTGGAAGCGCGGGTCGAGCGTGGCGTCGGGAACGACCAGTGGCCGGTCGCCGAGGATCGCCACGCTGCAAAACGCGTCCTCGCGGCTCACTTCGGTGATGTCGAGGCCGCAGGTCGCCAGGAAGGTCTGTTTCTCGCTCTCGACCAGTGTGACGAGGGCCACGGGAACCTTGAACAGATCGCGGGCGAGGCGGCAGATGCGGTCGATCTGCTCGATGCGGCCGGCGAAGGCCAGCTCCTGCGCGCACAGCTCCGCCAGCCGCTCTTCTTCGTTGTGCGGCACCGGATAGGGAAGGCTGATTGCGTGACTGTCGGCCATTCCACAGGCGTAACGAGCCTGCGGTAAATTATTCCGGAATCCACCACTCTCGTCAGAGTGGTGGTAAACGATCAGTCACCGCGACGGCGAAAAGAAAGGGGGTGTAATGCCGAGTTTGTCCGTCATCGCACCGTCTTTGAGCGCGAGCCGCGCTATCCCTTTGCCTTCAACGAATTGTACAGATCGAGCGCGTCCTTCGGCTTGGTGTTCTGGTGCACGACCGCGTTGACGGCGGCGATCATCGCTTGCGGCGCGTCGGACTGGAAAATGTTGCGCCCCATGTCGACGCCGGCGGCGCCCTGTTGAACGGCGTTGTAGGCCATGGCGAGCGCGTCGAGTTCGGGCAGCTTCTTGCCGCCGGCCATCACGATCGGCACCGGGCAGGAGGAGGTGACAGTCTCGAAGCCGTGCTCGACATAATACGTCTTCACGTATTGCGCGCCGAGCTCGGCGATGATGCGGCAGGCGAGGCGGAAATATTGCGCGTCGCGCTTCATGTCCTTGCCCACCGCGGTGATGCCCATCACCGGCATGCCGGCTTTGAGCCCGGCATCGACCAGCCGCGTCATATTGTGGATCGTCTGCGTCTCGAACTCGCTGCCAATATAGACCTGCACGCCGACGCCGGATGCGTTGAGCCGCACGGCGTCTTCCATGTCGAGCGCGATCTGTTCGTTGGCGAGATCCTTGAGGATGCTCGGCCCGCCGCTCGCGCGCAGCACCATCGGCTTGGTGCTGTCGGCCGGGATTACCGAGCGCAGGATGCCGCGCGTGCAGAATAGCGCGTCGCATTGCGGCAGCAGCGGCACGATGGAGAGATCGATGCGCTCGAGGCCGGTGGTCGGTCCCTGGATATAGCCGTGATCGACCGCCAGCATCACCGTGCGTCCGCTCTGCGGATTGAAGGTACGCGCAAGACGGTTCTTCATGCCCCAGTCGAGCTGGTGCGAGCCCTTCAGGAAGAAGCCGGGCGTCAGTTGCGACTTGTCGGCTTGATAGCGGGAACCTTCTTTGTCGGCTTCGGGCATGCTGCTCTCACGTCACAGGAACACAAACGCGCGGCGGACGCGGCCGTCCGCCGCTTTCTACGACATCTGCGATAGGCTTAGTTCTCCTCGGCGGGCGCCTCGTCCGAGGCGGGGTCCGCGGGCGGTTGCGCCGCCGCGGCGGGCTTCTTGGCGCCGCCCTTCTTCATCGCGTCCTTGCGCGCGGCCGGCTCGTAGTTGCCGCCGGCCATGCAGCGCTTGATGAAAGCATCGCGCTTGGCACCGGCGAGCTTGTCATTGTCGGCGCCGAATTTGCACGTTTCCATCTTCTGCGCATTGGTCGCGGCCAAGACCGGCGATAAGACCGGCGAGGCGATCAGCAGAAGCGGCAGCGCACCGGCGAGGCAAAGACGTCCCAGCATGTTGAAGGCTCCTTCGAGGTGTCAGTTCGAATCAGGATAGCACGCTTGTGCGGTATCCGTCGCGTCAGCGCAACGCGGCGGCAATGTTGCCGCCGTCGACCGTGGTCACGTCGGCGGTGGTCTTGAGTGCCAATGCCTGCGCCAGGAAGGCCTGCGCCACATCGTCGGCGGTCACTTCGCGCGCCAGCAGATTGCCGCTCATGTAGTCCTTCTCGCTCACGCCGCGTGCCTTGGCGCGCTCCTTGATGAAATCATTCGTGAGCAGGCCGGAACGGATGCGGTCGGCATTCACCGCATTGGCGCGGATGCCGTCGGCGCCGTAATCGAGCGCGTATTGTCGTACCAGGAACAGCGTCGCCGCTTTCGGCAGGCCGTAAGGGCCGAAGTTCGGCCCCGGATTGACCGCCTGCTTGGAGACGTTGAACAGCAGGCAGCCGCCGGTGCCCTGCGCCAGCATGATCTTCACCGCCGCCTGCGCCATCTTCTGATGCGCGAAGAAGTTCAATTCGAAGCTCTTGCGCAGCACCGCCTCATCGACTTCGCCGATCCTGCCCTGCCAGGCGGCACCCGCGTTCGATACCAGGATATCGACGCCGCCGAAGCGAGCGACGACCTGCGCAAACGCATCCGCGACCGACGTTGCGTCGGTGACGTCGCAGGCGACAGCCAGCGCCGCGCCGCCGATGGTCTTGGCTTTCTTTTGTGCCGCCGCCGGGTCGAGATCGAGCAGCGCCACCTCGGCGCCGGCATCCGCGAAGGCCCTGGCCGTGGCCGCGCCGATGGCGCCGCCGCCGCCGGTGATGACCGCGACCTGTCCCTCGAGCGGCAGCCGCTTGCGCGCGCCCAGCTTCGCCAGCTCCAGCGGCCAATATTCGCAGTCGAACAGATCGGCTTCCGAAATCGAGGTGAAGCGGCCGATCGCTTCCGCATCAGTGACGCCTTCGACCGTCGCCTCGGTAATGTCGGCGGCGATACGCGCATCCTTCGCCGTGACACCCATGCCGAACAGGCCGACGCCCGGCACCAGCACGACGCGGGGCAGGGGGTCGTGCATCGCCGCGCCTGCGGCGCGCGCCGCGTTGCGGCTGAAATAGCCTTTGTAGTCGTGGGCGAATTGCTGCGCGGCCTTGTGCGCCGCCGCTTCGAACGCGTTGAGCTTGCCCGCCTCCGGCGCCGGCACGAGCAGCGGCCGCGGCTTGGTGCGGATCACGTGGTCCGGCGTGAGCAGCCCGGCGCGGGCGTAGCGCGCGGCGTCCTCCCCGTTCACATAATTGAGGATCGCGTCACTGCTGCGGAAATCGAGGATCAGCCGCTTGTGCGCGGCCTCGCCGTAAGCATCGCGCAGCGTGCAGGCGCCGCGCAGGATCGGCGCGACATCTTGCGCAGATGCAAGCTGGGCCGGCAGTTTTGCGCCGGCGAACACCGGCTTGCGGCCCTTCTGCAAGCGCGCCTCGGCAAGCGTCACCAAGTCGATCATGCGCGCGTAGGCCTCGCGCGCATCGGCGCCGAAAGTGAAGATACCGTGCTTGTCGAGGATCAGGCCTTCGACCTTTGTGTTCTTGTCGAAGCCCGCGGCGGCCGCCTTTGCCAAGCCGAAGCCCGGCCGCACGTAAGGCACAAAGCCGAGCCGCGCACCGAACACCTCGGCGCACAGGTCTTCCGCGTTGGGCTGATCGATCAGGCTCAGCACCGCGGTTGCGTGCGTGTGGTCGATGAACTTGGCCGGCATGAAGGCGTGCAACAGCATTTCGACCGACGGCGCCGGCGCCATCGGGTCGGTCAGATAAGCGCGCTGCACGCGGGCGAAATCGTCGTCGCTTAAGGCCGCGTGCGTGCGCAGCGCCTGCAAAGGCGCGAGCCGCACGGCCGGCATGCCGGCGGGCTCGATCTCGCCCATGTCCCAGCCGGAGCCTTTGACGCACAGGATGTCGACATCCTCACCCGTGAGATCGCGCACGCGCGTCTTCAGCGAGGTGTTGCCGCCGCCGTGCAGCACCAGTTTGGGATCGCGGCCGAGCAACTGCGTCGTGTAGAGGCGCAGCGCCAGATCGGCGCTGGCGCCGGCCGCGCCGTAGCGGCCGACCGCGTCCTTGGCTTCGCGTTCGACCCAGGCCGATTTCATATGCGCTTGTTCCCGGTTCGGCGCCGCACTTCGGCTTCGACCAATTCGAGCTGCGCTTTAAGTTTGGCCGATTGCCACGTCAATGCCGCTTTTAAATTGGTTTGGCGTGCATCGTCCCGCAGAGCCTCCATCCAGTCGAAAAAGCCGACGAGGATGATGACCGCCGAAATGGGATCGAGGGTGAGGCCGAAAAAACCTGCAGCAGTAAGGAATGTTCCGCGCGCCAGGCGGCGTGAACGCCTGGCTTCATCGGCATCCGTTTCCACGCGCCCTTCGCACGCCGCTATTTCAAGCTCCAACTGACGAATCCGGTCTTTGATCTCGATGTCGGATAGGGACTCGAGTGCCGGTTCGTCTGGAAGCATCAAGAGCCTGACGCGTGCTTGCGCTTTATCAAGTCATCCATTTCGGCGCTCAGCGCGCGCGTGCGCGCGGAGAGATTGGCAAAATCATTACGCAGGTCGGCGCTCAATGCGCGCTGACGGCGCTGGTAGAACAGCATTCCAGCGCCGAAGCCGAGAAAGAGCATACCGAGGCTGACGAAAATCGCCGTCCAACCATAGGGCCAACTGTCTGGGCCAGCCCGATGATTGAAGAAAATCGCAACAGCCACGGCGACCGCGACGAGCAAGGGCTCCCAAATGGAAGCCCACGTGCTCAACGCGGATAATCGCCCGCTCCAAGAAGGAGCATCACTTGGGTTGCTCATGGGCCCACGTCGCGTCTCGTTGCGATGTCTGGCGAGTGTAGGTCAGCCCTT
>DASXOK010000487.1:0-25583 GCA_036494425.1 Pseudolabrys sp.
AAGCTGCCGATGAAGCCGTCCGAATACATTCGCCGCAATGTCTATGTCACGACGTCCGGCATGTGCGACGGCCCGCCGCTGCGCTGCTCGCTCGATGCGCTCGGCCGCGATCACGTGATGTTTTCCGCCGACTATCCGTTCGAGGCGGCCGAGGAGGCCGGGCATTGGCTGGATAGTGTCGAGATCGAGGAATCCGTGCGCGCGGACGTGGCCTATAACAATGCGGCGAAGCTGTTGAAGCTTTAGCGGCTAAGGCGCGATCACCCTTACCGGCTTGCCGTCCAGAAACGCGCGGATGTCCTCGACGATATCCGGAAAATACTTGCGGTAATTCTGCTCGCTGACATAGCCGAGATGCGGCGTGATCACGACATTGTCGAGCTTGCGGTAGGGATGATCGAGCGGCAGCGGCTCGACCTCGAACACATCGAGGCCGGCGCCGGCGATTGTCTTGTCTTGCAGCGCCTTCAGCAGCACAGCCTGATCGACGATCGGCGCGCGCGCCGTGTTGATGAGATAGGCGGTCTTCTTCATGCGGCCGATGTCGTCGGAATTGATCAGCCCGCGCGAGCGATCGCTGAGTTGATAGTGGATGGTCACGAAGTCGGCGTTGCGGAAGAGGTCCTCGCGGGAGGCATAGTCGACGCCCGCCTCTTTCGCCTTCTCAGGCGTGAGGTTCTGGCTCCAGCCGATCACCTTCATGCCGAAGGCCTTGCCCACATTGGCAACGCGCTGGCCGAGCTTGCCCACGCCGACGATGCCGAGCGTGAGGCCTTCCAGGTCCTGGCCGATGGTGACCTGCCAAGGCGCACCCGCTTTCAGCCGCGCGTTCTCGAAGCCGATGCGGCGGGTGAGTTCCAGCATCAGGCCGAAAGCGATGCCGGTGGTCGGATTGCCCACCGCGCCGGTGCCGCAGACGGTGACGCCGCGCTCACTGGCCGCCTTGATGTCGAAGGAATTATTCTTGGCGCCGGTGGTGATCAGGAGCTTCAGGTCGGGCAGCGCCTCGATCACCTTGCGCGGAAAGGCCGTGCGCTCGCGCATGCCGACGACGATGGCGAAGCCTTGCAGCGCCTTGATCGTCTCGTCCTGGCTGGAGAAAGGCTTGTCGAAGACCTTGATCTCGACGTCCGTGGCGATCGGAGACCAATCGGCATAGCCCACCGCCACGTTCTGGTAGTCGTCGAGAATAGCTGCGCGCAACATCCCTACCTGCCTTTCGAGTGCGGCCCGGACGTCCCGGGCGGCGGCAGATTAGGGCGACGTTACCCGATTGTCATTCCGGGACGCGCCAAAGGCGCCGCTCGGAATGACAGTCATGATTTGATCCCGTGCTTGGCGTGCCAGGCTGGGCCGGGGCCGCGCATGTAGTGCTGCTCGGGCCGATAGGGCCGCATGGCGTCGCGGGTGACCTCGCGCCAGAAGGCGGCGAGGCAGCGGCTGAAGCTGGCGAACGGGCGCGGCATCCAGGGGGCGGAACCTGCAAGGTTTTCCATGGCGCGACTCATGACACTCTCCCCATTCCGACCGCGGACCACTCCGGTCCGCGTATCCCTTCGTCGCCACCTCTGGCGCGGAGGTTCATGGAGGATCATGACGACCGAGCAGTTAAATCGGGGTGAGGAAGCTCACAGATCGACGAATTTTGTAATCAAGCTTTCCCAAATCCTGTCATTCGCCCAGTAAGGTTACCGCGAAGGCGCAGCCCGCTTGCCCTTTCGGGTTCCCCTCGCTACATCAGCCGGCGTCTTTCCCGAACAAAGCGTCCGGCGGCGCGCGCGGTTGCGCGAGCCGATTCAGGCCGGAAAACAAGGGTTTCAGGGTCAATGAACGGTCGCCAATTCATCTACCACATGCAGGGCCTGACCAAGGCCTATCCGGCCGGGAAGAAGGTCCTGGAGAACATCAACCTGTCCTTCTATCCGGACGCCAAGATCGGCGTGCTCGGCGTGAACGGCTCGGGCAAATCGACGTTGCTGCGCATCATGGCCGGCATCGACACCGAGTACTCAGGCGATGGCTGGGTCGCCGAGGGCGCCCGTGTCGGCTATCTGCCGCAGGAACCGCAGCTCGATCCGGAAAAGTCGGTGCGCGCCAATGTCGAGGAGGGCGTGGCCGAAAAGCGCGCCCTGCTCGATCGCTATAACGAGTTAGCGATGAACTATTCCGACGAGACCGCCGACGAGATGGCGAAACTCCAGGATATCATCGATAGTCAGAACCTCTGGGATCTTGATTCGAAGGTCACCCAGGCCATGGATGCGCTGCGCTGCCCATCCGACGATGCCGACGTCGCCAAGCTCTCCGGCGGCGAACGCCGTCGCGTGGCGCTGTGCAAGCTGCTGCTCGAGGAACCGGAGTTGCTGCTGCTCGACGAGCCAACCAACCATCTCGACGCCGAAAGCGTGAACTGGCTGGAAGGGCATCTGCGCAGCTATCCCGGCGCGATCCTGATCGTCACCCACGACCGCTACTTCCTCGACAACGTCACCAGCTGGATCCTCGAGCTCGACCACGGCCGCGGCATTCCGTACGAGGGGAACTATTCGTCCTGGCTCGAGCAGAAGCAGAAACGGCTGGAGCAGGAAGGCCGCGAAGACGAGGCGCGCCGGCGCACGCTTGAGCGCGAGCAGGAGTGGATCCAGTCGTCGCCCAAGGCGCGGCAGGCGAAATCCAAGGCGCGTTATCAGCGCTACGAAGAGCTGCTCAAGATCGCCAACGCCAAGACCAACATTACAGCGCAGATCACCATCCCGGTCGCCGAGCGGCTCGGCCAGAACGTGGTCGATTTCGATGGCCTCAAGAAGGGCTTCGGCGACAACCTGCTGATCGACGATCTCACCTTCAAGCTGCCCCCCGGCGGTATTGTCGGCGTGATCGGCCCGAACGGCGCCGGCAAGACCACGCTGTTCCGCATGATTACAGGCCAGGACAAGCCGGACGACGGCACTATCAAGATCGGCGAGTCGGTCCACCTCGGTTATGTCGATCAGTCGCGCGATGCGCTCGACGGCAAGAAGACCGTGTGGGAGGAAATCTCCAACGGGCAAGACATCATCCTGCTCGGCAAGAAGGAGATGAACTCGCGCGCCTATTGCTCGCTGTTCAACTTCAAGGGCGCCGACCAGCAGAAGAAGGTCGGCACGCTCTCCGGCGGCGAGCGCAACCGCGTGCATCTCGCCAAGATGCTGCGCTCGGGCGCGAACCTGCTGCTGCTCGACGAGCCGACCAACGATCTCGACGTCGACACGCTGCGCGCTCTGGAAGAGGCGCTTGAGGATTTCGCCGGCTGCGCCGTGATCATCAGCCACGACCGCTGGTTCCTCGACCGTATCGCCACGCACATGCTCGCCTTCGAGGGCGACAGTCATGTCGAGTGGTTCGAGGGCAACTTCCAGGACTACGAGGCCGACAAGATGCGGCGCCTGGGCACGGACTCCGTTGTTCCACACCGGCTGAAGTACAAGAAGTTCACGCGCTGACCGAAGGACAGTAGGCTCGATGCAAGGACAACCGAGCCGCACTGCGAAGCGCGCCGCTCTCTATCGGGCGGCGCACCAGGTGGTCGACGGCGGCAGCGTCTTCGCTGACCCTTTCGCATTGCCGATCGTCGGCCAAACCGCAGAGGACTTTCCGCGCGACGCCTGGGACAAGCCGGGCGATCGGCTCATGCGGCTGTTCGTGGCGGCGCGCAGCCGTTTCGCCGAGGACTGCGCGGCCGCGGCGGTCAAGCGCGGCGTGCGCCAGATCGTCGTGCTCGGCGCGGGGCTCGATACGTTCGGCTTGCGCAATCCGCATGTCAAAGAAGGCGTCGAGGTCTTCGAAGTCGATTACCCGATGACGCAAGCCTGGAAGCGGGCGAGCATCGCCAAGGCCGGCATCGCCATGCCCGAATGGCTGCATTTCGTGGCCACCGATTTCGGGCGCGAAGGCCTTGCTCCGCGGCTTGCTGCCTCGGGCGTCGATGTCGCGCAGCCGGCATTCTTCATGTGGCTCGGCGTCGTTGTCTATCTCACCAAGCAGGCGATCCGCGCCACGCTATCGACGATCGCGCGGGTGCCCGGCGGCGAAGTTGTGTTCGACTATGGCGAGCCGCCGGAGGCGCTTTCGGCTGAGCGCCGCGCGGGGGTCGCCGCCCGGATGGCGCGCGTGGCAATGCTCGGCGAGCCGTGGCTTAGCTTTTTCGCGCCAACCGAACTGGATGCGGACCTGCGGCAAATGGGCTTCTCGGAGATCGAGGATTTGGGCACAACCGAAATCGCCAAGCGCTATTTCGGCGAGACAGTGCCTTCGGAACGCGCGGGCGCGCACCTGATCCACGCGCGGCGGGGGTAGGAACAGCCTCGCATTGAGAACCACGGTCCGTCACCCTTGAGGTGCGCGCCTAGCGACGATGTGTGCCGGCGCGTCCTTGGAGGCGGTGCCGCGCAAACGGCGAACTTTCGCGAAAGCATGGGTTTATCCGTCTTCCGCGACGCGATGTCGCGCGGCCTCTGGCCGGGGCGGCGCCACCGGCGCGGTCATCCTTCGGCCATTCCGAATCGCATATAAGGAACCGCGCATTCGTCGGCGCTGGAGCGCCGTTTGGCGCCGGAAGGGTGATTTGCATGTCAATGGCCGCCGACGATCCCGTGGTGCCGCCGGATGCACCGGGCTTGCGCCCGCTGCCGCAGCTCATCTTCTCCTCGCGCTGGCTCCAACTCCCGCTCTATCTCGGCCTGATCGTCGCGCAGGGCGTCTATGTGGTGCTGTTCCTTAAGGAGCTCTGGCACCTCGTGCTCGGCGCCATGCAGTTCACCGAGCAGGAGATCATGCTCCTGGTGCTCGGCTTGATCGACGTGGTGATGATCTCGAACCTCCTGATCATGGTGATCGTTGGCGGCTACGAGACCTTCGTGTCGCGGATGGAACTGGAACGCCATCCCGACCAGCCCGAGTGGCTCAGCCACGTCAATGCCAGCGTGCTGAAGATCAAGCTGGCGATGGCGATCATCGGCATCTCGTCGATCCATCTGCTGCGCACCTTCATCAATGCCGGCTCGCTCGGTCGGCCGGACGTGCCCTATACTGAGGCGGGCGTGATGTGGCAGACGATCATCCATGGCCTGTTCATCCTGTCGGCGATCGGCATCGCCTATGTCGAGCACCTGAGCCAATCCGCCTACGCCAGGGCCGCCAAACACTAGGACAGCTATTGCGAATCGTTGCCGGGATATTTGTTGTCATCGCGTTGCTGATGCCGGCGCCGGGTTCAGCGTCAGACGCCGCGTTCGAGCAGTGGCTACAAGGCGTGTGGCCGCAAGCCCAGGCGCTCGGCGTGTCGCGGGCGACCTTCGAGACCGCAATACGCAACTTGGAACCTGATTATTCGCTGCCGGATCTTGCGATCCCCGGCCGGCCGGAAAAGCCGCCGCCGGGCCAGCCCGAATTCGTGCAGACGCCGTCGCAGTATCTGCGCGAGGCCACCTTCGATCGCCTTGCCGCGCGCGGCCGCCAGCTCGCTGCGCAGTATCACGACACACTCGCGCGCATCGAGCGCGAGATCGGCGTGCCCGGCAATGTCGTGCTCGCCATCTGGGCGCGCGAGACCGATTATGGCGGGTACAAGTTGCCGCACGACGCCATCCGCGTACTGGCGACGCAGGCCTATGTCGGCAAGCGCAAGGACTTCTTCCGCAACGAGTTCCTGCATGTTTTGAAGATGCTGCAGGACGGGGTGCCGCGCGCCGACCTGCGCGCGTCGTGGGGCGGCGCCATGGGGATGACCCAGTTCCTGCCGTCCGAGTATTACAAGTATGCCGTCGACTTCGACGGCGACGGCCGCGCCGATATCTGGCGGTCGGTGCCGGATGCGCTCGCCTCAGCGGCGAAGCAACTCGCCGGCAAAGGCTGGCAACGTGGCGAACGCTGGGCCTACGAGGTGCGCGCGCCACAGACGGCCGATTGCAGCATCGGTGTGCCGGAAGTGACCATGCCGATCAGCGAATGGGTGAAGCGCGGCTTCGTTCCGCTCGGGCGCAAGCTCAGCGCGGAAGAGGTTGAGCTGCCGGCATCGCTGTTGCAGCCTGAAGGCAGCTATGGGCCGGCCTTCCTGACGGCGAAGAACTACTACGTGCTCAAGGAATACAATTACTCCGATCTTTATGTGCTCTTCGTCGGACATCTGAGCGACCGCATCGGCGGTGCAGCGTCGTTCGTCACGCCGTGGAGCCAGAATGCCCAACTCAAGACGGCGGAGGTCGAACTCATGCAGCGCCGGCTCACCGCGCTCGGCCTCTACAAGGACAAGATCGACGGCAAGGCGGGCATGCTCACGCGCGCCGCGCTTGGTGCCTATCAGAAGAAGAACGGCTTGAAGGTCGACTGCTGGCCGACGGCCGAAGTGCTCGCGCACATGCGGCGGTAGTACAGTCTCGCATCAAAACAAAACGCCCGGCGCTGCGGCCGGGCGTTTGAATTGTCTCGAGCGCTGTAACTGTGTGTCAGTCGCAAACGCGGACGCGGCGATGCTGCCACCCGTAGCCGTCGACCCAAACGCGCCGCCGTTCGGTGTGGCAAACCGGGCCATCGTCATATTCCTCGACGTAACGCGGCGGCGGCGGGGGGGCGACGTAGACCGGCGCCGGTTCGACATAGCGCGGCTGGCTGTTGGCGATCGCCCCGCCGATGATGGCGCCAGCGGCCAAGCCGCCGACAACGCCGGCAGCGACGCCGCAGCCGCCACAGCCGGCTTGAGCGGAAGACGGGATGGCAGCAGCCACCAGGCCGGCCGCGGCAAGTGCGATGATCGTGTGCTTCATTGACAGTTCCTTACGGCCGAGAGGGTTGGCCGGATGATGCGCCCCCATCCCTTACGCGAAGCTTAAGGGCAGATGAATCGCGGGCGGCTCCAGCCCACGAAGTTGCCCCAGCGATCGTGCAACGGACGGCGCGCCCAGTACCCGCCCGGGCAAGACGCCGGATACGGTGCGGCATAGCCGTCGTAGGCGACGTAGCCAGGCCCAGGCGCGTAGTAGCGCGGCTGGCTGTTGGCGATGGCGCCACCGATGATGGCGCCGGCGGCGAGGCCGCCGATTACGCCGGCGCCAACGGCACAGCCGTAACAGCGGGCGTCAGCCGCTGTCGGCGCGCCCAGCGTGCCGACAGCAATGGTCGCGGCGGTCGCAACCGCCAGGATTGTCTTCTTCATAGGATTTTCCCTCAAGGGACGGCGAGAGAGTCCAGACTTTGGCCGCCCGTCCCCGCGGCCGAAAGAGAGTGTTCCAATATGTCGGAATTTAGGTCGGGTTTCCCCTGTCCCCCTCATTAAAAGCCCGATTTCGCTAACGAAACCGGGCCTTTTCGGTCGTCATGTCATGAGTGCGTCGGCTTTCGTCGCAGATGCGCGTCGGGCCTTAGTTGCAGACGCGCACTCGGCGCCACCTCCAGCCCCAGCCGTCCCACACGCGCTGACTCCTCCACCAGCACGACGGGCCGTAATAGACCGGGCCCGGGCCGTAACCATAGTAACCGGGGCCGTAACCATAACCGTAGTAAGGCCGTGCAGCGGCCGAGCCGATAATCGCGCCGGCGGCAAGGCCACCGATGACGCCTGCGGCAACCGCGCCGCCGTACCCGTACCGCGCCTGCGCCGGTTGTGGCGTAGCCACAGCTGCGAGGCCGAGGGCCGAGACAGTTGCAAGCGTTGTCAGGGTCTTCGTGATTCTCGTCATAGCGCACCTCTCCAGGTTCGCGGGGTCGTATCCATTGAACGACCGAGTTGCTCAAGTCCTGCGATTGGGTCCGCAGGGACAACGTCGCTCTCGTAAGCCAAGTTCCCGCTTTGGCCCTGAATGCTGGCTGAATGCTGCGTGCGGAAAGCGCCTTCGGCGCGGCTGCAACGGATTAAATTTTCGCAAGATTTGCGGCGCGATTGCGGCATTCGCGCATGCGAACTGAAGGCGAAGCCTGACGGATATAAAAGGGGACGTTCCGCCTATCGGTGCGCGTGCTTGCTCTTTGCCTTCCGCGCGGTATGTCGCTTCGCGGTCTTGGCGTGCGAGTTTGCCTTGCGGCCGGTGTGGCGCTTGCGGCGCACCAGCGCGCGGCCAACGCTATTCAAGAATAGCTTCTCGAGCGGATAGCTCAAGCGCCGCACCGCGGCCGGCAGCGGCAGCCATTCGACCGCCGCGATGTCCCGCGTGAGATCGCGGCTCGGATTCGCCGCCGCCTGCATGTGCCAGAACTGCACAAGCTTGGGCCGGCCTTGTGCACGGTAGGTAATGGCGCCAAGGAACTCGCGTACCTCGACGCGGTGGCCGGTCTCCTCGAAGACCTCGCGGCGCGCCCCGGCGACCGGGCGTTCCTTCACCTTCAGCTTGCCGCGTGGGAGCACCCAGCGATCGTCTTTGCTGCGCTGGACGACGGCAATGCGGGGGCTTGCGCCGCTGCGCACTACGATGCCACCCGCCGCCTGTATAGGCTTCCGCGCCATGCTGCCGCGATTCCCCCGAAACGCCAATCTATCGTTTAGCAAAAATGCATCCGGCCCTGTGAATAGAAATTGCATGTGCCTGTGTGTTTATGGGGATTTCTCCGTTGCATGGCCGGCGTCATATTTCTGTCGCGGCGAAGCGGCCAGGTGTCCCGGATGGCGGAGATGGGACCCGCGCCACACCTGTGTTACACTGCACGGAACAGAGCCAGCCATGCCGAGCCACCTCGACCGCATCACATCCGATCCTCAGATTTGCGGTGGCCGTCCGATCATTCGGGGACTGCGCATCCGTGTCAGCGACACCCTCGACATGTTGGCCGGCGGGGCTAACCGCGCCGAAATCCTGCGCGACTATCCTTATCTCGAGGACGCCGATATTTCGGCTGCACTGGAATACGCAGTTCGGACCAGCGATCACCCGGTGATCCGCGCGGGTTGACGTGCATTTTGTGGTCGATGCCCACCTGCCGCCCGCCCTTGTGCATTTTCTGATTTAGGCTGGACATCAGGCCGATAATGTCGCCGATGTTGGCCTTGCCGCCGCGCCTGACGGTGAGATTTGGCGGTACGCGCAGCAATGCGGTGGGACGATCATTACCAAAGATGAAGATATTTTGAGCTTGCGCGCGCTTCGTTCCGACGGGCCGGCGATTGTCTGGGTTCGCCTCGGTAATACGACGAAGAATACCCTGCTGCGAGTGATGACGGCGGCGTTGCCTCAGATCGTTGCGGCGCTAGAGTCCGGCGAAGTGGTTGTTGAAGTAACCGGGACATAATGGCCGGGACAAGCCCGGCCATTACGGCACAGCGGAGCTGGGGAGGTTACTTCCAGCCCGCCTCCGCGTCGCTGGCTTTGCACTCGCACAAAGGACGTTGAAAACGCCGTTGCTCAGTTGAACTTCAAGCCGGCCGCCTTGGCGATCTTCAAGTTCAATGCGATCTCGCGCCTGATCATCTCGTCCATCTCCGTCGGCGAGAGCGGCGCGGGCTCGACGCCCTGCACAGCGAGCTTCTTCTGCACGTCCGGCAGCGCCAGCGCCTTCCTCACTTCGGCATGCAGCCGCTCGATGATCGGGCGCGGCGTCTTCACCGGCGCCAGGAGGCCGTTCCAGTAGTTGAAATCGGAATCCTTGTAGCCGGCCTCGAGCGAGGTCTGTACGTCGGGTAGCGATGGCGAGCGCTTGGGTGAGGTGACGACGAGCGGCAACAGTTTTCCGTCCTTGATGAAGGGCATCGAGGAGGAGATGCCGATGCAGCAGAAGTCGACGCGGCCGGTCATCACCTCTGTGAGCGCTTCCGGGCCGCCGCGGAACGGGATGTGCGTCACCTTCAATCCGGCGCTGACGATGAAGCGTTCGGCCGCCCAATGCGTGGCGCTGCCGACGCCGGCGGAGGAGAAGGTCATGTTGCCGTCCTTGGCCTTCTCGACCAGTTCCTGCACCGTCTTGATGCCTTTCGACGGTGCGATCAGCAGCACGTTGGGCACGCTGCCGAAGCTGGCGACGCCGGCGAAGTCTGCGGCGGCATCGTAGGAAAGATTTGGATAGGCAGCCGGCGCGCCGGAGTGGGCGGCGGCATTGATCAGCAATGTGTAGCCATCGGGATCGGCCTTGGCGACGTAGGCCGAACCGATGGTGCCACCGGCGCCGCCGCGGTTGTCGATGATGATGGTCTGTCCAAGCTGCTGCGACAGTGGATCGGTGACGATGCGGCCGATGATGTCGATGGTGCTCCCGGCCGTGAAGGGCACCACGGCGTGGATCACGCGGTCCTTCGGCCAGGTGTCCGCCCATGCGGTGCGTGAGATTGCCGGGGCCGCGAGGGCGGCGGAGGCAAGCGTGAGAAAGCGGCGGCGGCTGGTCGGGCGCATGAGTTTCCTCTGTGTCTTTGTCAGGCGCACGGGCTCGTTATGCGTCCCATGCCATATCGGCGCGGATCATGCCTATCGCGGTTCCCAGCGGGAAGGGGCGCACGAAAAAATAGTTCTCCGGCATCGTGAAAAGCGGCCATTTAACCTGATCGTAACGGCGGGGCCGTTTCATGACCGCATGCAGACGGCAGCCGTGCCGAGGATGGTCACCACCGTGGCGCGCAGCTTCGTTGCCGCCGCGGCCTTTGCCTATCTGTTCGATCTCCTCCGCCAGACGCATGATCATCTGACGAATGGGACTGGGCGCACGTTCGGCGACGACTTCATCAATTACTGGTCGGGCGGCTATCTCGCGCTGCATGGCCGCGCGATGGAGGTTTACAGCTACACGGGATTCCACGCCTTCGAGCAGAGCGTGGCCGGGCCGGCGACCGGGCCGTATCATTACAGCTATCCGCCGGTGATGCTGTTGCTCACCATGCCGTTCGCACTCTTGCCTTACGTGCCGGCGCTGTTCGTATGGCTGGCAACGAGCTGGTACGCCTTCTATCGCGCGCTTCTGCTGGCAATGCCGAAGGGCGGCGCGCTCTTGCTGGCGCTGGCGACGCCGGCCGTGCTGGTCAATGCGATTGGCGGCCAGAACGGGGCATGGACCGCCGCGTTGTTGTGCGGCGCTCTCGGCCTGATCGAGCGGCGTCCGGCGGTGGCCGGCGTTCTGTTCGGATTGATGATCTACAAGCCGCAGCTTGGTCTGTTGCTGCCTATCGCGTTGGTCGCGGGCCGGCATTGGCGTGTCTTTGCGAGCACCGCGCTGACGGTTGTGGTGTTGGTGGCACTGACCGCGCTGCTGTTCGGGCCGGATGTTTGGCTGATCTATACGCACAATCTCGCATTGCTGCGGCAAGCGATATTGGAAGACGGCACGGGAGTCTGGAACCGCTTCGTCTCGGTCTTTGTTGCGGCGCGGCTGCTCGGCGCCTCTGTCGAGACGGCTTATGTCGTCCAGACTTTCACGGGCCTCATCGCCTGCGCAGCGGTGGCGGTGGTGTGGTGGCGCGCAGTCTCTGCGGGGATCAAGAACGCGGTGCTCGTGCTCGGCACCTGTCTCGCGACGCCATATTTGCAAGACTACGACATGGTGTTTAGCGCGATCGTGGTAGCTTGGCTCATGGCGCAGCCGCTCGCGCTGTGCGGGTCCGAGCGCGCGCTGCTGGCTGTCTGCGCGCTGATCCTGCTCGGGCCGCTCGTCGCATCGGCGCTGGTGAATCTGACCGGCCTCGTGTTCGGGCCGCTGTTCATTCTGCCGGCCTTCGTCCTCGCCGTGCGCGCCGGCTTGGCTCCGGCCCCGGCGGCGCATCTTGATCATTGCCGCGCCTGAGCTCTGCCGCCATAGTGCGCCCCGGCGACATCCGGAGACCTAAATCCATGGCCACGTTGACCTGGGATCACATTCATTTACGCACGCCGGATCCGGAAGGCATGGCGCAATGGTTCGAGCGCATGCTCGGCGCGGAGATCATCCGGTCGACGCAGCAGGGCAAGCCGCGCATCGATCTCAAGCTCGGCGGCGCCAAGATTTTCATCGCCGAGGTGAAGCCGGGCGACGGCGTCAACGCGCCGCCCACGACGCCGTATCAGGGCCTCGACCATTTCGGGCTCCTCGTCTCCGGCATTGATGCGATCGCCGCCGACTTGAAGGCGAAGGGCTGCGAATTCAGCCAGGAGCCGCACGTGGCGCGGCCCGGCATCAAAATCTGCTTCCTGCGCGGGCCGCAGGGCATCTCCATCGAGCTCCTGGACCGCGATCCCAAATACGTGTGATTTGCGCGGCAGCCGTGCCGCCAGCGCGGGATATTGTCCGTGTTCTCGCCATTTTTGATTGGGACAAGCTGCTGCTGGCGGTTGCTTGCGCCGGTGTGCCTCGCCTAAATGGCGCGGGGGACCTCTATCGGATTCGGGAGGACGTTTGCATGCGTGTGCTCGCACTCGCAATCGGCGCGGCTATGGTTATCGGTACGCAAGCCGCAGCGACCGATGCGCGTTTGGAGCGCAGCCTGCAATTGCTGACACCGAGCGAGCGGCTGCTCCAGCTCTGCGACTACACGGCGATGAACGAGATCCGCAAAGACAAGGACGCGCGGCATTTCCGTCCGGACCGCACCGTGGCGGGCGCCATATCGGAGCCGCAATTGCAGAACGACACCGTCACGGCAATGGGCGCCGCCTTCCGCAGCCGCGGCAAATGGTTCGCAGTATCGTATAGCTGCACCGGTACGTCCGATCACATGAAGATCGTGTCTTTTCACTACAAAATCGGCGCCGAAATCCCCATGACGAAATGGGCGGCGTACGGCCTCTTCCAATGAGAAGCCGCCGCTAGCCGCGGCTGTCGTCAATACAATTCAGCTTTACGCGGAACCGTGCGCCCGGCAATGACGCTTGTCCGGATTTGCAACCTTTGATTTTTAATAAATTTCAATATTACTATTGATTGCAAAACGAATGACGGTAGCCCAATATTGGAGCGCCGCTTCAGTATTGCTCGCAATCGCTAGGGGGAGGCCTCCATGACATCTCTGCCATTCATCAAGCTTGCACGCGCAGCCGCGCGCGTCTCGTCCGTGGCGGCTGTCGCCGCGCTGTTTGGCCTCGGTTTCGGCCAACCGGCCGCCGCGCAGCAGGCGAATTGCAACGCGCCGCTGGGCTGGTGGGAATCCAAGGGCCTGCAACCGTTTTTCATCAACCCCAATGGCGGCTCGCCGCAGACCGATTGCGACTTCCAACTCTGGTCGTGGAGCGCGCTGGTGCACTGGGTGCAGACTGATCCGAAGACCGGCCTGCCACTGTTCCTGCTGCTGCCCACCTATGACGACCTCAAGCCCGGCCTGACGGTTGTGGCCACGGTCGGCCCGCGCATCCTGGTGCTACGGCCGCGCAGCGAGAAGCCGAAGTCGATCGGCTCGTTCGAGCAGGCCGGCCCGGGCGGCGTGCTGGTCGATCAGAACGGGCGCGCCGTCTACTACGCGACGCACATGGATCCGATCTATTTCAACTTCACGCAGAAGTACTTCGGCCCCGCTCGCTACAAGAACGCGCCGCCGACGCTCGCCTATCCGCTGGCCGCGACGGTGTTCAAAAGCTCTTGGCGCATCGTGCAGCCCGGTGAGGACACCAGCGGCTTCTACACCACGACCGCGACGATCGAACTGTTGGAGAGCGATGGCAAGGGTAAGCTCAAGCCCAACGGCAAGACGCAGAGCAACGTCACCGTCGAACTGGTCGGCATCCATGTGGTCGGCGTGATCAAGGATCATCCGGAATTCGCCTGGGCGACGTTCGAGCAGATCAACAACGCCCCCAGCCTGCCGCCGAACGGCGATCCGCATTCGCCTGATCCGGTGAGCGCGCAGAGTTCCACTTTCTACAAAGGCGGCACGCCGGCGAATGCCAGCAACGTGCTGTCGAACAACCTCACCATCGATCCGGCGACGCAAGCGATCTCACCGATCACGAACGTGTTCCGCCAGTTCGAGTTCGGCGGTGCTACGCCGGACTCGCGCGTCGCGGACATCAAGTCGATCAACGCCAACTTCCAGGCGGCGATCAAGCAGCGGTCGAGCAAAGTGGTGAACCCCGTCTTCGCCAATTATGCGCTGAACGGCACCGTCTGGATGTTGGCCAACACGCTCAAGCCGGGCGACGGCAACATGGACGAGGAGGCGATCGGCTCGATCGACCTTGCCAATGCGACGCTGGAGACTTTCGTGCAGGGCACCGGCACCAACTGCTTCTCGTGCCACAACACCAGCGGCGGGAGCAGCTATCCGGGCAAGGACATCAACATCAGCCACATCATCCTGAGCGTGCTCAAGCCGAACCCGGCGATCTTCCGCGCCCAGTGAGTGCGCGGACGAACGGCCAGGCCATCCGGCTACTGATGCTGGACAACGACCTTGGTGCCGACGGGCACGCGCCCGTAAAGATCGGTGACGTCGTCATTGACCAGACGGAAGCAGCCGGAGGAGACGGCTTGGCCGATCGTCTCGGGCGCGTTGGTGCCGTGGATACGGTAGACCGTGGTGCCGATGTAAAGCGCGCGGGCGCCCATCGGATTGCCGGGACCGCCCGCCATCCAGCGCGGCAGATAAGGCTGTCGCTCGATCATCTCCGGTGGTGGCGTCCAATCGGGCCATTCCGCCTTGCGGCTGATCTTGTGTATGCCGCCCCATTGGAAACCGTCGCGGCCGACACCGATCCCGTAGCGCAGCGCGACGTTATTGCCGAGGATGAGATAGAGGAAGCGGTCGTTGGTATTTACGATGATCGTGCCCGGCGGATATTCGGTGCGATAGAACACCGATTGCCGGCGCAACTCCGGCGGCAGATCGGCGTCGCGCGCTGTGTGATCGATGCCGGGATCGACATCCGCCATCGTCGTCTTCGGCATCGCATTGTACAATTGCGCAGCGGCTGGCCCTGCGAGCGCAATCAAAAATGTAACGGCGGCGGCGCGATTAAAGAGCCGACGCATCCCCGATATCGTGGTGTCCATGCGGCAAGTATAGCAGCGCCGACGCTGATGACCATGCCGCTCGCAAAGTTCCTCCGATACCTTCAGTGCTCTGGGTCGAGCGGTAATGCCGCGGCAATCGCAGCGACGATGACCGGCAGCGCGAGCGACCAGAAGCCCCAAAGCCAGTAGAGAAATGCCGACGCCGCGCAGCCGGCGATAAAGGTGACCATCGCGGTCGCGAGCCGCGCGAAGCGCAAGCGCGTCTCCGGCGTGCGCGCCGCGGGTGGGACGAGCAACAGGTCGGCGAGGTCGACGCTGAACTGTGTACTGTTACCTGTCATGATCGTCGTGGTCGGCAGATGAGCCAGATGAATGCGCTGCAATCCGTTCTGAACGGCCATCGCGGCGACGGCGGTGAAGCCCGTGAGCAAGGCGATCGGGCGGTCAGGATCGGAAAACGGGCCGCAACACACGGCGAGCAGGAAGAAGGCCAGCAGCAGCAAGCCAGTGGCCACAAGCATCACACGCAGCACCGGTGCTTGGCGCGCCCGCAGCGCGGTGCCGGCAAGGCGCGCAAATACGATCACCAGAATGAATTCCGGCAAAGCCAGCAACTTGCCGATGATGCCGTGCATGCCGAAGACCAGGGCGGCGCCGAGCGTCACGAAATTGCCGGTGACATGCGCGCTGAACAGACCGTGCAGGCCGAGGAAGCCGGCGGTGTCGATGAAGCCGCCGTTGAACGAGAGCAGGGCCGCGAGCTGCGGCATGCCGCCGATATTTTTCATGGCCTGGAATTCCTTTGCAGCCGCCGGCGCTGCGGGTTCCAACTCAAAGTGATGCGATCCCAGGCGCTTAGGGTCAATGCCGGCAATTCCGGTGTGTAGTGCGGCGGAATCCGCAGGAGTCCGGATGATCTTACCGGAAGGGTATGCAAGGATATCAAGATAAGAAGAGTTCAAAACTAGGGAGGCTACATGATGACCATTGGACGCCGGAGCTTTCTCACTGGAGCGGCAGGCCTTGCATTGGCGGGCGGTGCGGTGCCGCGACTGACGCTTCCGGCTATCGCTGAATCGGCTTGGCCGAACCGGCCCGTGCGCCTGATCGTGCCGCTGGCGCCCGGGGGCGCCCTCGATTTCGCTGCCCGGCAATGCGCCGAAGTGCTCTCGCGCACGATGGGCCAGCAGTTCTTCATCGAGAACCGCACCGGTGCGGGTGGCACCATCGGCATGGACGCGGTGATGAGGGCCACGCCGGATGGCTACACGATCCTCATCACCAATGACAACGCGGCGAGCGCGCCGCACATTCTCAAGCTGAGCTACGACTACACCAAGGTCATGCTGCCGATCATCGGCGTCAGCCATCAGCCGCAAGTCTTCGCTGTGCACCCTTCGCTCGGCGTCAACTCGGTGGCGGAGTACGTTGCCTACGCAAAGAAGAACCCGGGCCTTGGATTCGCCAGTTCAGGCGTCGGGTCCAACCAGCACGTGATCGGCGCCTGGTTCGCCAAGACGGCGGGCATCCAGCTCGAGCACGTGCCTTACCGCGGCGCCGGCGCAGCGGTTGGCGATTTGCTGGCAGGCCACGTGAAGTCGGCCTTCCTGGGACCGACCGCGCTGATCGAGCATCACAAATCCGGAGCCATCAAGATCATCGCGCAGACGTCCGCCAAGCGGGCGCCGACGCTGAGCGATATTCCGACGCTGGAGGAGGCGGGCTACAAGGGCCTAGTGCTGGAAAGCTGGTATGGCGCCTTCGCACCGCCGGGAATGCCCGCCGAATTGATCGCGCAAGCCAACGCGGCAATTGCCAAGTCGCTCACCGACGCAAAACTCCTGGCGAACTTCGAGAAGGGGTCGATGGAAGCGATCGGCGGTACGCCCGACCAACTCGGCCAGCTCGCACGGGCGGACTCTGAAAAGTATGCGCGGCTGGTGAAGGAGCTCAACATCAGCGTCGCGGGTTGAAGAAGCGAAAACGTGGCCGCGCACGCCAGTGCGCGGCCTTTCTGGGCAAGCCTAGTCCGCCGACTGCCGTCTCAGCCCTTGTCCTTGACGTGCGTGGCCGGCCGGTCGGTGCCGGGGGCGGTCTCGTTGTGCCAGCGGCCCTTGGTATCCTCGTATTGGATTTCCTCGGTCTGGCCGGGCACGCGCTGTTCGGCAGCGGCTGCTTCCGCCGCCTTCAGCGCCGCGGCATGCGTGGGGTAGGGCTCGGAGAAGACGCCGTCGACCTTGTAGGCCCAGCCGCCGTCGTGCTGGACGATCTCGTAAGTGACATCGGACATAGCGGACCTTTTTGCATTGCCTCGTGGGGAGCCGTTAACATTGCGCGGCCTTTCATGACCTCCAACGTATCACGGTAGGGCCTGGTTGCGCGGGTAAAATGCCTGCGAGGGCACGCCCGCCGGAGCGCGTGCTTGCTTCGGCCCGCCGAGGATGAAACGCTGGCTGCCAGATCGGGGCGATCATCATGCAATACCGGCACACACGCATGCTCGCGCTTCTCCTGTTCGGCTCCCTCGGCGATCCCGCCGCGGCGCAGGAGGGCAAAGACATGCACCTGGAAGACGCCGGCTTCGTCATGCGTACGGCCGACACGCCGGAGAAGCTTGCGTCCGCGCGACTGTTGCCGCCGCGCAAGTTCGTCACGCGCACGAAGGACGGCAAGCGCTACTACGTCTATTCCGATCCGGAGCTCTGCAAGTGCGTCTTCGTCGGCAATGAGACGGCGATGCAGGCCTTCCGAGATATGCGCGCGAAGGCGCGGTTGCAGATGACGCTTGCGCCGGGCATCACGCCGGAAAGCGAGATCATCCAGGACATGGATCGTGACGTGTCCGACCAGATCGACGATGGCAACATCCTCGATTACAAGTTCTAAGACCTCCGAGGTTGGATCAATTTCCAGTTTCCATGCGTTGAGCCAGGAACCGCACACTTGCGTGCGCCAGTGAGTGCGCGCGGCGGTGATGAAGGCACAGCGACATCAACATAACCGGAGGCTCGATCATGCCGGACAAACGCACCATCCAGAAGGCGCGCGAGGACAAGCGCGAGGGTAAATCAGCATCGACCCAGGCGGGTGAATTCATCCACGAAGAGATGGACAAGATCCGCCGCGGCGAGCATGGCGCACGCTCGACCAAACAGGCCATCGCGATCGGACTGTCGGAAGCACGCCGCGCCGGAGTCGATCTCCCGCCGCCGAAGCGCGGACGCGTGAAGCGCAGCACGCGGCGCAGCGCGAAATACGCCTACGAGGTGGGGCAGGGCAAACGCAAGACAACGAAAAGGCCACGGGTCGCTCGCGCGGTGAAGAACGTGCTCAAGCACGAACCGCGCAGCGCGGCGTCGCATCGCGCGCTGTCGCGGCAGACGAAGAGTGCAGCGTCGCGGCGCAGCGCAGCCTCGCGGTCTGCTTCCGCGCGCAAAGCCGCGAAGACGAAAGGGCAGGCGGGGCGGGTGAGCGCGGCGCGTAAGGCAGCCCGCACACGGGCGCGCCACCGCAAGGGTGCAAGGCGTCACGCGTAGATGGAAACCAAACGTGCGGAGTGCCGGCGTGGCACTCCGCACATTTGGTTCGCCGCTAGATCAGGCAGCGGCCGTGGTTGTACAGCGATTGTTTCGCGTGTAGAGCCGCGCTGAACGAGGGCAGCGGCGGTGTGAGGGTGCGATAGTTGGACGGGATCGGCCGTCCGCCGAAGCCGAAATCATAGATCTGGCAGATACGGGTGATATCCCATTGGATGACCCGATAGTCCGGCTCGGCCTTTGCCGGGCTCGCGGCAAACAGTCCGACCATCGCAAGACCAGCCGCGGTACTTAAGGCAACGCTTCGATTCAGCATTCTCGTCCTCCCAGCAAAAGAATGGCTTGGCGCGGCCCGCCCGCCGCGGCCGCGTCCGATGATGCGGACGTAACGCGCAAGAAGCGAGCGCTGTTCCCGGTTAAACAAGGGGTGCCCCCGCGCACGAAACTGTGAGCCTGCGCAACGCTGAGCGTCACCAATCGCATGCAACCTGCGACGAGGCGTCGCGTTTTTAAGATGAGCGGGATGCAGAGCGAGCATTCCATGCGGACAGTAACGACAGCCTTCCTTTTTGCGATGACGCTCACCGGCGCGGCGGCGGCGCAGGATGTTAATGCGCCGGCGAACGACAGCCCGCCGCCCCCTGCGGCGAGCCAGGACCGGCCGCTTGTCGGCGGCAATAGCACCAATGGCTTGGGCTCCATCTGGCAGGCGCCGGTCGGTCACCGCCAGCCAACGCAGAGCGGCCTGCCGCCGGCCGTGCGGCACGACGAGCGGCCCGACGCTGAGGGCCAGCGCGTGGTCGATCCCTTCGCCAACGTTCCCAACATCTGCACCGGCTGCTGACCTGAGGCGCGGCGCGAGTCACGGCCCTTCGCGGTGCACCGATGCATTTGAGCCAATATCATTACCTGCCGCTGACGCCGGGGTTCTTCGCGATCCTCGTCGGCATCTTTGTCGTCGTGATCGTGCTCATCCAGGTGGGCGCGCTGCGCTACGCCTACATGAGGCTGGGTCTGAGCTCTCATGCCGCCATGCTGCTGCTGTTCGGCTCGCTGATCGGCAGTTATTTCAATGTGCCGCTGACGTATTTGCCGGAGCAGCACGTGCTGTCCGGACAGGTCGTCGACTTTTTCGGCGTGCAATATGTCGTCCCTGTCGTGGAAAACTGGCCGGGCACCTTGCTCGCGGTGAACATCGGCGGCGCGGTGCTCCCCACGGTGGTGTCGCTCTATCTGGTGATCAAATACAATCTGTGGATCAAAGGCGCGGCGGCAGTCGCGTTCGTCGCCTTCGTCTGCCACTGGCTGGCTTATCCGGTGCCCGGCATCGGAATCGCCGAGCCGATGTTCGTGCCGACCATCGCCGCCGCGGTCGTCGCGCTGCTGCTCTCGCGTCCCTACGCCGCGCGGCTGGCCTACGTCGGTGGCTGCCTCGGCGCGCTCGTCGGCGCCGACCTCCTGAACCTCGACAAGGTGCAGGGCCTGGGTGCGCCGGTTGCCTCGATCGGAGGCGCCGGCACGTTTGATGGCGTCTTCCTCACCGGCATTCTGGCGGTGCTGCTGGCGAGCATATTTCCATGGAAGGCGCGCGCCAAGCCGGCGGGACAGCCAGGCTGAGGCGCCATCCGCGCCGCGCGGGTCAGAGCCCGCGCTCCTGCTTCATATGATCGATCATCTGCGCGACGTCCGGCGGCAGCGAACGCAGGCCGCGCGCGCCGGCCTCCGACAGCATCGGCCGCAAACGCGAACCCGTCAGGAACGCCGGCTCGTGGCCGGGCGGGATCAGGCGGTCGAACACCAGCACCAGCAAGATCGCGATGAGGCCGACGCGTACCGCGCCGAGCAGGGCGCCGGCCAGGCGATCCGGCGCGCTCACATGCTCGCCGGCGATCTCGCTCACCGCCGCGCGCGCACCCGCGCCGAGCGCGATGCCGATGAACAGGAAGAGGATGACGAACAGCACCCCATCCTGCGCCGACGAGCGTGAACCGCGGCTCGCCTGCATCAGCGGCGAGATGAAGCCCGCCGCCGCCACCGCGAGCGGCGCCGCGACCACGTAGCTCACGATCGTGGCCAGGCTGCGCAGCAGCCCCGCCTGGAAGCCCATGACGATGGCGAGGGCGAGACACAGCAAGACCGCGGCGTCGAAGAGGTTCATGACGGGCCAAGTCCGCTGCGGTTGTACCCGCCCGATTTACGCCCGACGGGTTTCGGGAGGGTAAAGGGGGCGCGCAAAAGCGCGGGTGTTGCCCCCTCCGCCCGATACCTCCGTGACTCTCCTTATGGGTTTCTTCTGAATTTTTGCACGCCGGCTCCGCTGCTAACGATGCAGTGACTTTGCTTCCTGACATCGAGGAGGTCCGACATGCCCGAAGTCTTTTTCCGCTGCCCCAGCGCCAAGCGCATGTTGCCGAACCTCCGCACCGCTCACGTCGATGATCTGACCGGCGCGCGCGGGCACGCGGCCATGGCCGTTCGCGTGCTCCTCGCTCTGCCCGGCCCGGACGATTGGCGCGAGTGGGTGATGCACGTCATTGACGATCTCGGCGAAGAGATTCTCGCCCTGCCGTTCACGTCAGTCATGGGCCCTGCGCACTGATGGAGCATGTCATGCCGCGACATCAGCCAACTCACAAAATTCCCATGTCGCGCATGCAGATGACCGTGCTGACGGCCGCATGGCAGGGGTTGCTGAAGAGCCCGTTCGATCCTTACAGGCCCGAGTGCCATTACATACGCGGCCCCGGCCCGAAATGGCACGCGAAGCATGATGGTCAGCCGAGCGTCTAGCTCGGCCGGGCGCATAGGCATGCCTCCTGCGCGGCCTTGCCGAACGCGGCGAATTGCGCTTCGCTCCATTCGCCCGACGGGCTGCGGGCGTTGATACCACATTCAAACCTCCAATCTTATCCCCCAAGGAGCATCACCATGCGATTCTCATCCGCTTGCCGCGCCGCGTTGACTGCATTGAGTCTTCTGGCCGGCGCCGGTTTGTCGTCGGCGGCTTATGCCGACAGCGGCACCATCAGCATCAGGATCGTGAAGGCTGGTTTCGTGGTCGGCGGCTCGGCCGGCAGCGGCGTGCTGCATTTCCATGGCCGTAACTATCCGCTGTCGATCGGCGGCCTGAGCTATGGCTTCACCTTCGGCGCATCGGAGACGCGTTTCCGCGGCCGCGTCGACCACATCCGCAGGCCGTCCGATGTCGAGGGCGTCTATGGCCAGGCCGGCGCCGGCGCGGCCGTCGTTCGTGGCGCGCAGGCGGTTGTGCTGACCAACCAGAATGGAGCGGTGCTCACCCTGTCGGGCTTGCAGACCGGCCTCATCGTCAGCGCCGATCTCAGCGGTCTCGCGCTGTCGCTGCGGCGGTAGGCGGCAGATATCTGTTTCCGATACAAGATGGAATGGCCGGGGATTTCCCCGGCCATTTTACTTGGGGGTGGTGATCTGGAGCGTCAGGCCGCGCGGGGTGAGGCCTCGAGCGGCGGCGTTCCGTCCTTGATCGCGCCGCGCAGCACCTCGCGGAATGCCGGCGTGTCCTCGTGGTGATGGACGCTCGCCGCGTGCTGAACGGCGGCGTCGAGCAACTCGTCTTCGCTGTCGGCGCTGATCGCGACGGTGCAATTCATTTCGCTCGGCACTGTACGGCAGTCGATGTATTTGCGGGACATGACTTCCTCCCGTACCCGGTGAAAGACAGGATGTGCGTTGGGCCGGCGCATCGCGCGGCCTGCGAACGATAGGCCTGTGGCGAGGCGCGCGAAAGCAACCGCAGGGTGGCGGCGGATAGCGTTCCGGAATGACGGCTACGCCTGCTCGTCTTTATGTTTCTTCCCTTTCTTCTTTTTGTTCTTTTTCTTTTTGTCTTTCGTGCCGGGTTCGGCGGACTCGGCGGCAGACTGGGCGCGCTCGGCGTCTTCCCGTTCTGCCTCTTCCTGCTGCGCACGTTGTTCCGCTTCGCGTTTGCGCTTGTCCTGGTAGTCCTCCCAGGCTTCGAAGATCAGGTGCAGCCACGGCATCACCTGATCGATCGACGGCAAAGCGCCGGACGGCCCCGGGGGCCCCGCCTCGCCGCGTGGCCCCTGCGGTCCCGCTTCGCCGCGCGGCCCGGGCTGGCCTGCTTCGCCACGCGGGCCCTGCGGACCCGCTTTGCCTTGTGGGCCTAAGTTGCCGCGTTTTCCTTCGGGGCCCGGCTTGCCGCGCGGGCCTTCCTCGCCGCGCTTGCCCTGCGGGCCGGGCCGGCCCGGATGTCCCTGCGGACCGGGCCGGCCCGGCAGTCCCGCCGGACCGCGCTGCCCAGACGCTTGTCCCTTCGCCACTTCGGTTCACTCCCTCATCGAGGACGCATGACACAGCGAGTCGCATGAGCCACGCAAGGGGCCAGCCCGCGTATCGGACGGACGACGAAAGGGCGTGCGGAATAATGGTCGTTGAAACGATGCGCAAGATAAATCGCGGCATGAGCGCCGCGACATGCGGGACGGGACACTCGAGCGGAGCACGGTCATCCCGGATTTAGCTTCGCTCATCCGGGCTAGTAGGCCCCGCTCAACGCGTCCTGCAAGTTACCCGCAAACCCAGACGAACCCGATCGGCGTGCTGCGCCAGCAGGACCCCACTCCGTAAGGCCACCACCGCCCGCGCCAGTAACGGCGCCCGGTGCCGTACCAAACGCCGCCGTAATAACGGCCGCCGACGCGGTAGGCGCCGCGGCGGACGCCGCCACGATAAACGCCGCCGCGGTAACCACCACGCACCGCAACATTGCCACGCGGACCGCGCACGGCCGCTCTCCCGCGTGGCCCACGCACGGCAACGCCGCCACGCGGACCCCGTGCGGCAACGCCTCCGCGCGGACCGCGGCGCACCTGCGCTAACTGCACATCGGCGGGAGCAGCCACGCCGAGCGGCTGCGCGCTCACCGGCACGGCGCGCGCCGCAGGATAGTCAGCGGCCAGGAACAAGACGGCAATTGCGAAAGGTATTGTCCAGACACCACGCATCTCCACCTCCCTTGAATTCTTCTATTGGTGCTTTGATGCAATGCCCTGTTGCAATGGTGAGTTCCAGAGCAGGCTTCGAATAATGCGGAGTACCCCTGTGCGCGTCCTTCGGCAGCGTCTCGTCGTGATATTCGCGCGCGGTGTCGGGTTCGGGCTTTCAGGCGCCGCGTTTCATCCGGGCGTCATGCCTTTTGCTTTCAGGACGGCGGTTGCTTCCGGCGTCTTGAGATAGTCCAGCAGCGCCTTGGCGGCGGAGGCGTTCTTGCTGTCTGAGGCGACCGCTGACGTGAACACCAACTCGCTCTGCAGATCGCCGGGGAAGGGGCCGACCAGGTCGACGCCCGGCGCGGTCAGCACATTGGTGAGAAACACGCCCAACTCCGCGTCACCCTTGGCGACGGCCTGGGCGATCGCGCCCGTCGTGGTCTGCGGCTTGATTTTGGCCTTCATCGCCTCCGTGATGCCGAGGCGCGTGAATACGCTCATCACATAGGCGCCGGCGGCGCTTTCCGGCAGCAGTGCGACCGACTGCGCATTGAGCAGCGCCTGCTTCAGTTTGTCGGGTGAGCCGATGTCGGGCTTCGGTGCGCCGGCCTTGACGGCGACGCCATAGCCGACGCGGGCGATGTCGATGGTGGGACCTGCGACGAACTTAGCCTTGGCATCGGCATTCTTGAACACGTCGACCGGCACGATGGCGAGATCGAACGGCTGGCCGGAGGTGGCGAGCTTGATCAGTTCGGGCGTGCCGGCAAAGACGAACTCGACCTTGTGGCCCGAGGCGCGCTCGAAGGCCGGGCCGATGTCCCTGAGCGGCACGGTCATGCCGCCGCCCGCCAGCACTTTAAGTTCGGCGGCGCCGGCCGCGCCGGGCGCCAGCGCCATGGCGAGACCGAAAACTATCGTTGCAAATGCCGGCCCGTTCATTGCTGCCCCCGGATGTTGTGTTTTTTGTGCGCGCAGCCTAGCGCAAAGGGCGCGCGCTGTCGCGTCCGGAAGGGCATGAAAAAAGCCGGGCTTTCGCCCGGCCTTTTGCTTTCAGATGGATGCCCGGGTCAAGCCCGGGCATGACGGCGGAGAGTGAGGCGCGCTAAAACGCCTTGTTACTCTCCTTCACCTTCTCCGCATCCACATAAACCTGCTCGCCGAGCGATTTGAATTTCTCGCTCATCTGCGCCATTCCCGCCTCTTTATCATTCAGCGTCGCCGCGTAATCTCGCACATCCTGCGTGATCTTCATCGAGCAGAACTTGGGGCCGCACATGGAGCAGAAGTGCGCCACCTTGTGCGCTTCCTTCGGCAGCGTCTCGTCGTGATATTCGCGCGCGGTGTCGGGATCGAGCCCGAGGTTGAACTGGTCCTCCCAGCGGAAGTCGAAGCGCGCGCGTGAGAGCGCGTCGTCGCGCAGTTGCGCCGCCGGGTGGCCCTTGGCGAGATCGGCCGCGTGCGCGGCGATCTTGTAGGTGATGACGCCTTCCTTCACGTCGTCACGGTCGGGGAGCCCGAGATGCTCCTTCGGCGTCACGTAACAGAGCATCGCGCAGCCGAACCAGCCGATCATGGCGGCGCCGATGCCGGACGTGATGTGGTCGTAGCCCGGCGCGATGTCGGTGGTCAGCGGCCCCAGCGTGTAGAACGGCGCCTCGCCGCATTCTTTCAGCTGCTTGTCCATGTTGATCTTGATCTTGTGCATCGGCACGTGGCCGGGGCCTTCGATCATCACCTGGCAGCCCTTCTTCCACGCGATCTGCGTGAGCTCGCCCAAAGTCTCGAGCTCGGCGAACTGCGCGCGGTCGTTGGCGTCGGCGATCGAGCCGGGACGCAGGCCGTCGCCAAGCGAGAACGAAACATCATATTTGCGCATGATGTCGCAGATCTCGTCGAAGCGCTCGTAGAGGAACGACTCCTTGTGCCGCGACAGGCACCACTTCGCCATGATCGAGCCGCCGCGCGAGACGATGCCGGTCACGCGATTGGCGGTGAGCGGCACGTAAGCGAGCCGCACGCCGGCGTGGATGGTGAAGTAGTCGACGCCCTGTTCGCACTGCTCGATGAGCGTGTCCTTGTAGCATTCCCAGTCGAGCTTGACGGGATCGCCGTCGACCTTCTCAAGCGCCTGATAGATCGGCACGGTGCCGATCGGCACCGGCGAGTTGCGCAGGATCCATTCGCGCGTGTTGTGGAT
>DASXOK010000488.1:0-15696 GCA_036494425.1 Pseudolabrys sp.
CTTCGGCTGGGCAGACCGCCCGCTCGCACCGCGGCAGATGCGTGACAAAGATGGTTTGCTGGTCGGATGGGGCGTCGGCACGGCGACGTTCCCGGCGCTCATGTTCGCGGCCGAGGCCAAGGCGGTGCTGCGCCAGGATGGTAGCGGCATCATGGAGATCGGCGCGCACGACATGGGGCAGGGCGCGTGGACCGCGCTGGCCCAGATCGCAGCCGATGGCCTCGGGCTGGACATCGATCAGGTCGAATTCAAATCGGGGACATCGGACCTTCCGGAAGCGGGCATTGCCGGCGGCTCGGCCCACACCGCGACGGCCGGCATGGCGATCCACAATGCCGGCGCCGACGTGATCGCCCGGCTTGCCAACCTCGCGACCAATGACGAGCGCTCGCCGCTGTTCGGTGCCGGAAATGCCGGCGTGATCGCGCGCGGCGGCAGCCTGTTCCGGCGCGACGACGAGACGCGCAGCGAAGGCTACGCGGACATTCTCGGCCGCGCCGGGCTCGCGCAGATCGAGGGCCAGGGAAAAGGCGCGGCAAATCAGGCCGCGCAGGCGAGCTACGCCATGCATGCGCATGGGGCGGTCTTTGCCGAGGTGAAGGTCGATCCCGATTTGGGACAGATGCGCGTCACCCGCATGGTCGGTGCATTCGCCGCCGGACGCATCATCAATCCGCGCATGGTGCGCAGCCAATACTATGGCGGAATGATCTGGGGCGTGTCCTTCGCGCTGCATGAGCACGCCGTCATGGATCAGCGCTCCGGCCGTCCGATGAATCCCAATCTGGCCGAGTACCACATCCCGGTGAACGCCGACGTGCCGTCGCTCGAGGCGATCCTCGTCGAGGAGGAAGACCCGCACGTCAATGCCCTCGGCATCAAGGGCGTCGGCGAGATCGGTGTCACCGGCGCCGCGGGTGCGGTCGCGAATGCAGTCTGGCATGCGACCGGAGTGCGCGTGCGCAATTTTCCGATCACGCTCGATCGGTTGATCGAGCCACGACCGTGACAGGCGGGTGGGTCTCGCAACAGGATTGATAGAAGAACGCGATCACCCAATCAAAGCTTCTGATGCCGATCATAGCCTGAGGCTATCGCCCTGATTCGATTGCGCTTTCAAATCGAGTGATGGCTTCGAGCCGCTTGATGCACTTGCTGATCCCTTTAAATCTTCGAGGGTATCAGCAGCGCGGATCAATGGCATGTCAGCTTACGAAGCCTGGAGCACCGAGCACGCATCAACGCTTATTGCGGCGCATGTCGGGCGCGAAGGGCCGTTACTGCCGATCCTGCACGAGCTGCAGGAAACCTTTGGCTATATCCCGGACGCGGCGGTGCCGCTGATCGCGCAGGCGCTCAACCTTTCGCGCGCCGAAGTGCACGGGGTCGTCACCTTCTATCATGACTTCCGCGAGGCTCCGGCCGGCCGGCATGTCCTCAAGTTGTGCCAGGCGGAGGCGTGCCAGTCCTGTGGCAGCGATGCACTGGCCGCGCATGCCGAGCGGCAGCTGGGCGTGAAGCTCGGCGAAACAACGGGCGACGGCCGGGTCACCGTCGAGCCGGTCTATTGCCTCGGCCTCTGCGCCACTGCGCCGTCGGCCATGTTGAACGGCCGCCTCGTCGGACGGCTGAACGAGAGGCGCCTCGATGCTCTGCTGTCGGAGACGCAATCATGAGCCTGCGTTTCTTCCTGCCACGTGATGCCGGCGCATTGGCGGTCGGTGCCGACGAGGTCGCCGACACCTTGCGGGCCGCAAGCGAGAAACGGGGCATCGCGATCGACCTGATCCGCACCGGCTCGCGCGGCATGTATTGGCTCGAGCCTTTGCTCGAAGTCGAGACGAAGGCCGGCCGGGTCGCGTATGGTCCGATGACGCCCGGCGATGTGGACGGCGTCTTGAATGCTGTGCTCGGTGGTAGCGCGCACGCGCTGCACCTCGGCGTCACCGAAGACATCCCCTGGATCAAGCGGCAGACGCGGCTCACCTTCGCCCGCTGCGGCATCGTCGATCCGCGCTCGCTCGAGGATTATCGCGCCCACGGCGGCTACAACGGCTTGGAACGCGCGCTGACGCTCGGCGCCGAGGCGACAATTGAAGAGGTCGTGCAGTCCGGCCTGCGCGGGCGCGGCGGCGCCGGCTTCCCGACCGGCATTAAGTGGCGCACCGTCGCGCAGGCCAAGGGGCCGCAGAAATACATCGTCTGCAATGCCGACGAGGGCGACAGCGGCACCTTCGCCGACCGCATGATCATGGAAGGCGATCCCTTCGTGCTCATCGAGGGCATGACCATCGCCGGCATCGCCACCGACGCGACCAAAGGCTACATCTACGTCCGTTCGGAATATCCGCACGCCATCGCCGCGATGGATGCGGCAATCGCAGCGGCGCGGCGCGGCGGTTTCCTCGGCGCACACGTTGCGGGGTCAACCTTTGCCTTCGACCTCGAAGTGCGCACCGGCGCCGGCGCTTATGTCTGCGGCGAGGAGACTTCGCTGCTGGAAAGCCTGGAAGGCAAGCGTGGCGTGGTGCGCGCCAAGCCGCCGCTGCCGGCGCATCAGGGGCTGTTCGGCAAGCCGACCGTCATCAACAACGTGTTGTCGCTCGCGACCGTGCCGATCATCTTGGACAAGAGCGCGGCCTTCTACCGCGACTTCGGGGTCGGCCGCTCGCGCGGCACCATGCCGATCCAGCTCGCCGGCAACCTCAAGCACGGCGGGCTGTTCGAGACCGCCTTCGGCGTCACGTTGGGCGAACTCGTCGACGACATCGGCGGCGGCACCTTGAGCGGCCGTCCCGTGCGCGCGGTCCAGGTCGGCGGGCCGCTCGGCGCTTATTTCCCGCGTGCTCTATTCGACACGCCATTTGATTACGAAGCCTTCGCGGCACGCGACGGGCTTATCGGCCACGGCGGCGTGGTCGTATTCGACGACGGTGTCGACATGGCCAAGCAGGCGCGCTTCGCCATGGAGTTCTGCGCCGTCGAATCCTGCGGCAAGTGCACACCCTGCCGCATCGGCTCGACGCGGGGCGTCGAGACGGTCGACCGCATCATCCAGGGCATCGAGCGCGAGAAGAACCTCGCGGTGTTGGAAGATCTCTGCAACACCATGAAATTCGGCTCGCTCTGCGCGCTGGGCGGCTTCACGCCGTACCCGCTGATGAGCGCGCTCACGCATTTCCCAGAAGACTTCGGCGCCTCGCCGCGCCTTGAGGCTGCCGAATAAGGAGGACGCCATGTCGCTCGTTCACGAGATCGATTACGGCACGCCGAAATCGAAGGTCGAGAAGACCGTCACGCTCACCATCGACGGCCAGCAGATCAGCGTGCCCGAGGGCACTTCGATCATGCGCGCCGCGATCGAGATGGGCACGCAGATCCCCAAGCTCTGCGCCACCGACATGCTCGATGCCTACGGCTCTTGCCGCCTCTGCCTGGTTGAGGTCGAAGGCCGCGCCGGCACGCCGGCCTCCTGCACCACGCCGGTCGCCGCCGGCATGGTCGTGCGCACGCAGACGGATCGCCTTCATCGCCTGCGCAAGGGCGTGATGGAACTCTATATCTCGGACCATCCGCTCGATTGCCTCACCTGCTCGGCGAACGGCGATTGCGAATTGCAGGACATGGCCGGTGCCGTGGGCCTGCGCGACGTGCGCTACGGTTATGCGGGCGAGAAGCATCCCAATCCGGGCAAGGACGAGTCGAATCCGTATTTCACCTACGATCCGTCGAAGTGCATCGTCTGCTCGCGCTGTGTGCGCGCCTGCGAGGAAGTGCAGGGCACCTTCGCGCTGACCATAGCCGGCCGTGGCTTCGGCTCGGTGGTGTCGCCGGGCATGCAGGAAAGCTTCCTCGACTCCGAATGCGTGTCCTGCGGCGCCTGCGTGCAGGCCTGCCCGACCGCGACGCTCAATGAGAAGTCCGTCGTCAGCCTCGGCACGCCCGAGCACTCGGTGGTGACCACCTGCGCCTATTGCGGCGTCGGCTGCACATTCAAGGCGGAGATGCGCGGCGATGAGCTCGTGCGCATGGTGCCGTACAAGGACGGCAAGGCCAACCGCGGCCATTCCTGCGTGAAGGGCCGCTTCGCCTGGGGCTATGCGAACCACAAGGAGCGCGTCCTCAAGCCGATGATCCGGTCCAAGGTCAGCGATCCTTGGAAGGAAGTGAGCTGGGAGGAGGCGATCGGTTACGCCGCGTCCGAGTTCAAGCGCATCCAGGCCAAATACGGCAAGGACTCCGTCGGCGGCATCACCTCGTCGCGCTGCACCAACGAAGAGACCTTCCTGGTGCAGAAGCTGATCCGCGCCGGCTTCGGCAACAACAACGTCGATACCTGCGCCCGCGTCTGCCATTCGCCCACCGGCTATGGTCTCTCCACCACCTATGGCACCTCGGCCGGCACGCAGGATTTCGACTCCGTCGAGCAGGCCGACGTGGTGATGATCGTCGGCGCCAACCCGACCGACGGCCATCCCGTGTTCGGCTCGCGGCTGAAGAAGCGGCTGCGCCAGGGCGCCAAGCTGATCGTCGTCGATCCGCGGCGCACCGACATCGTGCGCTCACCGCATGTCGAGGCCGCGCATCATCTGCCGCTGTTGCCGGGCACCAATGTCGCCGTCCTGACCGCGTTGGCGCATGTCATCGTCACCGAGGGCCTCGTGAACGAACAATTCGTGCGCGAGCGTTGCGACTGGAGCGAGTTCGAGGATTGGGCGGCCTTCGTCGCGCGGCCGCAGAACAGCCCGGAAGCCGTCGCCATGGTCTCCGGCGTCCCGCCGCAGAGCATCCGCGAAGCCGCGCGTCTTTACGCGACCGGCGGCAATGCCGCGATCTATTACGGCCTCGGCGTCACCGAGCACAGCCAGGGCTCGACCACGGTGATGGCGATCGCCAATCTCGCCATGGCGACCGGCAATCTCGGCCGGCCCGGCGTCGGTGTGAACCCGCTGCGCGGGCAGAACAATGTGCAGGGCGCCTGCGACATGGGTTCGTTCCCGCACGAACTCTCCGGCTATCGCCACATCTCCACCGACGCCACGCGCGAGCTGTTCGAAGAGTTGTGGGGCGTGCACCTGGAGAAGGAGCCGGGCCTGCGCATCCCGAACATGCTCGATGCCGCGGTCGAGGGCACCTTCAAGGGTCTGTATGTCCAGGGCGAGGACATCCTCCAATCCGATCCCGACACCAAGCATGTCGCCGCAGGCCTTGCAGCGATGGAATGCGTCGTCGTGCAGGACCTGTTCCTGAACGAGACCGCCAACTACGCGCATGTGTTCCTGCCGGGTTCCACCTTCCTCGAGAAGGACGGCACCTTCACCAATGCCGAGCGCCGCATCCAGCGCGTGCGCAAGGTGATGGCGCCGAAGAACGGCTATGGCGATTGGGAAGTCACCGTGCTGCTGGCGAAGGCTCTCGGCTTCGACATGCCCTACGAGCACCCCTCGCAGATCATGGATGAGATCGCGCGGCTAACGCCGACCTTCACCGGCGTTTCCTACGCGAAACTCGACGAGCTCGGCTCGATCCAGTGGCCCTGCAACGACAAGGCGCCGTTCGGAACGCCGGTGATGCACATCGGCGGCTTCGTGCGCGGCAAGGGCAAGTTCGTCATCACCGAATACGTGGCGACGGACGAAAAGACCGGCCCGCGCTTCCCGCTGCTACTCACCACCGGCCGCATCCTCTCGCAATACAATGTCGGTGCGCAGACGCGCCGCACCGAGAACGTCGTCTGGCACGAGGAAGACCGGCTCGAGATCCATCCGCACGATGCCGAGCAGCGCGGCGTGCGCGACGGCGATTGGGTGAAGCTCGCGAGCCGGGCAGGCGAAACCACGCTGCGCGCGCTCATCACCGAACGCGTGGCGCCGGGAGTCGTCTACACGACGTTCCACCATCCGAACACGCAAGCAAACGTAATCACCACCGACTATTCGGACTGGGCGACCAATTGTCCGGAATACAAGGTCACGGCGGTGCAGATTTCGCCCTCCAACGGACCTTCGCAGTGGCAGAAGGACTACGACGACTTTGCGCGTCAGAGCCGGCGCATTTCTGCGGAAGCAGCGGAGTAGGGGCGTGCTCCGGCCGGTGAGCATCGTCGATCAGCATAGCTGGCGCGGCAATCGGCTGGCGCCGGGCGAACGCGCCATTCCGGAGGAAACGGCCATCGCCTTCACCTATAACGGCACGTCCTATGCCGTGATGATGGCGACGCCGCAGGATCTGAAGGACTTCGCCATCGGCTTCAGCGTTACCGAGGGCATCATCGCCTCGCCGGACGAGATCGAGAGCCTCCAGATCATCGAGCAGGACCTCGGCGTCGAGCTGCGCATGCGGCTGGCCGAACCGCGCGCAATCGCGTTTCACGAGCGCCGGCGCTATCTCGCCGGACCGACCGGCTGCGGCCTCTGTGGAATTGAGTCGCTCGACGAAGCCATGCGCACGCCGGCCGTGGTCGAGGGCGATAGCCGATTCTCACCGCAGGACATCACGCAGGCGCAGCACGCGCTCGAAGCGCGGCAGACGTTGAACCGCGAGACGCACGCCGTGCACGGCGCGGCCTTCTATCTGCCCGGACGCGGGCTCGTCGCAGTGCGCGAGGATGTCGGCCGCCATAACGCACTCGACAAGCTCGCCGGCGCTCTCGTGCAGGAGGGTGTCGCGTGCGCGCGCGGCTTCGGCCTCGTCACCAGCCGCCTGTCGATCGAGATGATCCAAAAGGCGGCCGCCATCGGCATTCCGGTGCTGGTCGCGGTCTCAGCGCCGACCGCGCTGGCCGTACGGACGGCGGAAGCCGCGGGCATGACCCTGATCGCGGTCGCGCGTAGCGATGGTTTCGAAATTTTCACCCATCCGCAGCGGATCAAGGAAGAGCGCAGCCTCCATGTCGTCGCCGGATAAGCTCGTCTATATGGCCAACCAGATCGGCAAGTTCTTCGTCTCCCAAGGAGATAACGTCGCCGTGGAAGGCATCGCGACCCATATCAAGAAGTTCTGGGAGCCGCGCATGCGCAACGCCATCTTCGCGCATCTCGATGCGGGCGGGGCGGGGCTCGATCCTCAGGTCAAGGCGGCGCTCGAAAGCTTGCGGCAGCCCGCCGCGCAGTAGCGCGCGTTTCGTTTGCGTCGCATCTTGCTCCGCGCATTCCCGTGGAAGCGGGAATCTGGAAAGCAAAGAAATACGAAACTTTAAGAGCTGGGTCCACGCTTCCGCCGGGACGAGCGGGTGATTCCCAGCAAACCACTCCAGCCCGGCGGTATCCGCGGCGCCGCCTCAAGGTCCCATATAGCGTCTCATTTTTGCGTTACATAATACCCGCGCGAGCTCATTCCGCGGGGAGCGCTCTCATTATTGCGCGTTGCCAGCGCCGACACCCACCGCTTTCGAGGTGACTAAAGCCACTCCGTTTGACCTGCATCAAGGACCCGCGCGAACCCGTGGAGGATGCTACCCGCGCGGCCTTCCCCATTACGGCAAGCCAAAAACGGACATGCAGCATGGCGCAGCCCCTTGCTCCTCAGAAGACCATGACCCTCGGCGAGGGCGGTTTGGCGCTAAGCCTTGCCGCTTTGGCGCTGCTTGCCATCGTCGTCGCGGCCAAAGCCTATACGCCCGAATACGCGTTCCACGCCTATCTGTTCGCGGCCGCCAGCATCGCTTCGGTTTTTGTCATCATCAATCGCTATTACGAACGGCCGGCCGCGTTGCCGGCGCTCACCATTGACGGCAAGCCCAACTACAATATGGGTCCGGTCAAGTTCGCCAGCGTCGCCGCGATGTTCTGGGGCATCGCCGGCTTCACCGTCGGGCTCTACATCGCCTGCGAACTGGCGTTCCCGTTCCTCAATCTCGATCTGCCCTGGATTACCTTCGGCCGCCTGCGGCCTCTGCACACGTCGGCGGTGATCTTTGCCTTCGGCGGCAACGTGCTGATCGCGACCTCGCTTTACGTCGTGCAGCGCACCTGCCGCGCCCGTCTCGTCGGGGACCTGGCGCCCTGGTTCGTCGTGCTCGGCTACAACTTCTTCATCGTCATCGCCGGCACCGGCTATCTGCTCGGCATCACGCAGTCAAAGGAATATGCCGAGCCTGAATGGTACTCCGACCTGTTCCTCACGGTGATTTGGGTCGTCTACCTGCTGATCTTCCTCGGCACCATCATGCGGCGCACCGAGCCGCACATCTATGTCGCCAACTGGTTCTATCTCGCCTTCATCGTCACCATCGCGGTGCTGCATCTGGGCAATAACGCGGCGCTGCCGGTGTCGCTGTTCTCGTCGAAGTCCTACATCGTCTGGTCCGGCGTGCAGGATGCCATGGTGCAGTGGTGGTACGGCCACAACGCGGTCGGCTTCTTCCTCACCGCCGGCTTTCTCGGCATCATGTATTACTTCATTCCGAAGCGCGCGGAACGTCCCGTCTATTCCTACCGGCTGTCGATCATCCACTTCTGGTCGCTGATCTTTCTCTACATCTGGGCCGGCCCGCATCACCTTCACTACACCGCTCTGCCCGACTGGGCGCAGACACTGGGCATGACGTTCTCGATCATGCTGTGGATGCCGTCCTGGGGCGGGATGATAAACGGCATCATGACGCTGTCGGGCGCCTGGGACAAACTGCGCACCGATCCCGTGCTGCGCATGATGGTGGTGTCGGTCGCTTTCTACGGCATGTCGACCTTCGAAGGACCGATGATGTCGGTGAAGATCGTCAATTCGCTCTCGCATTACACCGATTGGACGATCGGCCATGTGCACTCCGGCGCGCTCGGCTGGGTCGGCTACATTTCATTCGGCGCGCTCTATTGCCTGATCCCGTGGCTGTGGAACAGGCCGCTCTACTCGCTCAAGCTCGTCAACTGGCACTTCTGGATCTCGACCATCGGCATCGTGCTCTACATCTCGTCGATGTGGGTGTCGGGAATCCTGCAAGGCCTGATGTGGCGCGCCTACACCAATCTCGGCTTCCTCGAATACTCCTTCGTCGAGACCGTGGAGGCGATGCATCCCTTCTACGTCATCCGCGCGCTCGGCGGCTTCCTGTTCCTCTGTGGCGCGCTGCTGATGGCCTGGAATCTCTGGAAAACCGTGACCGCCGCGGAAGAGGTCAAACCGGCCGATCTGGCGCTGGCGCCGGCGGAATAAGGCGGGGGAATCGATGTCACTCTGGCAGAAACACGCGATCTTCGAGAAGAACTCGATCGTTCTCGTCATCGGCATTCTGATCGTGATCGCGATTGGCGGTCTGGTCGAGATCGTGCCGCTGTTCTATCTCAAGAATACGATCGAGAAGGTCGACGGCGTGCGGCCCTATACGCCGCTCGAGCTCGCCGGCCGCAATATCTATGTGCGCGAAGGCTGCTATCTCTGCCATTCGCAGATGATCCGGCCGCTGCGCGATGAGGTCGAGCGCTACGGCCATTACTCGCTGGCGGCCGAGAGCATGTACGACAAGCCGTTCCAGTGGGGCAGCAAACGCACGGGTCCCGATCTCGCGCGCGTCGGCGGCAAGTACTCCGACGATTGGCATCGCGATCACCTGAGGAATCCCCGCTCGGTGGTGCCGGGCTCGGTGATGCCGGATTATTCCTGGCTCGCGAACACCGATCTCGACTTCAGCCACATCGACGGCGATCTGCGGACGCAAGCCGCGCTCGGCGTGCCTTACACGCCGGAGATGATCAAGGATGCGCAGGATGACGTTGTCGCGCAGGCGACCATCGACAATCCGAACGCGGCCGATCTCGTCAAGCGCTATGCGCGCGCACAGGCGCGCGACTTCGACGGCAATCCCACCCGCATCACCGAGGCGGACGCGCTGATCGCCTATTTGCAGATGCTCGGGACGCAGGTGGACTTCAAACTCTACGACGACAAAGCCAACATCCGGTGAGAATGCGATGGACCCGACCTACCGAGCCGTAGCCGAGTTCGCCCAGACCTGGGGGCTGGCTTATTTCGTCATCATCTTCGCGCTGGTGCTCATCTACGCACTGTGGCCCTCGCGCAAGAAGCAATTCGATGAAGCCGCGCGCATGCCGCTGCGGGAGGATTGATCCGTGGACCACAAAGAAATCGACAAGGTGACCGGAACGGCAACCACCGGTCACGACTGGGACGGCATCCGGGAGCTCAACACGCCACTGCCCCGCTGGTGGCTGTGGCTGTTCTATATCACCATCGTCTGGGCGGTCGGCTATTGGCTCGTCTACCCGGCCTGGCCATTGATCAGCAATTCCACGCAGGGCGTTCTCCACTGGCACGCGCGCGACGCGGTGGTCGGCGATCTGGCAGCGCTGAAGGCGCAACGCGGCCCGATGATGGACAAGCTCACCACGGCGTCACTCGCCGAAATCGCCAGCGATCCGCAGCTCCTCGACTTCGCCCGCGCGCAAGGCCGCGTCGCCTTCGCCGACAATTGCGCGCCCTGCCACGGGGCTGGGGGCGGCGGCGGCAAGGGCTATCCTAACCTCAACGATGATGACTGGTTGTGGGGCGGCAAGCTTACCGACATCGAGACCACCATCATCCATGGCGCACGCGCCACCGACGATAAGGGCCACCTGGGCAACATGCCGGCCTTCGGCCGCGACAACATCCTGAAGGCGCCGGAGATAGCGGCCGTGGCCGACTTCGTGCGCTCGCTTTCGGGCCTGCCGACGGAAAAGGCCGCCGATCTCACCCTCGGCAAGAAGGTGTTTGCCGATAACTGCGCCGTCTGCCACGGCGAGGGCGGCAAGGGTAACCGCGAACTGGGAGCACCCAATCTCACCGACAAGATCTGGCTCTATGGCTCCGATAAGCAGACGATCATGCAAGGCATCCAGAATGGACGCGGCGGCGTGATGCCGAACTGGGGCGGCCGCTTGCCCGAGCCGACCATCAAGGCGCTCACCGTTTACGTCCACACACTCGGCGGCGGAGAAAAGTAACCGTGCAGGGCACCCGCACCATATCGCTGGATCACGCAGCGCAGGTGCCGGGCCTTGCTCGTCTTGTCGCGGAAGCGGAAGTCACCGGCGCGCCGCCGGATGACGACATCCCGCTCTATGCGCCACGCCGCAAGATCTATCCGCAAAGTGTGCACGGCCTCTACCGCAAGATCAAATGGGCGTTGCTGGTCGTCACGCTCGGCATCTATTACCTACTGCCCTTCGTGCGCTGGGACCGTGGGCCGAATGCGCCCTCGCAAGCGGTGCTGATCGACTTCCCCAGCCGCCGATTCTATTTCTTCTTCATCGAAATCTGGCCGCAGGAGATCTATTACCTCACCGGCCTCCTGATCCTCGCCGCGCTGATCCTGTTCCTGATGAACGCGGTCGCCGGCCGCATCTGGTGCGGCTATCTCTGTCCGCAGACGGTGTGGACCGACGTCTTTTTCGCCATCGAGCGCTTCGTCGAAGGCGACCGCCGCGAACACATGCAGCGCGATGGCCGCAAGTGGACCGCCGCGACCTGGGCACGCAAGGGCGTGAAGCATTTCTTGTGGCTGACGGTCGCGTGGTGGACCGGCGGCGCCTGGGTGCTCTATTTCTCCGACGCGCCGACGCTGGTGAAGGATCTCGCGACTGGCCAGGCGCCGTTCCTCGCTTATGCCTGGATCGGCATCCTCACCTTCACGACTTACACGCTCGCCGGCCATATGCGCGAGCAGGTCTGTCTTTATATGTGCCCGTGGCCGCGCATCCAGGCCGCGCTCACCGACGAATACGCGCTCAACGTCACCTATCGCTACGAGCGCGGCGAGCCGCGCTGCTCGGCGAAGAAGGCGGAGCAATTGCGCGCGCAAGCCCAGCCGGCCGGCGATTGCGTCGATTGCCTGCAATGCGTGCATGTGTGCCCGACCGGCGTCGACATCCGCGGCGGCGCCAATCTCGGCTGCATCCAGTGCGGCCTGTGCATCGATGCCTGTGACGCGGTGATGGCGAAGCTCGGCCGCCCGTCGCGGCTCATCGCTTACGACACCGATCTCAACATCAAGCAGCGCATCGAGGGAAAGGCCCCCATCTACAAACTCGTGCGCATGCGCACGCTGCTCTATGCCGCGGTCATCGCGGTTGTCGGTGGGGTGATGCTCTACACCCTCGCAACGCGCGAACTGGAAGGCATCAGCGTCATCCACGACCGCAATCCGATGTTCGTGCGGCTGTCCGAGGGCGCGCTGCGCAACGGCTATACGATCCGCATCGTCAACAAGCAGCGAACGACGCGCGAATTCATCCTCTCGCTCGACGGCCTGCCGGCTGGCTTGATCGACTTTGTTGGGGTGCCGCCGCGCGCGGACGGCCAACTTCTGCTCGATGTCGGCCCTGACCAGACGCGCGAGGTGCGCATCCTGGTTACCGATTATGGTGCGCCACCGCCGGCCTCAAGCCGCGTGGTGTTCCGCCTCACCGACGTGGCGACCGGCGAGCAGAGCGAAACGCGTGACCACTTCTTCGCGCCTGAGAACTGAGGAGGGGACGATGAGCGTTTCCCGTCGTGCCAAGTCCCGCGAGCTGACCGGCCGCGCGGTGCTGCTCTGGCTGCTCGGGTTTTTCGGCGTCGTCTTCGCCGTCAATGCCGTGATGGTGAAGGCGGCGACCTCGACCTTCGGCGGCGTCGAAACCATGAGCTCGTACAAAGCCGGCCTCCAGTTCAGGGATGAGGAGGCCAAGGCCGAACGGCAGGACGGTCTGCACTGGCATATAGATGGCACCATCGTGCGCGACAGATCCGGAGAAGCCGTGCTTGATTTCACCGCGCGTGACGCGACGGGCGCGCCGCTCGCGGGGCTGAAGGCCGTCGCGCGGCTGGCGCATCCGGCCGACGAGCGGCTCGATCACGTGATCGAATTGACGCGCACCGGCGCCGGTCAATTCCACGGGCAGGCGATGGCGCAGCGCGGCCAATGGGAATTGCTGGTCGATCTCTTTCGCGGCGACGACCGTGTCTTCCGCTCCCGCAGCCGCGTTACGCTCAACTGAGAGTGCCGTGCCATGAGCGAGGCGCTCGACCTGTCCCTTTATGCCAAGCCGGAGCGTGACGGCATGCTCGTAATGGAGCTCGCGGTCGAAGGCATTGCCTGCGGCGGCTGCATCGCGCGCATCGAAGGCGCGGTGAGGCAATTGCCAGGCGTGACCGACGCGCGCCTCAATTATTCCAACCGCCGCCTGCATGTGGCCTGGGCCGACGGCACCGTCGAGCCGGCGCAGATCCTCCAGGCGCTCGAAGCCAATGGCTATCACGGCCATCCCTTCGTGCCGCTGCGCGCCGAGCAGGAGGAGGCGGCCGAACAGCGGCGCTTGACGCTCTGCCTGGGCGTCGCCGGCTTCGCGGCCATGAACATCATGCTGCTGTCTGTGTCGGTGTGGTCGGGCAACGCCACCGACATCACGCCGGAGACGCGCGACTTCTTCCATTGGGCTTCGGCGCTGATCGCACTGCCGGCGGCGGCCTATGCCGGCCGGCCGTTCTTTTCCAGGGCATGGCGCGCGCTGCGGTCCGGCGCGCTCAATATGGATGTGCCCATTTCGCTCGGCGTCATCCTCGCGCTCGGCATGTCGGTGGTCGAGACGGCCAACCACGCCAAGGAAACCTATTTCGATTCGGCGATCATGCTGCTGTTCTTCCTGCTGGTTGGGCGCACGCTCGATCACGCCATGCGCCGCAAGACGCGCGCCATCGCTGGCAACCTCGCCGCGCTGAAAGGCGATACCGCGCATCGCTTCAGCGGCGGCGAACTCGTCACCGTGCCGGTGGCGGCGTTGGCCGCCGGCGACCGGCTGTTGGTGAAGCCCGGCGAGCGTGTGCCTGCCGACGGCGTGGTGCAGAGCGGCAACTCCGAGTTGGATGAAAGCCTGATCACCGGCGAGACCGTGCGGCGCAAAGTCGCTGCCGGCGCCACTGTCTATGCCGGCAGTATGAACTATTCCGGCGCGCTGACGCTGAAAGTGACGACGGCCGGCGACAATGCGCTGATCGACGAAATCGAGCGGTTGCTCGAGAAGGCAGCCAGCGCCAAGTCGCACGCCATGCGGCTCGCCGACCGCGCTTCTCGCATCTACGCACCGGTTGTACATGTCACCGCTCTGCTCACGGCGGTCGGCTGGCTCATTGCTGGTGCCGGTCTGCACGACGCCATCGTCACAGCCATCGCTGTGCTTATCATCACATGCCCTTGCGCCTTGGCTCTTGCGATTCCGGCGGTCCAGGTGGTCGCCTCCGGTGCTTTGTTCCGGGCCGGCGTGATCTTGAATGCGGGCGACGCCATCGAGCGCATCGCTGAGGCGGACACGGTGATCTTCGACAAGACTGGCACGCTTACGATGCCGGAGCCGCGCGTGGTCAATGCCGCCGATATCGATCCCGACCTGTTACAGGTCGCCGCCCGTTTGGCGCTCTCCAGCCGCCATCCGCTGGCGGTCGCGCTCGCGCGCGAATGCAATGCGGCGACGCCGTTCGAGGGCGCGATCGAAGAGCCGGGGCAGGGCGTGAGCGCCACGCTCGGCGGCGTCGAAGCGCGGCTGGGCAGCTTTGAATTCTGTGGCTTGGTCGCGTTCGGCAAGCCGCCGTTGGGGACGTCCACCATCTGCTTCGTATATGGCAGCCGCTCTGCCATCATCGCCATCAGCCAGAAGCTTCGGCCCGATGCTGTCGAAGCCGTGCAGGCGCTGCGCGCGCTCGGGCTCGACCTGTTTATCCTCTCCGGTGACCGACCCGAGGCCGTTGCGCCGGTCGCCGCCGAACTCGGCATTGCGCATTGGCAGGGCGACATGAAGCCGGGCGATAAGATCGCGCTCATCGAGGATTTGAAGCGCCAGGGCCGCCGCATGCTCATGGTCGGCGACGGCCTCAATGATGCGCCTTCGCTTGCCGCCGCCCATGTGTCGCTGTCGCCGATCAGCGCCGCCGATGTGACGCAGGCGCACGCCGACGCGGTGTTTCTCGGCGATCGTCTCGCCCCGGTCGTCGATACGGTTGCCATCGCGCGCCGGGCCCGCCGGTTGATGACGCAGAATCTGTGGCTGGCGGTGATTTACAATATGATCGCGGTGCCGATCGCCATCGCCGGCGCGGTGACACCGCTGATTGCGGCGTTGGCCATGTCCGGCTCGTCGCTCTTGGTGACGATCAATGCGTTGCGCGCGCGCAAGGGAGCAGCGCCATGAATGTGCTCGTCTATCTCGTCCCAATGGCGCTCGGCCTGGGCCTCACCGGCCTGTTCGCCTTCTTGTGGGCGCTCAAGAGCGGCCAATACAGCGACGTCGATGGCGCGGCGCTACGGGTGCTGTCCGACGACGACGTCGACAAGACGACTTAGTCAACGGCAAGAATTCCCAGCCGATCGTGTGCTGCGCAACTTAGAGTGATTACAAGCGAAGCGGCTTTTGGCGCCCCTGCCGGCACTAAATATATCGCTCGTTCAAACATTTGTGAGACGCGGATACCACACTCCAAAGGCGGGTGCTTTTCGGCTATCAGAACGTGCGTCTTAACTCATGACCAATCTCTGTTCTGCTGCGGGAGGCGATCACCGGTTGCAGCAATTGGATGAAGTAACAGCCAAGAAGGATGCCGGACGTCCGCTGCGGATATTGCTTGTCGACGACGACCTGAGCATCCGCAATCTCATCGAGAATTATCTTTCCGGTCACAACATGCGCATCGTCGTCGCCAACGGGCGCGAGGCGATGCTCAGGCAGTTCG
>DASXOK010000489.1:0-3228 GCA_036494425.1 Pseudolabrys sp.
GCCGCCGGCGTCTCCATCGGCGTGTTCATCGGCTCGTCGCGGCTCGCCTATGACGCCGCCTATCCGCTGCTCGTCGGATTCTCCTCGACGCCCAAGGTCGCGGTGGTGCCGATCTTCGTGCTCTGGTTCGGCGCCGGAACGGTACCGGCGGTGTTGACCGCGATGCTGCTGTGCATCTTCCCGATCGTCGTCAACGTCGCGACCGGGCTCGCCACCACCGAGCCCGAGCTCGAGGACGTGATGCGCGCGCTCAAGGCCAGCAAGCTCGACATCCTGTTCAATGTCGGACTGCCGCGCGCGATGCCCTATTTCTTCGCATCGCTCAAGGTGGCCATTACGCAGGCGTTTGTCGGCACGGTTATTGCAGAGACGGTCGCATCGAACCGCGGCATCGGCAACTTGATGATGATCGCCAGCTCAAGCTTCGATGTGCCGCTCGTGTTTGCGGGACTGTTGATCCTCGCGGCGCTCGGCGTCGCGCTCTACCTCGTCTTCGCATACATCGAGTCCAAGGTGACTGGCTGGACCCGGCGGCAGGATGAGTTCTCAGTCGGCTGAACCTCATAACTGTCGCAGGAGTCGCAATGTCCATGAAATCCGTCGTTGCCGCCGCCTTGGCGGGCCTTCTGCTGTTCGCCGGCTCCGCCGACGCGCAGGAAAAGACCAAGATCCGCTTCACCCTCGACTGGAAGATGCAAGGCCTGCACGCCTGGTATTACTGGGCGCAGGACAAAGGCTATTTCGCCAAGGAAAATCTCGACGTCACCATCGACCAGGGCGAAGGCTCGGCCGCGACCATCACACGCATCATGTCCGGCGCCTATGACGCCGGCTTCGGTGACGAGAACGCGATCATCCAGACCACATCGCAGAGGCCGGGCGAGCAGCCGGTGATGGTCTACATGCTCTACAGCCAAGCGCCGTTTGCCATCCTTGCCAAGACGTCCGGCCCGATCAAGACGGTGAAGGATCTCGCCGGCCACAAGCTCGGCGCGCCGGCGGGGGGTGCCGCGCTCAAGCTGGTGCCGCTGCTGGCGAAGAACAACGGCATCGCGATGTCCAGCATCGACGTCATGCAGGTCGCGCCCGCTCTCCAAGAGCAGATGCTGTCGCAGGGCCAGATCGATGCCATCGCCGCCTTCACCGCGACGAGCTACATGAACCTCGTCTCAATGAAGCAAGATCCGGACAAGGACTATCGCTGGATCTATTACTCCGATTCCGGACTCGATCTTTACTCGAATGGCGTGATGGTTTCGCAGAAGCTCGCCAAGGATCATCCGGAAGCGGTGAAAGGGCTGGTGCGGGCCATCAACCGCTCGCTCAAGGAGGTGATGGCCAATCCCGACGCGGCCATTGCGCTGCTGGCCGAGAAGGAACCGCTCTTCAACAAGGCCATCGAGAAGCGGCGGCTGCTGTATGTCTACAAGACGCTGATCGATACGCCGGAAGCGCGCGCCAAGGGCATCGGCGATGTCGACGATGGACGGATGGCCAAGGCGATTGATATCATCGCACAATCCTACGAGCTGACGAACAAGCCGAAGCCGAACGACGTGTTCAACCGGTCCTTCTTGCCGCCTCAGGCGGATCGGATGCCGCCGGACGTCAAGTAAGGGTCGACACCGGGCATGCGGACACTGTCCTGCGCGTTTGTCATCACCGGAGCCCGTGCTCCGGTGTTGGCGTCTCAGGAGATCGCGATCGACGGCGAGACGATCGCGTCAGTGCGGCCGTCCTCGGCTCCGTCGAGCGACCTGCTGGCCATGCCGGCGCTCGTGAACGCACACGACCATGGGCGCGCCGCGCGCCTGAGCTCGATCGGCAGCGGCGGCAAGCCGCTGGAGACCTGGCTCAATTACCTGGCGTTGTTTCCCTCGGTCGATCCGTATCTCGCCGCGGTCGTGTCTTTGTCGAACAGCGCGCTCGGCGGCGTCGGCACGGTGATGATGCATTATACGCGCGCGCAGGGCTTCACCGACCTGCCGACGGAGGTCGCGCAAGTCGCGCGCGCGGCGCGCGACGTCGGTGTGCGCGTCGGCTTCGCCGTATCGATGAAGGATCGCAACCAGCTGGTCTATGGTCCCTCGGAGCCGGTGCTCGCGGCGTTGCCGCCGGCCGCGCGCGCCGAGATCGAAAAGAAGTTCATCCGCGCACCGCCGAGCCCGGCCGATTACATCGCGCTGGCGGATGCCGTGGCCGATGCGGCGGGTAACGACAAATTCGAAGTGCAGTACGGACCGAACGGCGTGCAATGGTGCACGCCGGCGCTGCTCGAGGCTGTCTCCGGGGCCTCGCAGCGCACCGGGCGGCGCATCCACATGCATCTCCTCGAGACGCGCTATCAGCGGCAGTGGCTCGACCAGGCCTATCCGGACGGCGCGCTCAAATATCTCGATTCCATCGGCTTCCTCTCACCGCGGCTGACGCTGGCGCATTGCGTATGGGCGCGGCCGGACGAGATCGAATTGCTGGCGGAGCGTGGCGTCACCGTCGCCTCGAACCACAGCTCCAATTTGCATCTGCATTCCGGCGTGGCGCCGATCGCCACGATGCTGGGCAAGCGCCTGCGCGTCGCGCTCGGCATCGACGGCATGGCGCTGGACGAGGACGACGACGCGCTGCGCGAGATGCGCGTGGTGCGGCTGCTGCAAGGCGGCACCGGCTTCGAGGTGAAAATCGCGCCGCGCGATGTCCTGCAAATGGCCTTCGGCAATGGCCATCTCGGCGTGATGAACAAGGCGCATGACGGCTGCCTCGCCGCCGGCGGACCGGCCGATATGCTGCTGCTCGACTGGTCGCGCATTGATCATGAGAAGCTGCGCGCCGATCTTGATCCCATCGAGATGCTGTTGGGGCGAGCAACCGCCGACCACATCGACGAACTCATCGTCGGCGGACGCACCGTCGTGAAGGCGGGGAAGATCGCCGGGGCCGACTACGAGAGCGCGCGCCGCGAAGTGCTGGCACAGATGCGCGCCGGAATGGCGGAGGATACGTTCGCCACGGCGCTGACGGCGCTCGATCGCGTCATCGAGCAGCACTACCACACGGCCCCCTGTTGCTAAGAGACGGTTTGACAATGGTCGCGGCTCTCCGTTCCCCTCCCCCCACGCGCGCTTGCGCGTGGTGGGGAGGGGTCAGGGGTGGGGGGCGAAGTAAATCCACTCGTCGCGCGCATCAGGTCCCCCACCCCGGTAAGCATCGCTTGCAGCGATACTCACCGAC
>DASXOK010000490.1:0-18505 GCA_036494425.1 Pseudolabrys sp.
AACGCCCGCGAGGCCGAGACCCGTTGGCAGAAGGCCTGGGACGCCCAGGGCATCTTCGCCACGAAGAACGACGACCCGCGCCCGAAATACTACGTCCTGGAGATGTTCCCCTACCCGTCGGGGCGCATCCATATGGGCCACGTGCGCAACTACACGATGGGCGACGTGGTCGCGCGCTTTCGGCGCGCCATGGGCCACGCCGTGCTGCACCCGATGGGCTGGGACGCCTTCGGCCTGCCGGCCGAGAACGCCGCCGTCGACCGCAAGATCCACCCGCGGACCTGGACCTACGAGAACATCGCGTCGATGAAGAAGCAGCTCCAGTCGATGGGGCTCTCCCTCGACTGGGCGCGCGAGATCGCCACCTGCGACCCGAGCTACTACAAGCACCAGCAGAAGATGTTCCTCGACTTCCTCAAGGCGGGGCTGGTCGAGCGCAAGCAGTCGAAGGTGAACTGGGACCCGGTCGACCACACCGTGCTCGCCAACGAGCAGGTGATCGACGGCCGCGGCTGGCGCTCCGGCGCCGAGGTCGAGCAGCGCGAGCTCACCCAGTGGTTCTTTAAGATCAGCGACTATTCGGAAGAGCTGCTCGAAGCGCTCGATACGCTCGACCGCTGGCCGGACAAAGTCCGCCTGATGCAGAAGAACTGGATCGGCCGCTCGGAAGGCCTGCTGGTCCGCTTCATGCTCGACCCGGCGACGACGCCGAACAGCGAGACCGAGCTGGAGATATTCACCACGCGCCCGGACACGTTGTTCGGCGCCAAGTTCATGGCGGTGGCGCCCGATCACCCGCTGGCGCAGGCCGCGGCGGCGAAGAACCCCAAGCTCGCGGCCTTCATCGACGAGGCCAAGAAGATCGGTACCGCGCAGGAAGCCATCGACACCGCCGAGAAGATGGGCTTCGACACCGGCATCAAGGCCATGCATCCGTTCGACCCGAACTGGAAGCTGCCGGTCTATGTCGCCAACTTCATCCTCATGGACTACGGCACCGGCGCCATCTTCGGCTGCCCGGCCCATGACCAGCGCGACTTGGACTTCGTCAACAAATACGGCCTCGGAAACACGCCAGTGGTGTGCCCGCCGGGCCAGGACCCGGCCACATTCGTCATCACCGACGTCGCCTATGACGGCGACGGCCGCATGATCAACTCGCGCTTCCTCGACGGCATGACCATCGACGAGGCGAAGGAAGAAGTCGCCAAGCGCCTCGAACGCGACACGCGCGGCAACCGTCCCGTGGCGCAGCGCCAGGTGAACTATCGCCTGCGCGACTGGGGCATTTCGCGCCAGCGCTATTGGGGTTGCCCGATCCCGATCATCCACTGCGCGCAGTGCGGCGTGGTGCCGGTGCCGGCCAAAGACCTGCCTGTGAAGCTGCCGGACGACGTGAGCTTCGACAGACCGGGCAATCCGCTCGATCACCATCCGACGTGGAAGAACGTCAAGTGCCCGCAGTGCGACGGCCCGGCGCGGCGCGAGACCGACACCATGGACACCTTCGTCGACTCGTCCTGGTACTTCATCCGCTTCACCGATCCGTGGAACGAGGCAGCACCGACCACCCCCGCTGTGGCGAACCGCTGGATGGCGGTCGACCAATATATCGGTGGCATCGAGCACGCGATTCTGCATCTGCTCTATTCGCGCTTCTTCACCCGCGCGATGAAGAAGACCGGCCACGTCAATCTCGACGAGCCCTTCGCCGGCCTGTTCACGCAAGGCATGGTCGTGCACGAGACCTACCGCACCAAGAGCGGCGAATGGGTCATGCCGGCCGACGTGACGATCGAAGGCTTGGGCGAGGCGCGCACCGCGCGGCTTACCACGACCGGCGAACCGATCGAGATCGGCTCCATCGAGAAGATGTCGAAGTCGAAGAAGAACACGGTCGACCCCGACGACATCATCGCCGCCTACGGCGCCGACACCGCGCGCTGGTTCATGCTGTCCGATAGTCCGCCGGATCGCGACGTGATCTGGACCGAGGAAGGCGTGCAGGGCGCCTGGCGCTTCGTGCAGCGCCTGTGGCGCCTGGTCGGCGAGATCACGAATGTCACCGGGCCGGTCACGCGCCCCACGGCATTCGGCCCCGACGCTCTCAATATCCGCAAGGCCGCGCATCGCGCGCTGGCCAATGTCTCCGACGACATCGGCCGCCTGCGCTTCAACCGCTGCGTTGCCCACATCTACGAATTCGCCAACGCCCTCTCCGATGCCATCGGCGCCGTCGAGACGGTACCGGCGGACGACCTCGCCTGGGCTTTGCGCGAGGCCGGCGACATCCTGGTCCGCCTTTTCCACCCGATGATGCCGCACTTGGCCGAGGAATGCTGGGCGGCGCTGGGCCACAAAAGCCTGGTCGCAACCGAATCCTGGCCGGAGATCGAGCCCGGCCTCCTGGTCGAGAACACGATCACACTCCCGGTCCAGATCAACGGCCGCAAGCGCGCCGACGTGACGGTGCCCCGGGACGCCGGAACAGCCGAGATCGAGGCTGCCGTTTTGGCGCTGGATACGGTACAAAAGGCGCTCGAGGGAAAGATCCCGAAAAAGGTCATCGTCGTCCCGCAGAGGATCGTGAATGTGGTCGCTTAAGCCCCTGGCACGTCTTGTCGCCGTCATCGGCCTGGCCGGCCTCACGGCCGGCTGCTTCGAGCCGATGTACGGCAGCAGAAGCGTGGGGCAGACCGCCGGCCTGGGCGACAAATTGAGCGCGGTCCAGGTAGCGCAGGTCGATGCCCCCAACGGCACCCGCGAGGCGCGCCTGGGTAACGAGGTGCGCAACAGCCTGATCTTCGACATGACCGGTGGCGGCCCTGCCGCACCGGCCAGCTACCGGCTGGACATTCGGCTCTCATCCAACCAGACGCAGGTGATCGTCGACATCAACACGGGCCGGCCCGACATCGTGAACTTTGGCCTCAACGCCAATTATACGCTGACCGACCTCTCGACCGGCCAGAAGGTCCTCACCAGCCAGACCTTCTCGCGCGTGTCCTACAACATTCCCGGCCAGGAGCAACGCTTCGCCGGCGACCGCGGGCAGCGCGACGCCGAGAACCGCGCCGCCAAGGTTATCTCCGACAACATCCGCGCCCGCCTCGCGTCGTATTTCGTCGCGGGGACGTAAGCGGTGCAACGCGCAGGGCGCGACCCTCTCCCCTTGTGGGAGAGGGTGGCGAGCGCGGAGCATTAAGCGAAGCGCGAGCCGGGTGAGGGGTCGGCGTTTCAATTGAGAGACGCGGACCCCTCACCCGGTCCTCGCTTCGCTCGGACCACCCTCTCCCACAAGGGGAGAGGGTTGCTCTGTGCCATGAGGCAATGCATGACCACCGGCCAAGCTTCCGTCGCCACTCGTTTCGCCCCCGACTCCGCGTTGGTCCACGCGGCGACGCAGGAAGGTTACGTCCTGCCGGTCATCGACATCACCAACCCGCGCTTCGCCGTGCCGGACGATCCGGAAACCTTGCGTCAGCTCTTCGCGGCGTGCAGCGAGGAGGAACGCCGCCGCCGGCGCATCCCGAAATTCATCATGCAGTGGATGTTGAAGTCCGCTGCCAGGCGTTCGCGCCTGGTCCGCTCCGTGTTCAACGGAGATGCAACGTTCCTCGATGGAATAACCACGTATGTCATGAAACTCGGCGCCGACAATCTGACGCCGCCTTACGACAGCCCGGTCGACAAGCGGATGGCCGCATCTCCGCATCTGACGCTGCTGCGGCTTCGCACCCAACAAGTCGCGCGGCTTCTCGCCGACGGGCTCGCCGCCGAATTAGCGAGCGCCCCGTCAGCACCGCTGCATCTGATCAATATTGCTGGCGGCCCCGCGATCGACAGCATGAACACGCTGATTACCTTAAATCGCCGCGGCGGCGATCTGCTGCGGCGGCCGATCGTCATTCACGTCCTGGATCCGGATGACGCCGGTCCGTTCTTCGGCAGAAATGCACTGGCCGCGCTGATGAAAGACGGTGGCCCTTTGCATGGCCTCGATATCGCATTCGATCACCGCGGCTACGATTGGGACAGACCGGCATCTCTCGAAGAGCTCCTGCGCCAATTGAGTGCCGCCAACGCCGTCGTCGCGGCGTCGACCGAAGGCGGGCTCTTCGAATACGGAACCGATGCGGCGATTGTGACCAATCTGACGGCCTTGCGGGCGGCCGGCGTGAAACACGTGGCCGGTTCGGTCACCAGCGCGGAGGAGAGCCGCCGCCGCATGATTACCGCTAGCCGGTTCAAGCTCATTCCACGCGGGCTCGAAGGCTTCGCTCCGCTGGCCGACCGCGCGGGCTACCGAATTGCGCGGGCCGAGACGGCACAGCTCAGCGAGCAGGTACTGCTGGAAGCCGCATAGGTGGAAGAGCCCTTCGTTGCTTCGCGCTCTTGCGCGCATTAGCTTGTGCGCAATGACCGCCATCAAAGCCGCCGACGTCGATCGCTTCATCGCCAAGCCTGATCCGGGCCAGCCGATCATGCTCGTCTACGGTCCGGATGCCGGCCTCGTGCGTGAGCGCGTCGATGCGCTGGTGCGCGCCTCCGTCGACGATCCGAACGATCCTTTCGCGCTGGCGCGCATCGAGCCGGAGGACCTGTCGGCCAATCCCGCGCGCATCGTCGAGGAGGCGCACACGATCCCGCTGTTCGGCGGCCGCCGCGCCGTGCTGGTGAAAGCCGGCAACCGCAACATCGCCTCGGCGGTGGAGACGGTGATCGCCGCGCCGTCGCGCGAGTGCCGCGTCATCATCGAGGCCGGCGACCTGCGCAAGAGCGCGCCATTGCGCGCGCTGTGCGAGAAGGCGAAGGTCGCCGCGGCGTTGCCGTGCTACATCGATAACGACGCCGCGCTCGCCCGCCTCATCGACGACGAGATGCGCGCCGCTGAATTATCCATCGCGCCGGACGCACGTGCGACGCTCTTGTCGCTGCTCGGCGGCGATCGCCTCGCCTCGCGCAACGAGATCCGCAAGCTCACCCTTTATGCCAGGGGCCAGCAGCGCGTCGAGATTGCCGACGTGCTGGCGGTTGTCGCGGATGCCTCGGCGCTGGCGCTCGACGGCGTGATCGATTCAGCCTTTGCCGGCAGAACCGCCGATGTCGACAGCGAATTCGCCAAGGCGCGCGCCGGTGGCTCGTCGCCGGCCGCGATCATCTCCGCCGCGATCCGTCAGGTGGCGAGCCTGCACAAGATGAAGCTTGCGGTGGATGCAGGCGACTCGGTCGACTTCGCCATGCAGCGCGGTGCGCCGCCGGTGCATTTCACGCGGCAGAAATTGGTCGGCGACGCCTTGCGTATGTGGACGCCGGCGCGCCTCGTGCGCGCCATGCAGCAGCTCGCGGAGGCTTCACTCGACGCGCGCCGCAACGGTCCGCTCGCCGAGGCGATCGCGCAGCGCACACTGTTGTCGCTCGCAGTGAATGCGCGAAGACGGGAGGGGTGACGCTTCTCGTACTGTCGTTCCCGCGAACGCGGGGACCCAGTACTCCGCAGCACCAGCGTGGCCTCATGCTGAGGAGCCGCGCGAAGCGCGGCGTCTCGAAGCATGGGGCCGCCCTCATCCTTCGAGACGAGCGTTTCGCGCTCTCCTCAGGATGAGGGCGAAGCTCACAAATTCATCTGATAGCTATGCGGCACCCAGCGATAACCGCCTTGGCTACGATCGATCCAGCCGATGCCGGGGAACGGCATGTGGAAGCTGGCCACGAACAACTTCTCGGTCGCCAGCATGTCGAGGATGCGCTTGCGCGTCGCGACCGCCTTGTCCTTGTCGTCGTCCATCTGGAAGAACCATTCCGGCTTCTGCACCGCCATGACGAAATGCGTGACCGTGTCGGCCGTCACCATGAAGCGCTTGCCGTCGCTTTCGATGTGGAACGCCATCAGTCCTGGCGAATGGCCGGCCGCATCGACCGCGGTGATGCCGGACGCCACCGTCTCGCCCGGCTTGATGAAGGTCGCGCGCTCGGCGAGTGGCGTGCAGATTTTCACGAACAATTCGCGATTGAACTTGCGCGCCTCGCTCACGTTCTCGCCGCGCTTCCAGAAATCGAATTCCGCCGCGCCGAACACATAGCGCGCATTGGGAAACACGGGTTGGCCGCCTTCCACCAGGCCGCCGATGTGGTCGGGATGGCCGTGCGTGGTAACGATGACGTCGATGTCCTCTGGCTTGTGGCCGAGCTCGGCGAGCCGCTCCACCGTCTGCCCCTGCGGCAACCGCCCGCGCAGCTGCTCGTATTCCTTTGGGAGGGCGCCATTGCCGGTGTCAAACAGAATTAGTTCCTTGCCCGTGTTCACCAGCGTCGGGATGTTCGGATGCTCGATGCGCTGCGGGTCGATGTTGTTGGCGCGCGCGACCGCCTGTACCTCGTCAGCCGACGCATTGGCGCCGTAAGTCGGATGCAACCCTTCGCGGATCGCCTTGGCGTCGAGCAGAGTTGCGACCTCGAAGCCGCCCAGCTTGAAGCGGTAGACCGTCGGTTGCAGCGGGCCTTTCAGCGGCGCAGGCATTATCTCACTCCTCCCTTTTGTTTCCGTGCCTCAATAGCGCAGGATGCCGCCTAATGGGACTCGGTTTTTCGGCCCTGGCGCGTGCAGGTGCCTGCACCTATGCTCAACCATTGCAGCGCGTGAAAATTCCGAGGGGCGCACCATGGCGAAACGATCGGCAAAGACGAAGAAGACCGCCGCGAGGCGGAAGAAGGCGGGGAGACCCGCCGCGCGGCGAAGCCTCGCCAAACCGCGCGTGAAGTCGCGCGCAAAGACGAACACCAACAAGCGGAAGAAGGCGCTCAAGGCCAAGACACCGACGATCGGCGAGCGGGTCTCGAGCGCATTCAAGACGGTGACCAGCACGATCGCGGACGTCGGCGGCCTGCGCAAGAAGCTCGAGCAGCCGGGCAGCGACGGGACGGAGTAAGCGAAGCGGCGCTCGGAATTTCCCCGTCATCCTTCGAGGCTCGCGTGCTGCGCACGCTCGCACCTCAGGATGACGGCCGCTCGTGTCCGCGTCGATTCAAGCTATTCGCCCCCGTCTATATCCTGCCCATCAAAATCAGGATCAGCAGGATGATGACGACGAGCCCAAGGCCGCCCGACGGGTAATAACCCCACCCGGCGCTGTACGGCCATGTCGGCAACGCACCAAGCAGCAAGATGATGATAACAATTAAAAGGATCAGCCGCATCCGTGTTTCCTCCGGAAGTCCCGGTGGCAAACGCGGATTTTGTGTTTTTTATTCCGGCGTCGGCTTGTTGCGATCATTGCCACGCCTAGGTATCGCTTCCGGGTACCGAGCCCGCGTTCCCTATGGTTTGTCAGACTCAACCCCGCTGTTCCTGCACGCCGCAAGAAAGAACGCAACACTGCGCGCCACGTGCGCGTCGATTTCTGCATCCAGCGTCTTGAGGTTCACCTCGAACAACGCCCGGAGCAGCATGGGCACGGCGACGATATCGAGGAACAACCGCGCTGTCGTTGCAAGGCGCTCCGGGGCGAAGGCTGGCAGCGATTTAAGCTCGTTGGATTGCGTCAGGTCCTTCAGCAGGTGAATCCCGATTTCGGTGCTGAGCTCGCGCGCCGTCCGGCTGGCGGTGGCGGCCAGATCGGGGAACCGGCGCGCTTCCGCTACAGCCAGCCGCATGAGCGCGATCCTGTCGCCGTCGAAACCCCACCGCAGCAGGGTGATCGCCGCGCTCCTGAAGCGCTCCTCGGTCGTTGCGCCGGTCGGCACCTCACTCTTGAACTCTGTGATGCGAGAAAGGATGTCCCGTTTCACCACTGCGGTGAACAGCGCCCGTTTGTTGCGGAAGCGGGCGTAGATCGTCGGCTTTCCCGAGCGAGCGACCTCGGCGATCTCCTCGATGCTGGCGCCTTCAAATCCGCGCTCCAGAAAGACCTTGTGCGCCGCATCGAGAATGCGCGCATCGACCTCTCCGGCAAGCTCCTTCGGCGGGCGGCCAAAGCGCACGGCGGCGCGCTTGGCCTTCGCCGCCGGTAGCTTCTTCAAACTGCTGGTTTTCATCGCGAACCGGGTTTCGTTCTGCTGGGGTCGGCTGAGCATTCCAATTTATGCATGTCTGTTCCGATTGTAAATAGAACGAAACTGTTTCGTTCCTATTGACGAACCCTATCGGCCGGCCGGACTATCTGCCGGATAGAAACGATACGGTTCCGTTTTATTATGCGAGGGCGTCGCGCGGCCTCGCCAGCAGGAGCGGCAATCATGTCCGAAAACAATCTTTTGGAACCGGATAAACGGATGCTCGAGGGCGTCGAAAGCCCGCGATCTGACCCGGCTTCCCCCGAGCCCAGCACCAAGTCCGACAAACAGGACGGCGCCGCGCGGGCCCCGTCCCCGCGCGAAAGCCCGGCTGGCAAAGAGCGGGCCTCACCCGTTCGGCCGGAAGCAGCTCAGCCGAAGGGCACCGGCAAAGAACGCCGGAACGGCTTCCTGCGCCGCCGCCCCATTGTCTCCGCTATAGGCGCCGTGCTTCTCGCCTGCACGATCGCCGGCGGCTACGTCTATGTGGACTACATAGAACATTTTGAGTCCACCGACGACGCCTTCATCGCGGCGCGGCAGTCCGCGCTTGCCCCAAAAGTGCCCGGCTACATCACCGCTGTCCCCGTCACCGACAACGAGCATGTCGCCGCGGGCCAGGTGATCGCCCGCATCGATGACCGCGACTATCGCATCGCGCTCGCACAGGCCGAGGCACAAGTCGCGGCTGCGCATGCCAGCATCGAAAACATCGACGCGCAGCTCGACGTACAGCAGGCGCAGATTGCCGCCAACCTGGCGCAGGTAGACCAGGCGAAGGCTGCGCTGGTGTTCGCACAGCAGCAGGCGGCGCGCTACCAGCACCTGGAGCAAACCGGCTTTGGCACGGTTCAGAACTCCGAGCAGTACACCTCGCAACTGCATCAGCAGCAGGCCGCGCTTCAGAGCACGCAAGCGACCCTGAATTTGGCGCGGCGGCAGGTCGAGGCGCTGAAGGCGCAACGCAAGAACGCTGTCGCGAGCCTCGCACAAGCCCAGGCACAGCGCGACCAGGCGCAACTCAATCTGTCCTATACGACAGTTGTGGCCGCTCAGCCGGGACGTGTTGTCAACCTCTCTGCAGCCGTCGGCCAATTCGCACAGCCGGGCACGAACCTGACCATGTTTGTGCCGGATGAAATCTGGGTCACGGCGAACTTCAAGGAGATCCAGCTCGACGCCATGCGGCCCGGGGAGCCAGTGACGCTCCGCATTGACGCCTATCCGGAGCGCACCATCCACGGCCATGTCGACAGCGTCCAACCTGGATCGGGCACCGCGTTCTCGCTGCTGCCCGCCCAGAATGCCACCGGCAACTACGTCAAGATCGTCCAGCGCGTGCCGGTGAAGATCGTCATGGACGATCCGCCAGCCGATGTTGCGCTGGGCCCAGGCATGTCGGTGGTCCCGACGGTGCGCGTCGATTCCACGTCGTCGCTGCTCGAGAAGCTGAGGAGGTCTTTGTGAGCACTGCCGTCATCGACACCGATGCTCCCGCGGCGCCAGGCGTCCCCGCCGCAAATCCCTGGCTGATCGCCGTCCTAGTCGCGCTCGCGAGCTTTATGGAGGTGCTCGACACTACGGTCGCCAACGTGGCATTGCCCTACATTGCGGGCGGCATGGGGGTGAGCGAGGACGAAGCCTCCTGGGTGGTGACCACCTATCTGGTCGCCAACGCCATCATCCTGACAGCCTCGAGCTATCTGGCGAAAACGTTCGGCCGCAAGCCCTTCTTCCTGATCTCTCTTGGACTGTTCACCGTAAGCTCGCTGCTGTGCGGCAATGCCCCGAATCTGAACGCGCTCTTGCTGTTCCGCATTCTGCAGGGCGTTGGTGGCGGCGGCATGGTACCGGTCGCCCAATCGATTCTGGCAGATTCGTTCCCGCCGGCAAAGCGCGGCCAGGCTTTTGCGTTGTTCGGCGTTGCCGTTGTCGTGGCGCCGGTGGTGGGGCCGACACTCGGCGGCTGGTTGTCCGATAACATCTCCTGGCAGTGGTGCTTTCTGGTCAACGTACCAGTTGGCGTCTTCGCGGTGGCCATGATCGCGCTGGTCCTGCGCGAGCCCAGACCCGCGCGTGCGGAGAGTCAGTCGCAGCAAGGAAACAGATTCGACGTCGTGGGCTTCATCCTGATTGCGACTTTCCTCGGCGCGCTGGAGGTCGTGCTGGACCGCGGTCTGGAGGACGATTGGTTTGGTTCACCTTTCATCGTCACGTTCGCGACCATCTGCGGTCTGGCATTCGTGCTGATGATTCCCTGGGAAATGAGTCACCGCAATCCGGCGGTCGACCTGAGGATGGTGGCATCGCGCCAATTCGGCGCGTGCTTCCTGGTGATGCTGGCGACCGGCGCCATCCTGCTCGCGACCACGCAATTCTTGCCGCAGCTGGTTCAACAGGATTTCGGCTACACCGCGACCTGGGCTGGCCTCATGCTCTCGCCGGGCGGGTTGGTCACCATGGTGATGATGTTCGTGGTCGGCCGGCTGGCGGCGAAGGTTCAACCCAAATATCTGATCGTGGCCGGCGCCGTGATCGTCGCAGTCTCCATGTACGGCATGACGAACGTCTATGGCGATCTCGGCTTCTGGTACATGGCGCGCTTGCGGATGCTATTCGGCATCGGACTGCCGCTGATCTTCGTTCCGATCATGACCGCATCCTTTGACGGCATTCACCCATCCAAGACCGACCAGGCCTCGGCCATAGTCAATGCGGCGCGCAATACCGGTGGTTCGATCGGCGTCTCCATCGTTTCCAACGTGCTGACGCATCGAGAGCAGTTCCACCAGAACCGGCTTGTCGAGCAAGTGATCCCATCGAACACGCAATATCAGGACACGTTGCAGCAGATCACGAATTTCTTCGCTGGCCATGGCAGCTCATTGGCCCAAGCGCATGATCAGGCGATCGAGTGGATCGGACAACAGGTTCAGGCCCAGGCGTCATTCCTCGCTTACATGGATGCCTTCTGGGTGCTGATGCTGATCTCGCTTTCCGCCGTGCCGCTCGCGCTGACGCTGCGCAAGATCAAGCTCGGCGGCACCGCCCATGTCGGCCATTGAGCATCGTGCCCATAGGACATGGACGCGCGGAGTCGGTGTCTCAATTGGGGCGGATTGCGGACAGAAGTCGGACATGTCACCACGTCCGCGATGGGGCCCAATACGCGACATCGATCACGGTGGCGGCTCAGTCAGCAGGGATCGTAAACTGAAAGAGAGCACCCTGCGGTTCGCAATTGCTCGCCCATAGCCGCCCACCATGGGCTTCGATAATCGAGCGGCAGATCGCCAGACCCATGCCCATGCCACCGGGCTTTGTCGTGTAAAATGGTTCAAAGAGACGAGGCAGAGTTTCAGCGCTCAACCCGAGGCCGGTGTCTTGCACTCCGAGGCACACCTCGTTCGGCTCCGTTTGGCTGGTAGTGATAAGCACCTCTCGGGCGACGTTAGTAACCGCACCCATTGCCTCGACGGCGTTGAGAATGAGATTGAGGATGACCTGTTGTAGTTGGACCGCATCCCCTTTGATGAGAGCCAGTCCGTCCGCGAGTTGCGTCCCCACTGAGACCCTGTTCTTCAGTGTTTCGCCATAAGTAAGCTCAATCACCTCACGCACCGCCTCGTTTACGTTTACGCTGTCTATCCGGGTCGGCGCTTTCTGCATGAGCGCACGAATGCGTCCCACGACGGTGCTGGCCCTATCGTTGTCCTTCACAGCGCAGGCAAGCGCTTCCCTGACCTCCACCAGATCAGGCGGGGTTCTATCTAGGAAGTTTAGGGCCGCGGTGAGATTGTTGCACGCAGCCGCAAGCGGCTGGTTGATCTCATGGGTAATCGAGGCGGTGAGCTGGCCCATGGTAGCGACGCGGTTGGCATGCGCCAGTTCGCTCTGCATCTCGCGATATTGCCGCTCGCGACGGGTGCACTCCAAGGCAATGGTGGCTTGCGCAGCGAAGACCCCGAATAAGCAAATCTGATTGTCGGTGAACGGCTGCACCTGTTTGCGGCCCAGAGTTATTATCCCGACGATCTCATTGTCTTTGAGCAACGGCACAACCAGGCCCGTTCGAAGACCTGCGTTCACCACCGCGATCCAAAAATCATCCCGATGATCGTCTTCAAATGCTGTCGAGTCGGGAATGTGGGTGGGTAACCTGCTTGCGGGCTAATCGACTCAGAAAGCTCCCCTTTTCTGACAGCCCTGGGAATGATGACCACGCCTGACTAACCAATAGGGGGTATCCTCGCACCGCCACGAGACGAAGGCCGCTTTCTTCGGAGAGACGTAAAGCTCAGAAGCGGTCCTTTCTCCGTGGATACTCTCGGTCATGTGGAGCAGTCCCTCGGCTTGGACGGGGAGGGCAGCATAACGGCCCCAGCCGCAGTTCGCGATAGCGCGCGCGGGCAGCCGCGAAGCTGGCCAACCGCGCCGCGCCTTTCGTCGTGAGGTGCGGCTCGAATAGCTGGAACGAAATTCAGAATAGCTAAGCAACCAGGCGCGCGACGGCGCGATCTGCCGCGCCCCTAGTTGACCGCTTCGCCGCGCGTGCGCGCGCGATGAAAGGCGAGGATCTGCTGCGCTGTGTCTTGCTTGAGCCGGTGGAAGGCGACGCGGAGATTGTCGATGTCCCCGGCCGAGCGCCGGCATTCCTCGCCGCCCGACTCGAGGATCGCGCGCGTCGTATCCCAGGACAGCCCGATGGTCTTGGCGAGAACAAGCAGCCCCTCGGCGCGCGGCTCATTCAGCATGTCGTTGACGATCTCGCTCGGTATGTGAGCCATCAGCGCGAGCGCCGTCGCCAGGTCCTTCCTTTGCCCGCTGCGGGCGAGTTCGGCGAGGATCTCGCTTGTCGACCGGTTCGTGCGGCTCGGGGCATCGGCCAAGACCGGCGCGAGCGTCGCGGCGTCGGCGCGGATGCGCCTGGTGGCAGCCTCGACGGCGCGCGCGATATCAGAGGCGGCATGACGCTCCGCGTTGAGCTTCGCGCGGACGATGTCCGACGCGGCCGCGAGCAGCCGCTCGAACAGAGGCAGCGGCAGGTCCTTGCGCGCGCCGACACAGGCGGCGAGCGCGTCGTCGCCGCGTGCGCGGTCGACCAGCGTGCCGAACCCGGCGCGGGAGAACTTCGCGCCGGCATTCATGGCCACGCTCAGCACCACGAAGCGGTCGCCGCGCGTCACGAGCACATCCGTGACGGGCGATGACAACGCCTTGCGCTGCGAGATGGCGAGCATGTGCTCCTGGCTCTTCGTCGTCGCGCAGACGATCAAGGTCGAATCGTCGAGTTCCTCCGCCTGCGTGAGCACGGCGGAGGCGACATCAATGGCGTCGTCACAGGCGAGAAGCCGCAGCACCTTGGGCGGCGCCTTGGCGACCGGCCCGAGCCGGATCGCCAGCAGTGCCCGCGCGGCCTCCTCGATCTGCGCGACCAGGCGCACGAAGATGTCGTCGATGAGCGCGATCTCCTCATCGGAGTAGTGCTCGGCGCCGACGAGGAACAGATCGGTCAGCTGGCGCAGCATCATGGCGCGCCGGCTGGCAGAGCTTCCTTCGATCTTGCTGTCGAGGTCGCGGATAAGGGCCAGCGGAGCGCCCATGGCTCAATCGCACCGTTCTGGTTTGGCCCGGGCACAGGGCGGCCGGACGAACTTCGTGTGCAAGCTAGCCAAGTTCCGTTTAACAATCCCTAAGCGGCCGTGCAGGCTGCATTTTTTTGCCGGCCTAGCGCCGGTCGCGTGCACCACGGCGCGCGGCATTTGCATCAAATTTTCGGAACAATTTCGCTGCGCGTTTTACGCAAGTTTTGAAGGCATTCTGTACATCGGTGCGGACAGATACCGATCCAGCCGACGGTCTTGATGCCAGCAACAGCATCGTCTCCGCAGCGCCGCGATCTGCCCAACACCTCCGCCCGCGGTGTCCCGGCCGCAATCGCGGTCCTCTTCGCGCTCGTCATCGCATCCACTTTGCTCTGGACCGGCAACGGCAATGGCCGCGCCGCCGCCACGGCCGATACCGGCGCCGACGCCGTCGTGCTGCCGCTGGCGCAGGCCGCCGTCCGCGTGACCGTCTCCGCCGCGCGGCAACAGCCGCCCGCGGCCCGCGTCGCGCAATACAAACGGCCGCCCTTCGCCGCCGCCTATCGCGCCATGCTCAAGTTGGTCGCGCTGGCCAACCTGCCGCGCATCGAAGAGGATGCCGCTCTCGCCCAGTCGGCCATCATCGGCACCGCCTCGACCTACAATCCCTATCGCCATGGCGACGACTCGGGCGGCTTCCAGACCGCCTCCGGCGAGTTCTACGATCCCGCCGCTTGGACCGCCGCGATCCAGATCGATCTGCGCGCACGCGCCGGCGGCGTGCGTTATGGCCGCCTCTATCAGCCGACTTACGTGCTGGTCGACAGCGGCGGCAAGCGCGCGATCGTCAAGATCAACGATGTCGGCCCGCTCAAACCCGGCCGTGTCATCGATCTCAACGAGCGCGCCATGCGCTACTTCGATCCGTACCTGCGGCGCGGGCTGCTCACCGACGTCAAGCTCACGCTGCTGCCCGGCGCCGACTGGACGCCCGGCCCGATCGCAGGCGCGCCGCTCGCGATCTTCGCCAGCGCCAAGTGACTTGAGCCTTACGGCAAGTCCGCGATCAGCTTGACATACTCCGCCTCCGGCCAGGCGCGTACCGTGCGGCTGTGCACATTGCCGAGCGCGCCGAGCGCCAGCGCGAACTTGGCGATGTTGTCGCCGTCCTCGGTCTCGGCGATCACCATCAGATCGTGCTTGCCGGTCGTCATATAGACGTGCTTGACGTCGACATGGATCTTCTTGGCGAGCTCACGCGCGGCCTTCGCACGCTTCGGCGCGTCCTTGATGTTTCGCATTCCCTGGTCGGTCCAGTTCAGCGACAGGATGAATGTCGGCATGCGGTCCTCCCTGGTTGCTATCGGCGCGCACCAATCAGCGTGCGCGCGCGGCGCAGATCGCGCCCGCGTCACGCTTGACTTCAACAGTGGCGAAAATCCGCTGCCGCTGCGGTGCAGCATCGTCGCGGAGGGAGTAATCCCCCGCGCGCCGACCGACCGGCCCTGCGCTTCGTGACGAGAAACTTCCCCGGCACATCAAAGTGTTCCCTCACGCGTCTGCGTTCATGTTGCGGCGCAAGGCGTAGCGAGGCCTTGCAACCGCTGGACAGCGCGGCCGGATTGGCGTTCCATGGGCGCAACAAAAAAGACTACCGGAGGAAATGCTATGGGTGTTCCGTATCGCCGCACGGCGTGGGCGCAATCCGTTGCGCCGTTTGCTTCGGCCTGTGAGGCCGCCAGCGCCTGGTTCAGCAGCCGCGAATTATACAAAGCGATCTTTCCGGCCGCGGCCTGGAGCTTGAACGACGCATCGCGGCTGGCTTTCTCGTCTTTGCCGTTCGAACCCTATCAGCGCCCGAACCGCGACGGCCGGCACTTCGCGCGGCCGAAGACCGACGGCGCGACGCTGCGTGTGCTCTGGATGGCGCTGTCCGCTTTCGTCATCGTCAGCGCATTCTCGGCCTGGCTGCTCGATAGCTGACGCGACCTCGCTCCACGTCAGCTTGAGAAGCTTCGCACCGAACTCGGCTTCATCCCGACATCGATGGACGGCCCGCCGCGCGGATCGCACACGCGCTCACGTCGCGTAGTGCGCAATGCCTTTGCCGAAGGATCAGTTCTCCTTCGCCACCTCGACGAGATTGATCACCACGTCGTCCGGCCTCACCTTGAGCTGCGCGTGCATGTCGTCGACGATGCGTTTGTAGAGGGCCTTCTTCTGCTCGACCGTGCGGCCGGAATTCAGCGTGATCTGGATGAGGATGACGTCCTTGCTGAACTCGCTTCCGAGATAACTGTCGGCGACGTTCAATTCGTCCGGCGCGTGTTCGGTGATGACCTGGAATTTATCATTCTGCGGCACGTTGATCGTTTCGGTCATGGCCCTGTAGACGATCTCGCCTAACGTCGTCCGGTATTCGGCGCACTTGCCCTTGATCAGATCGATACGAACGAACGGCATGGCGCGGCTCCTCGGGTGATAGGTTCTGGTCCCCCGGCGGTTATGTATGCGCGCGGCAATGAGGGCAAAAGGTAAACCGCTTGCCAGCGTGAAAGGCAAACCGGCGCCGCTTGCGCGCTTTCCCTCTCCCCTGGGGGGAGAGGGTGGCGAGCGCGAAGCGACAGCGAAGCGCGAGCCGGGTGAGGGGCACGTGAATCTCGATGGTTACTTTCCCCCTCACCCGCCCTCGCTCGGCTTCGCCTCAGCTCGGGCACCTCTCCCCCCAGGGGATAGGGAAAGAGTGCAAGCGGCGCCGCATCAACAAAAGCCAGCAATTGCATACTGTGCTATATTCATCGCCATGACCGAACGCGATGCTGAACGCACAAAGAGCACGAGCATCCGCCTGAGTGATGAGCATGCTGCCGAAGTGCGCCGCCGGCTGGCGGAGTCAAATCCAGAGACGTTGACGCTTGCCGAATTAAACGAGCGTCTGAAACGCCGTTACGGCGTATGAGGGCGTCCGCAGATAAACATGCTGTCATCGCCGGGCTTGTCCCGGTGATCTCGCGTAGGTGAGCACAGTGCGTCCCTAAGCGAGATGGCCGGGACGAGCCCGGCCATGACAAGCGGCTGCATACGTAGGGTAGGCTAAGGCGCGTAGCGCCGAGCCCACGCGTCAACTCCTCCAACTGTAGAAAGCTTGACGCACCCTACGGATTGCATCCCTGCTTGTAGCCCGCGTGAACGGAGCGAACGCGGGGTGGCGTTTCCGCTTGCGACGCCACCCCGGATGTGCGCTGCATTAGAATTTCACGCTTTGTCAATTGAGGCGAATCTCGTATTGGCACTGAACCCTTTTTTCGTGCGCTCCAAGAAAAAAATAAGCCGCAACACTTTAACGTCTCAGTTTCGGGGCTTCCGAACGTTAATCTCCTCGACGAGAACGAAGCAAAGTCTAATGATCGGATTGATTCTAGTTCTTCATTTCTTATTTCAAGAATTGCCATTCACTACGTCGGCTTGTACATCGAATACCTTCGGGGAAGTAATGGATCGCCGCTTTTTGACGAAATCAAATTTACGCAGCCCGACAATCAACAAGCCGCGCTGCCAACGGCAGATCGACTGAATCTAATTCAGATAATAAATGATGCGGTTGGACCGGCCCCTTTAGCGGGTATGTTCGCTCCACAACAGACAAAGGGGCTGAGCGACCTAGAAACGTCGTACCGCTCCACAGTTTTGAGGCTGGAGACCAAATTCGCTGAGCAAATAGAAAAGATCACGTCGTGGACGGTCGAGCAAACTACAGCGTTTGAGAAGCGTAAGCTTAATTTGACCGAAGAGGTCCGCGCTGAACGATCGGCTTTGCAAACAGAATACGAGAACAGACAAAAGCAATTTCAGGAAGAAGCTGATGCGCTAGAACAGCGCGGAAAAGGGCTCGACGATCGCGACTATATGCACGCACGGCGTGGCATTCGCGCAGACTTGCAAAAACTTGTTGCGGCACGAGAAGAGAAGTTTTCGCTTACGCCCAGCACTCGCCGTCTACGTATCCCGATTCACATTGCGATGTTGACGCTCATTACATTCCTGCTCCTTTTGAATGCGGCCTATCTGGAACGCTTTTCGAGCATGGATATCAACGTCGTATCAGCAGTTTTTATACGAACTCTTATCAAGCAGGGCGTTCTCGCTGCAATTTTTGTTGGTGCGGTGCTCTACTACGTGCGGTGGATGAATCGTTGGTTTGAAGAGCACTCTAGTGCCGAATTTCTTCTCAAGCAGTTTCAGCTCGACGTAGATCGTGCAAGCTGGGTTGTTGAAACTGCGCTTGAATGGCGGAGAGATCAAAAGGCTGAAATTCCAAGTTCCTTACTCGACGGGATCACTCGTAATCTCTTTATTCAACGTGAGGCTCCGGAAAAAAGCTCGGGGGTCGATGATCTGGCTTCGGCTCTGGTCGGGAACGCCTCGCAGGTGAAAGTAAAACTCGGAGATAGCGAGGTAAGCCTCGATCGTAAGGGCCTTAATAAGCTGGCTAAGACAGAGACGTAGCCCCCTCCCGGAGGAGGTGGCGTCTTAATTTGCGGGGGGCACGCTTCGCTTTGCCCACCCTACAAATCAACAAACACACGCACCGCTCGGCAGCGAACTACCCCCCCAGCTTCCTCAACACCGCGTCCAACTGATCCAGGTCCTTGTACTTGACCTGCACGGTGCCGCCTTCGCCGCGGTGATCGATCGTCACCTCCAGCCCGAGCGAATCCGACAGGCGTCGCTCCAGCGCGCGCGTGTCGGCGTCCTTCACGGCCGCGGCGGCGGAGCGGTCCTTCTTCTTCATGTATTTGAGCGTCGTGTCGCCGGGCGCGGCGTTTTCCTGGCGCACCCACTCCTCGAGCTGGCGCACGCTGTAGCCT
>DASXOK010000491.1:0-24816 GCA_036494425.1 Pseudolabrys sp.
GGGGCGACGATGTCGATCACGCGGGCGGAGAGGTCCTTCTTGGTCGGATCCTCGTGCTCCATGCGCAACCGCTCGTCGGGATAGAGCGGCGTCAGGTTGTCGAAGTTGATCTTGTGGCGCGCCTTCTCGGGGTCTTCGAAATTGATCGTGTTGACCTTGAGCAGGGCGAAGTAACGCTCGCCTTCCTTGGGCGACCGGATGTGGCCCTCGACGGTGTCGCCGGTGCGCAGGCCGAAACGGCGGATCTGCGACGGTGAGACGTAAATATCGTCGGGGCCGGAGAGGTAGTTCGATTCAGGCGAACGGAGGAAGCCGAAGCCGTCGGAGAGAACTTCGACAACGCCTTCGCCGATGATGTCGATCTCCTGCTGCGCAAGCTGCTTCAGGATGGCGAACATCAGCTCCTGCTTGCGCAAGGTGCTGGCATTCTCGACCTGGTGCTCTTCGGCGAAGGCAAGGAGTTCGGCTGGAGTCTTGGACTTGAGATCCTGGAGCTTCATTTCCCGCATAGGGGGTTAGGTCCTGTGGAGTAGAGAGCGACGGCGTCGGGAAAAAGAGGGAAGGCTGACGCCGGCTAAAGACAGTGAGTTCGCAGGTCTGGATTGACTGGGGGCGCGCTTAGGGAAGTCCCGGGGCCCGATGCTGCAACCGGTCCGAACGGGGGTCGGTGCCGGAACGCGACTGCATCCGCCTGCGTTCGGTGGGATGTAATGAAGATAAGTTGAGCCGCGATTTTGCGCAAGAGGCACCGCGACGCACTGTGTAATTTTGATGGCGTGAACACACAGGCTTGTTGTTCGTGCGCAAGCAAGATTCCCGGTCGCCGGAGTCTACATCGCCCGGTTGTGCTTTTTGGGGGACAGCGGCCGGGCCTAGAACGGCTTCACCACCGCCAGAATGACGATAACGATCAAGAGGAGGGTCGGTATCTCGTTGACGATGCGGAAGAATTTCTGGGTGTGCGTGTTGCGGTCGTAGGCGAATTCGGTCGTCCAGTGGCTGAACAGGCCGTGCATCACCGTCATCACCAGCACGAGCACCAGCTTGGCGTGGAACCAGCCGGCGCCCATCCACTGCCCGAGAACCACCAGCGCGATGCCGGCCAGCCACGTGACAATCATGGCTGGCGTCATGATGAATCTGAGGAGCCGCCCCTCCATGACCTTGAAGGTCTCGGCCTGCTCCGAGCCGGGCTTGGACGCGGCGTGATAGACGAACAGCCGCGGCAGATAGAGCATTCCGGCCATCCAGGAGATGACCGCGATCAAGTGCAGGGCTTTGAGCCAGAGGTACATGGGCGGCCTCGCCTCTTCTTCACCTCTCCCCGTTGGGGAGAGGTCGCGAGCGAAGCGAGCGGGTGAGGGGGCGCGAGTATATCGATTGACCATAACCCCTCACCCGGCGCGCAAACGCGCGCCGACCTCTCCCTATGGGTGAGGTGACCCGAGGATGCTGCACGTCCGTTTCAACCACCATCACCCCCGCACCCTTTTCAACATCCGCTCGACATGCGCGATGGGCGTCTGCGGCAGGATGCCGTGGCCGAGGTTGAAGATGAACGGCCCGCCGCCGAGCGCGCCGATCACCTCGTCGACCTGGCGGTCGAGCGCAGAGCCGCCGGCCAGCAACGCCAGCGGATCGACATTGCCCTGCACCGGCTTGAGCGTCTGGATGTGATCGCGCGCGTAGACGAGGCCCTGCGTCCAGTCGAGCCCGACAGCATCGACGCCGGTATCCTGCACATAGCGCCAGAGCTTAGCGCCGGCGCCACGCGGAAAGCCGATGATCTTGGCGCCCGGCACCTGCGCGCGCACGCCGGCGACGATCTTGTTCGTCGGCAGCGTCGACCAGCGCTCGAACTCCGCCTGCGGCAGCACGCCGGCCCAGGTATCGAAGATCTGCACGCAGTCAGCGCCCGCCTTGAGCTGGCCGACGAGATAGTCGATCGAGGCCTGCGTGAGCGTATCGATCAGCTTCTGGAAGCTGTCGGGATCGCCATAGGCGAACATGCGCGCCGGCGCCTGGTCGGGCGTGCCTTCGCCGGCGATCATGTAGGTTGCGACCGTCCACGGTGCGCCGCAGAAGCCGATCAAGGTGGTCTGCTCGTCGAGCGCGGCTTTCACCCGTCTCACGGTCTCATAGATCGCAGCCACGATTGTTTGATCGATGCTCTTGCTCAGGCTCGAAAGTCCGGCGGCATCGGTCAAAGGCTCGAGCTTCGGCCCTTCGCCGACAAGGAAGTCCACCTTGCGTCCGAGCGCGTAGGGAACGACCAGGATGTCGGAGAACAAAATCGCCGCGTCGAAGCCAAAGCGCCGCACCGGCTGGAGCGTGACCTCGGCGGCGAGGTCGGGATTGAAACAGAGATCGAGGAAGCCTCCGGCCTTTTCGCGCAGCGCCCTGTATTCCGGCAGATAGCGTCCCGCCTGCCGCATGAGCCAGACCGGAGGCACGGCTTGGCGGTAACCCTCCAGCACGCTGACCAGCTTCTTCCCCACAGGCACGGCGGATCCGGCTTCCGTCATAAAGACTCTTATAATCTTAATTGTAGTGGTTATTAGACCGTTGATTTGACTCATGCCCTCCGGTCAACAGTCTGTCCACCGGCGAGCGTTTCGGATTTCAGAATCGCACTCTATCCAGGCCTCCGCCGTCCACAGACATACAGGGCTGTTTATCGAGGATTTGCGCTGTTATCCCCGTCACTCCCCAGCCGCTCATCCACATCGTGGCGTGGAATCGGAAACCCTCCTCAGAACGCGTCCCGAAGGCAGCCATGTGGACGAAAACTGGATAGCTCGAAACGTCCGGCTTGCTTCGGGGTTCCAACCATGGCCTCCTCCCCAGGTTTCCACATTCCATCCGGCGGCTATCCAGATGCCTGACACGGGCTACTTTCATCTCCATCTGGTCTCCGACGCCACCGGCGAGACGCTGATCACAGTCGCGCGGGCGGCGGCGGCGCAATACGCCAATGTTGCGCCGGTCGAGCACCTCTACCCGATGGTGCGTTCGAAGAAGCAGCTCGACCACTGCCTGGCTGAGATTACCGAATCTCCGGGCCTGGTGCTCTACACGCTGCTGGAAGAAGATCTGATCCAGTTGTTGGAGGATACTTGCCGCGAACTCGGCTTGCCCTGCATGTCGGTGCTGGGTCCGATCCTGCGCGTGTTCCAGTCCTATCTCGGCGCCGAGACGATCCACCGCGCCGGCGCGCAGCACGTGCTCAATGCGGAGTACTTCCAGCGCATCGATGCGCTGAACTACAGCATGATGCACGATGATGGGCAGCACGTGGACGGCCTCGGGGAGGCCGACGTGGTGCTGATCGGCGTGTCACGCACGTCGAAGACGCCGACGTCGATCTATCTCGCCAATCGCGGGGTGAAGACGGGCAATGTTCCGCTGGTGCCGGGCGTGCCGCTAGCACCTGCAGTCGAGAAGCTGACGCGCCCTCTGGTGGTCGGGCTCTACGCGAGCCCGGAGCGTATCGTGCAGATCCGCGAGAACCGGCTGCTTGGCCTGAAGGCGCATCGCGATGACGACCAGTACATCGACAAGACGGCCGTCGCGGAGGAGATTTCCTATTCACGCCGCCTGTGTGCGAAACATAGCTGGCCGACGATCGACGTCACGCGGCGCTCGATCGAGGAGACCGCCGCGGCGGTGATGCGGCTGTTGAGCGAGCGACGGCGGCAGCCGATATCCTAAGACCCATCCTTCTGCGGGAGCTGGGTGGCAAGCGTAACCATGCCGGGCAATGACTGTTGTCACGGCCATGCGCCCCAGATAATCCCGCCGCGCCGGCTGTCACGACGGCTGAAAGTCGGCCGATCTCCAAAGTGGAGTCGGACAGGAAAGGACACACATGCCGCTTTGGCTCGATCCTCAGCCGCTGGTGCTCGCGTCGAAAAGCGATATCCGGGGCAAGATTTTGGCGGCGGCCGGCCTGCGTTTCGGCATTCGGCCGGCACAGATCGACGAACGCGCGGTTGAGGCGGCCGCGAATGTCGGCGATGCGCAGGCCGTCGCCCGCGTGCTGGCGCGCGCCAAGGCGCAAGCGGTGGCGGCGGGATCGCCGGGCCACGTCGTGCTCGGAGCCGATCAAACCATGGAGCAAGGCGGCCGGCGCTTTACCAAGCCGGCGGACCGCGCCTCCGCCGCCGAACAATTGCGCGCACTGCGTGGGCAAACGCACGAGCTGCACGCGGCCCTCGCTTTGGTGCGAGACGGCGAAGTGCTGTTCGAATACGGCGACACGGCGCAGCTGACGATGCGCGATTTTTCCGATCGCTTTCTCGACGATTATCTCGACATGGTGGGCGAAGCGGCGCTCGCGAGCGTCGGCGGCTATCAGCTCGAAGGTATCGGCATCCATTTATTCGAGCGTGTCGAAGGGGATTATTTCACGATCCTGGGCCTGCCATTGCTGCCGCTGCTTGCCTTCATGCGTGAGAATGGATTCGTGGATGGGTGAGTGAGGCGTGTCCCGGGCGCGGCGCAACATGAAATGTTGCGACACAGACCCGGGACCCCGGTTAATGATAGCAAGCTGGGTCCCGGGTCTGCAGCGCACCGCTTACGCGCTGCGCCGCGCCCGGGACACGAGGCTCTCAAATGTTCATCCTCGGCCTCACCGGCTCGGTCGGCATGGGAAAGTCCACCACGGCGAAGTTCTTCGCCGAGGAGGGTGTGCCCGTGCATGACGCCGATGCCGTAGTGCATCAACTTTATGAGGGCGAAGCGACGCCGCTGATCGAAGCCGCATTCCCAGGGACTACCTGCGGCACAACGGTCGATCGCGACCGGCTTGCCAAGCGCGTGATCGGCGATGGCGAGGCGATCAGGACGCTGGAAGCCATCGTGCATCCGCTGGTCGCGGCGGCGCACGACAAGTTCCTTGCCGAGGCCGAAAGAAGCGGCGCCGCGGTGGCCGTCCTCGATATTCCGTTGCTGTATGAGACCGGCGGCGACAAGCGTTGCGACGCTGTGGTGGTCGTCTCGGCGACGCCGGACATCCAGCGTGCGCGTGTGTTCGAGCGCCCCGGCATGACCGAGCAGAAATTCGCCGTCATCTTGTCGCGGCAGATGCCGGATGTGGAGAAGCGCAGCCGGGCGGATTTCGTGGTGGATACGTCCCGCGGCTTCGACGCCGCGCGCGAGCAGGTGCGTGATATCCTGCGCCAGATCGCTACAATGCGAAAAGGACAGCAACAGTGATTCTGTCATTCCGGGGCGCGGCCGTTAGGCCGCGGGCCCGGAATCCATAACCACCAACGCTGCGGAGTATGGATTCCGGGCCCACGCCTTCGGCGTGTCCCGGAACGACGGAAAAAAGACATGCGCGAGATCGTCCTCGACACCGAAACCACCGGGCTGGACCCGAACCAGGGCCATCGCCTGGTCGAAGTCGGCTGCGTCGAATTGCTCAACCGCATTCCGACCGGTGCGACGTTCCACGCCTACATCAATCCCGACCGCGACATGCCGGGCGAGGCCTTCGCCATCCATGGGTTGTCGGCCGAGTTCCTCGCAGGCCACAAGCGTTTCCACGAAATCGTCGACGAGTTCCTTGTCTTCATCGGCGACGATGCGCCGCTGGTGATCCACAATGCCGGCTTCGACCACACGTTTCTCTGCGCCGAGCTCAAACGCGTCGAACGCACGCTGATCGCGCGCGAACGGCTGGTCGATACGCTGGCACTGGCGCGGCGCAAGCATTCGGCAGGACCCTACAATCTCGACGCGCTCTGCGCGCGCTACGGCATCGACAATTCACGCCGCACCAAGCATGGCGCGCTGCTCGACGCCGAGATTCTGGCCGAGGTCTATCTCGAATTGATCGGCGGCCGGCAGGCGCAGCTCGGCCTTGCCGATAGCGGCGCGCCACGCGCGGTCAGCAGCGATGGCGCCATCATCGTGCGCCAGCGTCCGCAACCGCTCGCGCCGCGCATCAGCGACGCCGAACGCGCCGCGCATCGCGAGTTCATCGCGACGCTCGGCGAGAATGCGCTGTGGCGGCCTTATCTCGGCGACGGGCGGTCCTGAAGGGCTTGGCATTCACTTGTTGGTCAAGCCGGGATCGCGCGAATTTCCTCGGTCAGCAAACGCGCTCTTTCGCGGATGCGTTGAGTCTGCTGGGTCACGCCGATCGCGGCTTCGTTGAGCCGCGTGGCCGAGCGCGCAGCCTGATCGGCGATGCTCTCGATGTCGATAATCGAGCTGCCGATCTGATCCACGCTTCCGGCCGCGGCGTTGACGTTGTCGGCGATCTCGCGCGCCGCCTCCGATTGTTGCTCCATCGCTTCGGCAATGCGCGACGAGAATTGATTGAGCTCCTGGATCGCTCCTGAAATGCCCTGAATTGCCTCGACCGACCGGCCGGTTGCGACCTGCATCGCGGCAATGCGCTGGCCGATGTCCTGCGTGGCTTTGGCGGTCTGGCCGGCGAGTGCCTTCACCTCCTGGGCGACGACGGCAAATCCGCGTCCCGCCTCTCCGGCGCGCGCAGCCTCGATCGTGGCATTGAGCGCGAGCAGATTCGTCTGGCCCGCGATGGCGTTGATCAGCCCGGTCACCTTGCTGATTTCGCTTGCGACGGCGGCGAGCTCGTCGATGGTTGCGCTGGTCTTCGCGGCCTTGTCGACGGCGCCGGCCGCGAGCTGGAATGACTGGACCGCATTCGAGCCGACGGCCGCGATCGTGATCGCCAGTTCTTCGCCAGCGGCGGCGGCCGATTGCACCTGGTTCGCGGTTTCCTGCGATGCCGTTGCCGTGGCCATCGACTGGGCATTGGCGCGGGCCGCGGTCCTGTCGAGATCGTCCGCGTGCGACTGAAGCCCTTGTGCCTGGGTATGCAGGATCTCGGTGGACTCGGCGACTTCGCGCTGAAAGCGATCGAGCAGGTCGCTCATCCGGTCGGCGCGCGCACTTGTCGCCACGAGCGTCTCCTCGCGCATGACAACGGTTCGCTGAAGCTCGGTCGCCGCCTTCTCGGCCACCCGGTGCGCGTCTTGCGCCTGGGCGAAAGCCGCGCGGATGGCGTGCCCGATGCCAAGCAGCATCACGGTTTCCACGACGACGACCGCCGCATGCAGGCTGACGCGGAGGAAGTCCGTGCCGCCCGGATAGAGAGCCGACGGCAGGATGGCGTTCAAGGTCAGGTGGTGCACGGCGATCAGACCGGCGGCGGCCACCAACACGCTCCATTCGCAAAATCCGGACAACATCGCCAGGACTGCGAAGTAGTAGAAGTGAGTCTCGATTTGCCATGGATGGCCTTCGAACATGAAGACCATCAGCGACGTCTGCCCGACCACGGCGACGACGAGTGCGTAGGCGGCGACGATCAACGGCCGGCGCAACAGCTGCATCGCGACGGGTGCTGCCGCGAGCGTGGCCGAGATGACGGCGACTGTCAGGAGCGGCCGCTCCAGCAACCATGCCATCAGGACGAGGATCGGGACGTGCGCGATGGCAAGGCCGGTCAGGCCACGCGCGACTCTCCGTTGCAACGCATCGAGGCTCGTCATGAATTCTGCGCCGTTGAGGTCAGGGCGGCCGAACAGGCGGCCAGCGCGCGCGGATCGACCACCAGCCAGGCGCCCCCGCGCAGCATCCGGTTGGCGTAATCGCCGTCGTCCGGCATGACCACGGCGATGAAGGGCAGGCCGCCGAAACGCACAAAGCGGCTACCGCCGCCGACCGCTTGCGCGAGGGTGCGATCCGCCGCGGTCCAGGGCGCGAAGACGACCGCCACGCCGTGCGCGCGGTCGCGCGGGATCAGCTCGGCGCGCGCGCCGGCGAACAACGCACCTATTGAAAGGAGCGTCAAAAGCCCGACGTCGAGGATTTTACGGAGAGGACCGTATGACTGACGCAAGGCTGTTCCGCATCGACACCGCGTGAAGATGCGCTTGGTAAATTCTTTCAGTTAAGGAACCATTGGTGCCGCCAAGACGCCGCGCATAACAAACCGCCCGCTTGCGCGGGCGATTGGCAGCTATGTCTTGTCTCGTGACGCTAAGTCCGCGGCAGCTTTAGGCAACAGGCGCCTGGCCCGGCTGCATCTGCGCCATCTTCTGGCGATAGAGCGCGGCGAAATCGACCGGATCGAGCAGCAGCGGCGGGAAGCCGCCATTGCGCACCGTGGTGGCGACGATCTCGCGCGCGAACGGGAAGAGGATGCGCGGGCACTCGATCAGCACCATCATGTTCAGCGCGTCCTGCGGAATGTTGCGCAGGCGGAAGACGCCGGCGAATTCCAATTCGAAGCTGAACAACACGCCGCCGGCGCTCTCGGCGCGGCCATCGAGCTTCAAGGCCACCTCGATGTCGGTGTCCGACAGCGGGTTGGCATTAACGTTGATCTGGATGCCGATCTGCGGCTGTTCCTGGCTGGAGGCGAGCGATTGCGGCGCGTTGGGATTCTCGAACGAGAAGTCCTTGATGTATTGAGCCACCACGGAAAGCTGCGGCGCGGTGTCGGCTGACGGGCCGCCATTGGTCGTCGACATGAAAACTCCTTAACGCTCCGGGAGGCGAGCACTTCGGGGGATGAGGCGCACCGCGAGCGGCGGTTGGCTAACATAGGGCCAGTGGCTGAACAAGAACGCGTGAGCTACGGCTCACGATCATTCTTACTGCGGTCGGCGAGCGCCGGATCCGGCACGCGGTGCCACTGTTCCGGTTCGAGATCGACCACGCCATCGGGCGCGGTGGCGGGCTTACGGACGCCGAATACCGCCGCCAGCGCGCGCCGCAGCGGCGCGATAAACAGCAGCAGCGCCACCGCGTCGGTGATAAACCCCGGAATCAACAGAAGAAACCCGGCCAGAAGCACGAGGCCGCCGGTGCCGTCGACTTGCAAAGCCGAAAAACTGCCTTGCGTCATGGCGACGCGGGCGCGGGCGATGTGGTTGCCCCCGGCACGGCGCAGGACCATCAGGCCGGCGAATGAGGTGCCGATAATGAACAAAAGCGCCCAACCCAGGCCGATCACCGCGGCGACGGCAACGAATACCGCCAATTCTACCAGGGGCAGCGCCAGGACAGACAATAGCACCCATTTCGCCACATTCATCGGTGTCTTCTCTTTCAGGCGCCCATTCCGAGGCCCAAACTGGTTCGCTAAGAATTAACGCCAAAGGACAGTCGGTGTTGATGTTGGCGTATCAGCCTCGATCGTCTAATCTTTGTTTGCGAGGCACAATTGCGCCGATCGGCGCAACGCCTATGGAACGGTGCGGCCGTCTGCATAGATAGGTAGGGTGGGGCCCGCCGTCACGCCGTTCTGCGGCGCCGGCCATATCTGAACCGGCCGAACTGCCGCGGTAGCCGAAAGCATGGAAGACGTGTTCGACATCTACACCATCATTTTCCTGGCGCTCGCAGTGTTCATTTTCCTGCGCTTGCGCAGCGTGCTCGGTCAACGCACCGGCCGCGAGCGGCCGCCATACGATCCATATTCCGCGCGCGAGCAGGTGCGGCCGGCGCCCGAGAAGGTTGTGGCGCTGCCGAACCGCGCCCCGGAAGCCGCTGCGGCGCCGAAGCCCGTCGAGACCGCGGAAATCGTCGAGCCTGGCGCCCGTTGGAAGGGTTTCGCCGAGCCCGGCTCGCCGATCGCCACCGGCCTCGACGCGATCGCCGCGGCGGACGCGAGCTTCGATGCCAAGCACTTTGTTACCGGCGCGCGCGCGGCCTACGAGATGATCGTCACCGCTTTCGCCGACGGCGACCGCCGCGTGTTGAAGAATCTTCTCTCGCGCGATGTGTATGATGGCTTCGATGCCGCCATCACTGGCCGCGAGAAGCGCGGCGAAAAGGTCGAGAGCCGCTTCGTCACCGTCGACAACGCTCAAATCACCGGCGCAGAGGTGCGTGGTCGCACCGCGCAACTGACGGTGCGCTTCAACTCGCAATTGATCACGGCGACGCGCGACAAGAACGGCAATGTCATCGACGGCAGCGCCGACAAGGTGACCGACGTCACCGACTCCTGGACTTTCGCCCGCGACCTCTCGTCGCGCGATCCCAACTGGAAACTGGTCGCCACCGAAGCGGGGCAGTGAACGCATGGCGGGGGGCCGCTCTCTCCAAACGTCATTGAGTGTTCGCGGGAGACCGCGAATGGCGAAAGGGTTTGCGGCGCTGACGCTCTGCGTGATGATGGCGACCGGCGCCAAGGCCGCGTCGCACGATGTCCCCTTGAAGCTGCGCAAGGCGCAAGCCGAGCCGGTCACCTTCGCCGAGCTGAACGGCTGGAAGGACGACGACCACGCCTTAGCCTATGCCTCGTTCCAAAAGAGCTGCGGCGCGATCCTCAACGGCAGCAAGGCAATGCGCAGGGCCCGGCCGGTCTATGGCGCACTGTTCGCGGTGTGCGAGCGCGCGAGCAATCTCGGCACGCTCGATCGCGAACAGGCGCGCGCCTTCTTCGAGGACAATTTCAAGCCGGTGCGCATCGCGCCGCCGGGCCAGACCGACGGTTTCTTTACCGGCTATTACGAGACCGAGGTGGACGGCTCGCGCGTCAAGACCGCCGAATACAATGTGCCGATCTACAAGATCCCGGCAAAGCTTTCCGGGCGCAGCAAGGTCTTCGCCCAGTTCGACCGCAGCAAGATCGAAGACGGCGCGCTCAACGGCAAAGGCCTGGAAATCTGCTGGATCAAGGACCCGATCGATGCCTTCTTTGCGCAGATCCAAGGCTCGACGCGCGTGAAGCTCAACGACGGCGAGCTGCTGCGTCTCAACTACATCGCCAGCAACGGCATGAAATACACGCCGGTGGGCCGGGAGCTCATTGACCGCGGCATCATCTCGAAAGAAGAGATGTCGATGGACAAGATTCGCGACTGGATGGAAGCCAATCCGGAGGAAGGCAGGGAGCTGCGCCGCAAGAACCGCTCCTTCGTGTTCTTCGCCGAGACGCCTTTGCGCCCGCACGAGGAATGCATCGGCGCGCAAGGCGTGCCGCTGACGCCATGGCGCTCGCTCGCCGTCGACAAGTCGATCCATGTCTATGGCACGCCGATCTGGGTCGACGCCGAGCTGCCGATCGAGAGCGAGAAGCCCGAGACCAAATTCCAGCATCTCATGATCGCGCAGGACACCGGCTCGGCGATTGTCGGGGCGGCACGCGCCGACATCTATTTCGGCCATGGCGAGGGAATCAGCAGCATCGCCGGGCGCATCAAGCAGTACGGCCAGTTCGTGATGCTGGTGCCGCGAAACGTGTCGGTGAAAGGCGACGGCGCACAGCCGCCGGAGATCCCGTTGCCCCGGGCGCGGCCGAAGGACGTCATTGCCGATGGGGCGTCCGCTGGCGAAGCCGTGTCGGCCAAAACGCATCACTGACCGCATGAGCAATCGCGACGGCAACCGGCGCCGCGTTCTCTCCTACGAAGAACGCGTCTTGTGGACGACCATCACAAAATCGATCGCGCCAATGCGCGAGCCGCTGCCCGATGTCGCGGAGGACGAGCGCGATGCAGAGCCCGCCGCGCCGCCGCGGGCTCCGGTGCGTGCGGCAAAGCCGCCGCCGTTCGTGCCGGCCGCGCCGGCGAGACCGGCACCACCGCCGCTGTCTCCGCTCGGGCGGCGCATGAAGCAGCGCGTCGCGCGCGGCAAAGAGGGGATCGACGCGCGGCTCGATCTGCATGGATTGACGCAAGCGGAGGCGCACAGCGCACTGCTGCGCTTTCTGCGCACGGCGCACGCGCGCGACGCGCGGCTGGTGCTGGTGATCACCGGCAAAGGCGGGCGCGGCGACATGCACGGCGAACGCGGCGTGCTCAAGCGGCAGGTGCCGCATTGGCTGGCGCTGCCGGAATTCCGCGACCTTGTGGTTGGCTTCGAGGATGCGCACCTCACCCATGGCGGCGAGGGCGCGCTCTATGTGCGGGTGCGGCGCTCGCGCGGATAAAGTTCAGCGTCCAGTCAGAGGAGCAATTCCGATGTCGCGGCATCCAGCATCCGAGAAGCCGAAGTCCGGCGGCAAGCAGGAGAAGCCGGACAAACCGGATCAGCGGGACAAGAGGGAGCTCGACCGGGAGCTCGAGGAGGGCCTGGAAGGGACCTTCCCAGCGTCAGATCCGGTGTCTGTCACCGAGCCTGGGGTCAATCACAAGCCGAAGAAGTGAAAGTGGCCGCGGCGGCGGCCGCATGCGCCGCGGCGGCCGTGATCTTCAAGCCGCCTTACGGCTCGATTCCTTTGCCGAACTGATGTTTTTGCCGCCGCGCAATGCCCGGCCGTCTCGAAGTATCCGGCGCAGTCGCGCGAGGCCGAGCCAGAGCCCGAGAGCCTCCAACTCGATCGCATCATGCGGATCGCTCCGCAACCGTGTCCCCCCCTTCGAACGGGCCTGATTGGCCCGGACGTCGCCTTCCTTGCCGAATATCCCATGTTCGCCTCCTGACACGCGGGCTGGGCAAAGTGTTTGGCGCAATGTGTCCCCCGCAACCATCAGGATACGCGCGCGTAAGTTGCTGTAAAATTTTTTTATCGTTTATTTATCAAACGGACCCCAAAAGCAACGGTAAGTCAGGCCTTGCGCCCTTGGTATGACCGCACGCCGACCAGCATCAGGATCGTGGCGCAGGCTGACCCGGGCCGACTTGGTCGGCAGCGGGATGACGGCGTCGGCGCCATCGCGCAGCGTCGCAACCAGCGTGTCCGCGGTGCCGATCCGCAAGGCGAGGCAGGTCAGCGCCCAGCGCGCCTACTCGCCGGTGAGATAAAGCCGCTCGGCGATCTCGCCGAAGAAGCTCGCGTATTTCTCGCGGTCCTCGCGCGCGGCGCCCGGCTTGGCGCGCAGCGTCTGCAATCCGTTCAGCGCTCCTTGCACCGTATCGGCGAGCGCCGCGTCCGCCGAGGCGTCCAGAATCTCGATGCCCAGGTCGGACAGCCGCGCCTTGGCGCCGTCATTGCCGAACTCGATCAGCACGCGGCGGCGGATGGCGTCGCGGATCAGCCGGTCGCAGACATCATTGCGGAAGATGGATGCGTTCCGGTCGCGATCGCGCGCCTCGATCAGATGGCGCGCGGCGCTTTCGTCATAAGCCGGCGTGGCGCTGAGCGGCATGATCTCGACGCTGATGATCGAGGCGCCGCCGCGCAGCTCAAAATCCTTGAGACCGGCATTGAAGATGCAGAAGTGCAAATTGCCTTTGAATCCGGGGTCGATCTGGAAGCCATGCGAGGTGATGATACCGAGGCTGGCAAGGCTCGCCATGGCGCCGACGCGGCCAATAGTCCTGCGGAAGCTCGACCCATTCCTTGGTGCTGACATTTGACCACGCGTCCGCCCTTGAGCACGTAGCTTTGGTCACTGACATCGACTTTGTCGCCATCGCCGGTGATCACGAAATCGTCGAGGGTGAGATCGATCGACGCCATCTGCACGTAGGCTTCGTCGAACGGATCGATGCCGATGATGCCGTCCTTCACCGCGCGCACGATCTGATGGTTGACCAGAACTCCGACGCCGAGCGGGCGCGGCGGCGTGACGGCCTTCGTGGCCTTGGCGCGCGCGCCGTTGATCGCGGCGCGGGGAAATGCGGCGCGCAGCCAGTAGTCGGACGTGTGGCCGGTCAGCCTGCCGAGCTTCGCCGCCATGGCGCGCGAGATCGGCTGCCGGCCATTGACGATATTGTTGATCGATTGACGCGACACGCCGGTGGCGGCGCTGACGGCAACCTGGTCGAGGCCGAGCCGCTCGATTTCCGCCCGGAGATGGTCGCTTGGGGTCAGCTCACCGGCATCGGCCGCCGCATTGCCCCGGTGATCCGCGGACATGGGACCTGCGCCTCAGTCCAACATCTATTGCGGCTTTGCGGCTGCGTGTAAATCTCCATTTGTCACGTTAAGCGCGTGGGCGGCCCCGGCGAGGAGGAAAACCGCATATTCAACAAACGGTCGATGTGATTAACGATAGCCCCAATGATCCGGCTCGCTTAAGCCGCCCCCGGTCCCGAAGCGGGCTGCGGGGCTTAAACCGTCACAGGATAAAGCGGCTGAGGTCGGCGTTCTTGGCCAGGTCGCCGATGTGCTTCTGCACGAATTCGGCGTCGATCTTCACCGTCTCGCCGGAACGGTCCGGAGCCGAAAAGGACACGTCGTCGAGCACCCGCTCCATCACCGTCTGCAGGCGCCGGGCGCCGATGTTCTCGACGCTGGAGTTCACTGCCACCGCGATATCGGCGATGGCGTCGATTGAATCTTTGGTGAAGTCCAGCGTCATGCCTTCGGTCGCCATCAGCGCCACGTATTGCTTGATCAGCGAGGCTTCCGGCTCGGTGAGGATGCGGCGGAAATCGTCGCGCGTGAGCGCTTTGAGTTCCACGCGGATCGGCAGGCGTCCTTGCAACTCCGGCAGCAGGTCGGACGGCTTGGAGATGTGGAACGCGCCCGAGGCAATGAACAGAATGTGGTCGGTCTTCACCGGACCATGCTTGGTGCCGACGGTGGTGCCTTCGATCAGCGGCAGGAGATCGCGCTGCACGCCCTCGCGCGACACGTCGGCGCCCGAACGGCCCTCGCGGCCGGCGATCTTGTCGATCTCGTCGAGGAACACGATGCCGTTCTGCTCGACAGTGCGGATCGCTTCCTGCACGACCTGTTCGTTGTCGAGCAGCTTGTCGGATTCTTCGTTGACCAGGAGATCGTGCGACTCCTGCACGGTGACGCGCCGCGTCTTGGTGCGCCCGCCGCCGAGCTTGCCGAAGATGTCGCCGATATTGATGGCGCCCATCTGCGCGCCCGGCATACCCGGAATCTCGAACATCGGCATGCCGCCGCCGCCGGCTTGAACCTCAACCTCGATTTCTTTGTCGTCGAGCTCGCCGTCGCGCAGCTTCTTGCGGAAACTCTCGCGAGTGGCGGGGCTGGAGCCGGGGCCGACCAGGGCATCCAGCACGCGCTCTTCGGCCGACATTTCGGCGCGCGCCTGCACGTCCTTGCGCTTCTTCTCGCGCGTCAGCGCAATGCCGATCTCGACCAGATCGCGCACGATCTGCTCGACATCGCGGCCGACATAACCGACCTCGGTGAACTTGGTGGCCTCGACCTTGAGGAACGGCGCGCCGGCGAGCTTGGCCAAGCGGCGCGAAATCTCGGTCTTGCCAACGCCGGTCGGCCCGATCATCAGGATGTTCTTTGGCAGCACTTCCTCGCGCAGTCTGTCGTCGAGCTGCAAGCGGCGCCAGCGATTGCGCAGCGCGATGGCGACAGCGCGTTTGGCGTCGGCCTGGCCGACGATGTAGCGGTCGAGCTCGGAGACAATTTCGCGCGGAGAAAAGTCGGTCATGCCAAGTTAAGCTTTCAAACTCTCAATCGTCACATTGCGATTGGTGTACACGCAGATGTCAGCGGCGATGTCGAGCGACTTGCGCACGATCGCCTCGGCGTCGAGCGGTCCGTCCAGCAGCGCGCGCGCCGAGGCAAGTGCGTAATTGCCGCCGGAACCGATGCCGGCAACCCCCGCCTCCGGCTCCAGCACGTCGCCGGTGCCGGTGAGCACCAGCGACACATTGACGTCGGCGACGATCATCATGGCTTCCAGACGGCGCAGGTAGCGGTCGGTGCGCCAGTCCTTCGCCAGCTCGACCGCCGCGCGCAGGAGCTGGCCGGGATATTGGTCGAGCTTAGCCTCCAGCCGCTCGAACAAGGTGAACGCATCGGCGGTAGCGCCGGCGAAGCCGCCGATCACCTCGCCCTTGCCTAGACGCCGCACCTTCTTGGCATTGGCCTTGATGATGGTCTGGCCGACGGTCACTTGGCCGTCGCCGCCGATGACCACCGTGCCGCCTTTGCGGACGGTGAGGATGGTGGTGCCGTGCCAAGCCGGGATTTCGGGGGATGCCATACGCGGAAACCTCTGAGACGACCCGACATGTAAGGGAGCGCGGCGGGGGATGCAAACAGGCCTTCTTTACCCCTTCCGATGGAGAATGGGCGATCTGGTGGCGTATCAGGCGAACGCCTGATAAAAGGCGCCCGCAATCAAGGATTTCGCCAAGGACTCGCCAATGCGCACAGGCACTGTGAAGCGCAAGACCAAGGAAACCGACGTGGAGGTTGAAATCGACCTCGACGGGCAGGGCCGTTCGCAGGTCGCGACCGGCATCGGCTTCCTCGATCACATGCTCGACCTTCTTGCGCGGCATTCACGTGCGGACATCACGGTGCGCGCCAAAGGCGACTTGCATATCGACCAGCACCACACCACCGAGGATGTGGGCATTGCGCTTGGCAGCGCCGTGAAGCAGGCGCTCGGCGACATGAAGGGGATTACTCGCTACGCCGACGTGCATATGCCCATGGACGAGGCACTGACCCGGGTGGCGATCGACATTTCCGGGCGGCCGTTTCTGGTGTTCAAGGCCGAGTTCGCGCGCGACAAGGTCGGCGGCTTCGATACCGAGCTGGTGCAGGAGTGGTTCCAGGCCTTCGCCATGAACGCCGGCATTACGCTGCATCTCGAGACTTTGTACGGCACCAACGATCACCATATTGCAGAGTCGTGCTTCAAGGGCCTGGCGCGCGCGCTGCGCGCCGCGGTGGCGATCGATCCCCGCGCCAAGGACGAGGTGCCGTCGACCAAGGGCTCGCTGGGCGGGTAAAGGCGAAGCTTTAGTAATTGTCATCGCCGGGCTCGTCCCGGCGATCCCGATCAGGCAGGCAGTGCCTTCCTAAACGAGATGGCCGGGACGAGCCCGGCCATGACAAGGTGAGAGTTGAGGACTACCGATGCCCACATTCACCGTCCACGCACCGCCGCCGCGCAAAGACGGCACGACAAGCGCCCCGGAGCGTTTCCTGTTCGTGCGCGATGGATTCCACGGCTGGGCCTTCATCGTGGCCCCGTTGTGGCTGCTGATGCACCGGCTGTGGCTGGCCTTCGTGATCTATGTCGTCGTCTATGGCGCGATCGGCGTCGGGCTGGCGGTGCTGCACTTTTCGGCAAATGTTCAATTGCTCGTCGGCGTGTTGATCGCGCTGCTGATGGGCTTCGAGGCCTCGAGCATCTGGCGCTGGACGCTGGCACGGCGGTGCTGGACGACGCTCGGCTTCGTCGTCGGCGAAGATGTGGAAATGGCCGAGCGGCGTTTCTATGCCGAATGGGCGAAGCGGATCCCTGAACCACCGTTGCTGCCGCCGACACTTCCCGAGCAACCGCAGTTTGCGACTCCCATCCGGCGAGGCCCGCCGTCCGGCAATGACGTGATCGGCCTGTTTCCCGAACCGGGGGGCACACGATGAGCGTCGCCATTGTCGATTACGGCTCGGGCAATCTGCACTCGGCCGCGAAAGCCTTCGAACGTGCCGCGCGCGAGAGCGGCCACGATCAGCCCATCGCGGTCACCAGCGATCCCGATGCGGTCGCGCGGGCGGATCGCGTGGTGCTACCGGGCGTCGGCGCCTTCGCCGATTGCCGGCGCGGGCTCGACGAGATCGACGGCATGGTCGAGGCTCTGAACGAGACGGTGCTGCAACGCGGGCGGCCGTTCTTCGGCATCTGTGTCGGCATGCAATTGATGGCCGAGCGCGGGCGCGAATATCAGGTGACGCCGGGGCTGGGATGGATCGCCGGCGAGGTCGATCGCATCGCGCCTGCCGATGCGAGCCTGAAGATCCCGCACATGGGCTGGAACACGCTGAACATGCTGCAGGCGCATCCACTGCTCGACGAGATCCCGCTTGGGCCCGACGGCTTGCACGCTTACTTCGTGCATTCCTACGAGCTCAAAACCTCGCAACGCGCGAACCTGGTGGCGCAGGCCGATTACGGCGGTCCGCTCACCGCCATCGTCGGCCGCGACACCATGGTCGGCACGCAATTCCATCCCGAGAAGAGCCAGCGTCTCGGGCTGAAGCTGATCGCGAATTTCTTGAAATGGATGCCGTGATGAACGTTGCGACGGAGTTGCTTCTTTCCCTCCCCCCGCGAGCGCTTGCGAGCGGCGGGGAGGGTGGCCGCGAAGCGGTCGGGTGGGGGGCTCTTTCTATAGAAAGCAAGACGCCCCACCCCGGACCCCTGCCCGCCGCTGCGCGGGGGGAGGGGAGCGCGCTGTGCATCGCTTCTACGGCTCTCAGAGACAACGCATGATTTTGTTTCCCGCCATCGATCTCAAAGAAGGCCTCGCCGTTCGTCTCGAGCAGGGCGACATGGCGCGCGCGACCGTGTTCCACCGCGATCCGGCGGCGCAGGCGCGCGCGTTTGAATTGCAGGGATTCGAATATCTGCACATCGTCGATCTTGACGGCGCTTTCGCCGGCAAGCCAGTGAACGCCGCCGCGGTGGACCGCATCCTCGAGACCGTCGGCCTGCCGGTACAGCTTGGCGGTGGCGTGCGCGACACGGCGACCGTGGAAGCCTGGTTAGAGAAAGGCGTGACGCGCGTGATCATCGGCACCGCCGCGGTGCGCGATCCGCCGTTCGTCAAGCAAGTGGCGCGCGACTATCCCGGCCGCATCGCGGTCGGTCTCGACGCGCGCGACGGCAAGGTGGCGGTGGAAGGCTGGGCGGAGACGTCGGAATTGTCGGTGCTCGACATCGCCAAACGGTTCGAGGACGCCGGCGTGTCGGCGATCATCTACACCGACATCGCGCGCGACGGCATGCTCAAAGGCCTCAACCTCGACGCCACCATCGCACTGGCAGAGAACATCTCCATTCCGGTGGTCGCGTCGGGAGGCCTCGCCTCCATCGACGACATCAAGGCGATGCTGGAGCCGCGCGCCGGTAAACTCGAAGGCGCCATCGCCGGCCGCGCCATCTACGACGGCAGGTTGGATGCAGCGGACGCGCTGACGATGATCCGCGCAGCGCGGGCGAGCGCTTAAATGTTCAAAGTCCGCGTCATTCCCTGCCTCGACGTGAAGGACGGCCGCGTCGTCAAAGGCGTCAACTTCGTCGATCTGCGCGATGCCGGCGATCCGGTGGAAGCGGCGATCGCCTATGACGCCGCCGGCGCCGACGAGTTGTGCTTCCTCGACATCACCGCGAGCCATGAGAACCGCGACACCATCTTCGACGTGGTGACGCGCACGGCCGAGGCGTGCTTCATGCCGCTCACGGTGGGCGGCGGCGTGCGCACGGTGGATGACATCCGCAAGCTGCTCACCTGCGGCGCCGACAAGGTGTCGATCAACACCGCGGCGGTGATGCGGCGCGACTTCGTGAAAGAGGCGGCGGAGAAGTTCGGCGACCAGTGCATCGTGGTGGCGATCGACGCCAAGAAGGTGTCGAAAGCCGGCGAGCCGGATCGCTGGGAAATCTTCACGCATGGCGGGCGCAAGCCGACCGGCCTTAACGCCGTCCACTACGCGCGCGAGGTCGTGTCGCTCGGCGCCGGCGAAATTCTGCTGACATCGATGGACCGCGATGGCACGCGTTCGGGGTTCGACATCGCGCTGACTTGCGCAGTGGCCGATGCAGTGCCGGTGCCGGTGATCGCCTCGGGTGGCGTGGGTAACCTGCAGCACCTGGTCGAAGGCATCCGCGACGGGCACGCGACCGCGGTGCTGGCGGCCTCGATCTTCCATTTCGGCGAGCATTCCGTGCGCGAGGCGAAGGCCTATATGGCCGGGGCGGGCCTGCCGATGCGGCTGGATGCGTGACTTCCCCCTCTCCCCGCAACCGGAGAGAGGTGATAAGGAGGCTTAATGACCAAATTCACCTTAGCCGATCTGGAAATACGGGTCCGCGAACGCGCGCAGGCCAGCGCGGCGGAATCCTATACCCGCGCGTTGATCGACAAGGGCGTCGCCCATTGCGCCAAGAAGATGGGCGAGGAGGCCTTCGAGACGGCGCTTGCCGCCGTGCAGGACGACAAGAGCCGCGTGATCGCCGAGAGCGCCGATCTGCTCTACCATCTCATGGTGCTGCTGGAGGCGCGGGGCGTGACGCTCGATGAGGTCGAGGCGGAATTAGACCGACGCACGGCGCAGTCGGGGCACGAGGAAAAGGCGTCGCGCAAAGCTGTCTAACGAGACTTCGAGCATGGAACAGCGGACGGAAGAAATCCTTTCGCCCTACCGCACCTTCTCACGTGCGGAATGGGCAGCGTTACGCGAGGACGCGCCGATGACGCTGACTTCGGAAGAAGTCATGCGCCTGCGTTCGCTGCACGACCGGCTCGACATCAGCGAAGTCGAAGACATCTATCTCACGCTCTCGCGCCTGCTCTCGCTTTATGTGGCGGGGACGCAGCGGCTGTTCCGCGCGCAGCAGCGCTTCCTCGGCACCGAGGACGCGAAGATGCCCTACATCATCGGCGTCGCCGGATCGGTGGCGGTAGGAAAGTCGACCACCGCGCGCGTGCTGCAGGCGCTGCTCGCGCGCTGGCCCAACGTGCCGAAGGTCGACCTCATCACCACCGACGGCTTTCTCTATCCGAACGCGATCCTCGCGCGCGAAGGCCTGATGGAGAAGAAGGGCTTTCCCGAGAGCTATGACCTGCAGGCGCTGTTGCGCTTCCTCACCGATATCAAAGCCGGCAAGCGGCCGGCGCGGGCGCCGATCTATTCGCACTTGATCTACGACGTGATCCCGAATCAATGGGTCGAGGTCGACCGCCCGGACATCCTCATCGTCGAAGGCCTGAACGTGTTGCAGACCGGCCGTCTGCCGAGGGACGGCGCGGCGATCCCCTTTGTATCGGACTTCTTCGACTTTTCGGTCTATCTCGATGCCGACGAGGATGTGCTGAAGGCCTGGTACATCGATCGTTTCCTGACGTTGCGGGGCACGGCCTTCCGCGATCCGAAGTCCTACTTCCATCGCTATTCAAATTTGTCGGACGAGGAAGCGATCACGACCGCGAGCGCGATCTGGGAGCGGATCAATCTCGTCAATCTGCACGAAAACATTCTGCCGACGCGCCAGCGCGCCGATTTGATTTTGAAGAAGAGCGAGAGTCACGTGATCGCGGACGTGTCGCTCAGGAAGTTGTAATTCTTCGTCATTCCGGGGCGACGCGAAGCGGCGAACCCGGAATCCAGCCGCTTGTTCAAAATTTGTGTCTGGATTCCGAGTTCGCGTGCTGCGCACGCGAACCGGAATGACGGAGAGATTTTACGCCGCTTTGCGGCCCGTGCCGAAATGCTCGATATAGCGCTTCTCGATGATCGAGATGGGCAGCACGATAAGCACGTCGGTGGTGCCGAACTCGTGGTCGACCACAGCGCCGTCGCCGATATAAGCACCCAAGCGCAGGTAGCCCTTGATCAGCGGCGGCAGCGCGCGGAGCGCTTCCTTCGGATCGATGACTTCCTTCGACATGCGGTTCATTTCGACGTAGCGCGACGGCAGCGCCCGCGAGCGCCAGGGCTCCGGCGCCCGCGCGTAATGATGCAGGAACGAGAGCGGCAGCGCGAGGCGCTTGGGATCGGTGCCCTCGAGGCTGGCGCAGCCGATCATCACGTCGCAGCGGTTCTGCAGCACATAGGCGTGGATGCCGTGCCACAGCAGTTCGACCGTGCGCTTGTTGCGATAGGGGCCCAGCACGCAGGAGCGGCCGAGCTCGAGGAATTGCAAGTTGCCGTGACGCGCGAGCAGCGAGCCGATGGCGAATTCGCCCGAGGTGTAGAAGCCGCCGTGATCCTCCGCCAGCGGCTGCCGCAGCAACCGGTATGTGCCGACCACGGCCGGACGGTTGTTCGCGCCGCGGTCGCGGGCCGCATGATCGACGACCAGCAGGTGGTCGCAGATCGCGTCATAGGCGTCGACGTCACGGCGGGCGAACAGCCGGCCGGGGTTCGGAATCGCCGGGCCTTCCTGGTAGAAGACTTGGTAGCGCAGCTTCTGCGCCTGCCGCACTTCGGCGGCGGTCTGCGCCAGCCGCACCTCGAGGCTGCCCAGCCGGCCCAGACTCTGGGACGGGCGATGCGAGCGAGCCGCCCAAGCTTGCAAGCCGCCATAGGCCTGGATCGACGAGATCAGGCCGGGGACACCGGCGCCGGGGCCCATAGGTATTGGGCGAAACCGCCCGAACAGACCGCGCGGGGGGTTGAGGCGACTTGCCATGGAATGTCGAGGTCCTTTGCGGCCCATAAGGTGGCGTTCTTGTGCCGGATCGGTGGCCGAATCGGCGCGTCGTGAGGACGCGCGACCCGTACACCATGGGCCGGCCACGGAATTATGACAATCTGAGGAAAGTTCCGTTACGCAGCAAGCGCTGCGAAAGACCGGTGGATAGCTTCAATGATTTCGGCCAGCCGCTCGCGGTCGAGAGGCTTGACCAGCAGCCCATCCATGCCGGCGGCGAGAATTGCCTCGCGGTCCTCGGGGTAACCGTTGGCCGTGAGCGCCAGGATGGGGGTCGGCCTGTGGCCGAGCTCCGGATCGAGGGCATCTTCGAAGGCCCGGATACGGCGGGTGGCTTCCAACCCGTCCATGCCCGGCATCTCAAGGTCCATCAGGACCAAGTCATAGGGGGCGCCGGCGGCAAGCGATGCCTGCCAGGACTCGAGCGCGACCTCGCCGTTGCCGGCGATGGTCGGCCGGTGGCCGAGGCGGGTGAGCAGCGCGCGGGCCAGCAGCGCGTTGATCTCGTTGTCCTCGGCGACCAGGATCGAGAGGCCCTTGCTCGTGGCATTCATCTCGGCGGCCTGCTCGCTGTCCTCCGCGGCTTCGGACGGGGTGTGCTCGAAGGTCTCTTCCGCGGCGAGCCGCGCGGCAAGCGACGCGGCGCGCACCGGCGTCACCAGATAGCCGGTGAAGCCAGCGGCCTTGAGCGCCGGCAGTTCATGCCGCTCGGCCGGGCGGATGAGGACGATGCGGCGCGGGATGTCGAGCGCGGCAAGGCGGCCGCCGGCGGTCATAGCCGTGGCGAGGGGGAAATCGACCAGCAGCGCGTCCCATCGCCGTTCGGGAAGCAGCGCGAAAGCAATCTGCGCGTCGACCACCGCGCAAGTCTTGGCGCCCCAGCGGCCGACACGGCGGGCGAGCAGCGAGGATTCGATCTCCGCCTCGGCGACGATCATCACCGCACTGTTCGACAGGTCCGGTGCGACGAAGCTTTGTTCGGTCAGATCGGGCGCTGGGCGTAAGGGCACGGTGACGCTGAAGGTCGCGCCGGCGCCGAGATCGCTGTCGACCGCGATGCGTCCGTCCATGCGCTCGACGATGCGCTTGGAGATGGCGAGGCCGAGCCCCGTGCCGCCGAACTTGCGTGTGGACGACGTGTCGGCCTGTTCGAAGTCGCGGAAGATGCGCGCCTGGTCCTCAACTTTCAGTCCGATGCCGGTGTCGCGCACCAGGAAGCGTATTTCGTTCTCAGTCTCGCCTGGCTCGACGATGACGGACACACCGCCCGTCTCGGTGAACTTGATGGCATTGCCGGCGAGATTGAGCAGCACCTGGCGCAGCCGCGCGGCGTCGCCGACGACTTGCGCCGGCAGGCGCTCGTCGACGAAGGAGGCGATCTCGATGCCCTTGGCCTGGGCGCGCGGGGCCAGCAATTCGACCGCCTCCTCGACCAGCGCCGACAGCGCGAAAGGCCGCGCGTCGAGGTCGAGCTTGCCGGCTTCGATCTTGGAGAAGTCGAGGATCTCCTCGATCAGCGAGAGCAACGTCTCGCCCGATGTCTTCGCGGCTTTGGCATAGTTGACTTGTTCGGCGGTGAGCGGCGTGTCGAGCAGCAGGTCGGTCATGCCGAGGATGCCGTTGAGCGGCGTGCGGATCTCGTGGCTGACCATGGCGAGGAAGCGCGACTTGGCGCGGTTCGCAGCTTCCGCCTGGTCGCGCGCCACCTGCAGCGCCTGCTCGGCTTCGACGCGGTCGGTGACATCGCGGCCAACGCTCTGGACTTCAGCGCCATGCCCGGTGCGCACAGTGACTTCGCGCCAGGCGATCCAGCGCGCACCGGAGGTGGATGCGATCTTCTGGTCGTGCACGCGCGTGCCATCGGCGAGCACGGTCCCCGCGCCCTGCTCGAGCACGGCCATGACCGTGGCCTTCCCGAGCAGTTCGCCGCGCCTCTTTCCGGTCAGCGCACAGAAGGCATCGTTGGCATAAGAGAGACGTCCCTGCGCATCGCGGCGCAGGATGAGGTCGCCCTGCGCTTCGAGCAGGCTGCGCGCGCGCACTTCCGCTTCGCGCAGTTCCCAATTGCGGTCGCGCAAATCGTCGAGCTGAGCCTCCAGCGCACGCAAGCTGCCGGCGCGCCTCGGCCTGTGGGCGACCACTGCGGCAATCGCCGCGCGGGTGGCGCGCCCGAACAGGACCAGCGCGGCCTGCACGGGTGCGCGGAGGTCGATTTTCGAGTCGTCTTTGGCGTCTGGTCTGGATCGCATGGCCAAGCATTCCAGCGCCGGCGCGGCAGCGCGCCGTTCAAGGGGCACTTTGGCAAGTCGAATCTTTCCAATTCATTCCCCGTTAACGACGCGCCGCGCCTTCGCGCGAACATGGTGAATGAAGCGTTAACGGGAACTCAGCGGCGGGCGGCGATCTCGCGATGAAGGGCGGCGTCGCGCGCGCCTTTCCAGATGACCGCGAACAGCGCGGTGGCATCCTGTTCGGAGAAGCTCGCCGACTTCACGTAGATCTTGTGATCGGCCGGCGCGCGCGACAACGAAACCGTGACGTCCGGCGCGGTAGCCGCGGCATCGACGCGGATGTTGGTGACGGTGGCGGGACAGGCATCGGTCGCGACGCTGTCGTCGACCAGGACGAAATCGGCTTCGGCAGGATCGTCGACCAATTGCAGGCGCAGGCTTGGGCTCGCAGCGGCCGTGTCGACGCGCACGGTATAATCCGCGGTGGCGGCGCCGGTGACCCGGTAAGCGGCATTGCCGGCAACGAAGCAGGG
>DASXOK010000492.1:0-11830 GCA_036494425.1 Pseudolabrys sp.
CCGCATGCGCCGACTTCCACTGGTTCATGTCCTCGGACCGGCCGCGGTAGAGGACGCCCTTGCGGTCGACGGCGATGACGTTGTCGTGGCGCACGCCCATGGCCTTGATCAGCTCCAGGGTGGCGATGCCCGCCGCGCCCGGGCCGTTCAGCACCACCTTGACGTCCTTCAGCTGGCGGCCGGTCAGGTGGCAGACATTGATCAGGCCGGCGGCGGAGATGATCGCGGTGCCGTGCTGGTCGTCGTGGAAGACCGGGATGTCGAGCAATTCCTGGCAGGCCTGCTCGATGATGAAACACTCGGGACTCTTGATGTCCTCCAGGTTCACCCCGCCGAACGAGGCGCCGATGTTGCTGACCACGGTGATGATCTCGTCGGGGTCGCGGGAGGCCACCTCCACGTCGATCGCGTCGATGTCGGCGAAGCGCTTGAAGAGCACCGCCTTGCCTTCCATCACCGGCTTCGCCGCCAGCGCGCCGCGATTGCCCAGGCCCAGGATGGCCGTGCCGTTGGTGATGACGGCGACGAAGTTGCCCTTGGTCGTGTAGTCATAGGCCTTGCTCTCGTCCTCGGCGATGGCGAGTACCGGCACCGCGACGCCCGGCGAGTAAGCGAGCGAGAGGTCGCGCTGGGTCGCCATCGGCTTGGTAGCGATCACCTCGAGCTTGCCGGGACGGCCGACGCTATGGAATTGCAGGGCTTCCTGGTCGGTAAAGGTCGGCCGCGTGAGGCCGGGGGGCTTTGCAGGCATTTCAACTCCATGACCTCGACCGGAAACGCCGGCGGGAGGGGACGTTAGCGCAATTTCCCGAAAGCTGGGAACTAGTTTTCGGACATAAAAATGCGCGGGGAGGGGACCTTAGGCGTCACCGATGTCGTTTTGATCGCCGAGGGCACACTACGGAAGGAACAGTCCCGGCTCAAGGCAAGGCCCCTCTGCGCAGCTTGCAACCCAAGCGTCCGTGGGGTTAATCGGTCTTTCGCATTGTGACTGCGTGGGGACGTCGACCGGGGTGCCATGATTCGCTTTTTCTTCCGATTTCTCGGGCTCTTATGCCTGGCCGCCGCCTTCATATTGGTGATCTATGACGGCACCAAGTCGATCGCGGCGAACACGTTCTATTTCACCAGCGTGCGCACGCTCTGGGAGCTGATCAACGCGGCCAGCCTTTTGAAGGTGAAGCCGCTGCTCATCCCCTATGTCGACGGCATGTTGTGGGATCCCGGCATGGTCAGCCTGCTGGCAGCGCCGGCCTGGGCATTGCTCGGCGGCGTCGGCATCATTTTCATTCTGCTCGGCCGCCGCAAGAAGCCGCTGATCGGCTACGCGCGGTCGTAGAGCGCCTGCACCGCGCGCAGAACCCTCTCATCCGCGTGAAGCCGGCGCGCCAGCTTGCCCTGTGACTCGTGATCGGGGCGGCGTTTCGGAATGGCAGCCGCGCGCCTATATCCGGGAAGATTTCCAACAACGAAAAAGAACCCGAAAAGAGAGGACCAACCATGTTCGGCTTCAAGAAGATTTCCATGCCGAGTGCGGCCGAGGCGCTTCCGGGCCGCAGCCAGCCGATCCGCGCCGCGTCCGAGCATTTCCTCAATCACCATACGCTGAAGGGGCCTTATCCGCAGGGCCTGGAGATGGCCGTGTTCGGCCTCGGCTGCTTCTGGGGCGCCGAGCGCAAGTTCTGGGAGCTCGGCGACGGCGTCTATGTAACGGCGGTCGGCTATGCCGGCGGCCTGACCCCCAATCCGACCTATGAAGAGGTCTGCTCCGGCCGCACCGGCCACAACGAGGTGGTGCTGGTGGTCTACGACCCGAAGAAGATCTCCTACGACGCGCTGCTCAAGACGTTCTGGGAAAGCCACGACCCGACGCAAGGCATGCGTCAGGGCAACGATGTCGGCACGCAGTATCGCTCGGGTATCTATACGTTCAGGCCCGAGCAGAAGAAGGCGGCAGAGGCCTCGAAGGCGATGTACCAGGATGAGCTGAAGAAGAAGGGCTACGGCGCCATCACCACCGAGATCGTCGATGCGCCCGAGTTCTATTTCGCCGAGGACTATCACCAGCAGTACCTGGCGAAGAATCCCTTCGGCTATTGCGGCCTCGGCGGCACCGGCGTCTCGTGCCCGATCGGCACCGGCGCGAAGCTCGCGGGTGTGGGGGCGTAGTACTGAACATCTGAAGAAGCCGCGGATGCGGCGCGCTCCCTCTCCCCGCGTGCGGGGAGAGGGTCGGGGTGAGGGGCGATTTCAGCAGCCTCCAAAGCGCCCCTCACCCGACTTCCTCGCTCCGCTCGGAAGTCGACCTCTCCCCGCGGGCCGGGAGAGGTAAAAGCGGTCAGACTTTTTTAACCATATAAAGTGTTAATCGGGCTCGATTTCCTTTTTGCTCGGGCCCGGATTCGTTTGATGCGGGGACTTCATTTTCTGTTGGCCTTGGGCGTCGCGCTGGCGGCGGCCGGCTGCGCGCGTCAATCGCAACAAGCCTACTACGTGATCGATCCGCAGACCGGCCAGGCGGTGCCGGTCGTCGCGCAGCAGCAGCAACCTTATGCGCCGCTGCAATATCCGCAGGCCTCCGCCGATCAGCCGCAATACGCGCAACAGGCCTACGCCCCGCAGACTTTTGCGCCGCAGGCGCAGGCGCAGTATCCGCAGAGCAGCGACCGCGGCCTGTTTTCCTCCTCGTCGCCGGCGCCCGCGCAACAGAGCTACGCGCAGACAGGCTATCAGCAGCCGGCTTACCAGCAGCCCGTCTATCAGCAACCGGCACCGCAAGCCGCGCCGAGCAGCGGCCGCGGCCTGTTCAATTCGCGCGCCAGCGCGACGGTCCATGCGCCGCAGCCGGCCTACCAGCCGCAATACGCCGCGCCGCAATACGGCACCGGCGGGCCTTACGTTCCCGCTCCGGCCAACAGCTACGCCGCCGTGGCGCCGACGGCGCAGCCGCCTTACACGCTCGACTCTGGCGACAAGCTGCGCATCGTGGTGTTCGGCCAGGACGGCATCACCAACAGCTACATCGTCGGTGCAGACGGCAATGTGAATTTGCCGCTGGTCGGCAGTGTGCCGGCCCGTGGTTTCACCACGCAGCAGCTTTCGCAGATGATCTCCGAGCGGCTCAAGCAGGGCTATGTGCGCGAGCCGCATGTGAGCGTCGAGGTCGACACGTACCGGCCGTTCTTCATCCTCGGCGAGGTGACGACGCCCGGCCAATATTCGTACGTCGCCAACATGACGGCGGAGACCGCGGTGGCCATCGCCGGCGGCTTCTCGCGGCGCGCCGACAAGCGCACGGTCGAGATCACGCGCAACGCGCCCGGCCAGCAATTCCGCGGCAACGTGCCCCTCGCCTATCCCTTGCGCCCCGGCGACACCATCGTCGTCAAGGAGCGCTGGTTTTAGGCAAGCGGCAATTGGCCGCCTTTACCCGCCTCATCCTGAGGAGGGCGCGGAACGCGCCCGTCTCGAAGGATGGGGCGGCCGCATGGTTCGAGACGCGCTCCTTCGGAGCGCTCCTCACCAAGAGGCCGAGCGAGGTTGCGGCGTGTTGCAACGAAGACAAACAAAAAGCCCCAGCATGGCCGGGGCTTTTCGCATTTGAGCGGATGAAGTCGCGCCGCGTCTTACTTCTTGATATTTTTCGCCAGGAACTCATACGTCCGCTTCCAGGCCAGGTCGGAGGCCTCCTGGCGGAACGAGGCGCGCTCGTCGCAGGAGAAGCCGTGCGGCGCACCTTCGTAGATGTAAGTTTCGGCCTGCGGCTGCTTCGCCTTGATCTCTTCGACCGTGCTCAGCGGAATGCCCTGGTCCTCCGCGCCGAAATGCATTTGCAGCGGGCACTTCGGCTTCTCGTCCGCGAACTTGGCGATCATGCCGCCGTAGAAAGAAACGGCCGCCGACAGGCCCGGGATGCGGCAGGCGGCGAGAAAGGCCGCGGTGCCGCCCATGCAGAAGCCGATCACGCCGACCGGGCCGGCACCCTTGAGGTCGTTCGCCGCCGCCGCCATGTCGGCGACCATGTGATCCCAGTTGACGTTGCCGACCAGGCCGCGCGCATGCGCGATTTCGTCCGGCGTATAGCCGCATTCGAAGTCGCGCGCGAAGCGGTCGAACACCGCCGGCGCCACCGCCGCATAGCCCTGAGCCGCCAGCCGGTCGCAGACCGCGCGGATGTGATGATTGACGCCGAAAATCTCCTGAATGACCACGAGGCCGCCCTTCGGCGTGCCTGCCGGGTCGGCGCGATAGGCGCCGAGCGTGTGCTCATCGGCGGCGGAGAGGGTGAACTGCTTGCCCAAAGGGAACCTCCGTTGTCGTCAATCGATACGGGTTACGCGGAAATGCGGCTGCATTCGCGGCGGGTTTTAGCATGGGATAGATGGCCCGTCATGGCCGGGCGCGTGCCTCGGATGCCGCGCAGCGCGTAGCGTTAGCGAAGTGCTGCGCTGCTGGTCCGGGGCCGTAACAAATTCCGAATTTGCGACGGTCCAGGGTCTGCAGCGCATCACGAAGGGCGTGCTGCGCTTCGCCCGGGACACGCGGCGCTCAAGCAAACGCTTGCGCCAGCAATTCATACGAATGCTTCCGCGCTTCGTGGCTGTAGACCATTGTCGTGATCATCAATTCGTCGGCCTGGGTCGCTGCGATCAGCGGCGCGAGCTTCGCCTTCACCGTCGCCGGCGAGCCGACCGACAGCCGCGTGCGGTTCTGCGCGATGCGCGCTCTGTCCACCGGCGTATAGTCGTAGGCTATGGCATCTTCCGGCGAGGCAAGCGGCTGATATTCGCCTTTGTTACGGCGCACGAAATTCAGATCGACGGTGGCGGCCAGCCGCTCGGCTTCCTCGTCGGTGTCGGCGCAGACCACGTGCGTGGCGAGGATGGCATAGGGCTTGGCGTGCGCCGGCGACGGCTTGAAGCTGTCGCGATAGATCCGCATCGCCTCGACGGCATCGAACGTGGCGAAGTGATGCGCGAAGGAAAAGGCCGCGCCGATATGGCCGGCGAGCTGCGCGCTATAGTCGGACGAGCCGAGCAGATAGATCGGCGGCAAGGTCACGTCCGCGGGCATGGCGCGCACATTGTGAAACGGATGTCCGGGCGGAAACGCACGCGTCTCCAGCAGCATCAGTTCGTTGAACCGTTCCAAGAAATCATCTTCCTCCGTGACGCCCTGCCGCCGCCGCAACGCATAGGATGTCGCCGGATCGGTTCCCGGCGCCCGGCCGAGCCCCAAGTCAATGCGCCCGGGAAAGAGCGCCTCGAGGACCTTGAAGCGTTCCGCGACCATTAGTGGCGCATGATTAGGCAACATCACTCCGCCGGAGCCCACGCGTAAATTCCGCGTCAACGCGGCGATCTGCCCAATCATGATGTCGGGCGCCGAGCTGGCGATGGCCGGCATGCTGTGATGCTCGGCCACCCAATACCGGACAAAGCCAAGCCTGTCCGCGAGTTGGGCGAGGTCGAGCGAATTGCGCAGTGCCTGGGTACCGGTCGAGCCGGCTGATACTGGGGATAGATCGAGGACGGAGAGCGGGATCATGGGGCGCCGAAATTCACAACCGTGATATCATGCATAGAATAACGGGGGTCTGCTTAACTGCCGCGAAGGAGGTTGTATCCTTACATAGATTCTCCTCGGAGGGGTCGCGAGCGGACCAGGTCGATGGCCCGTTCGCATATGTGAACGAGAACGCATCGCCGCCACCCATGACCGATATCGCCACCGACTTGGAGCGTCGCCGGCTGAGAGCGCTGCGCGATTACCAGGTGCTCGATACGCCGCGTGAAGTGGCGTTCGACCGCATCACCCGTCTGGCCAAGACGGTCCTGCGCACTCCCATCGCGCAGATATCGTTCATCGATCGCGAACGGCAGTGGCTCAAAGCGAGCGAAGGCGAGGTCGTGTGCGAGATCCCGCGCGACGAATCCTTCTGCACGCATGCGATCGCATGCGATGAGACGCTGGTTGTATCCGACGCCGCCACCGACGCGCGTTTCGCCGCCCTGCCGCAGGTAGCCGCGGCGCCCTGCGTTCGCAGCTATATCGGCGTGCCGCTGCGCACGGCCCACGGGTTCAAGATCGGCGCTATCTGCGTCATGGACACAGTGGTGCGTCATCCAACGTCCGAGGAGATCGCCATCCTCGAAGATCTCGCCGCGGTCGTCATGGACGAGCTCGAATTGCGCCGCGCCGCGACCGTCGACAGTCTCACCGGCGCCTTGAGCCGCCACGCGTTCCTTGAAGCTGCGGCGCGCGAGATCGTCAGCGTGCGCCAGAGCCCGCGCGAACTGAGCTGCATCGCGCTCGACATCGACTACTTCAAAGCCGTCAACGACGGCCACGGCTATGCCGCCGGCGATCGTGCCTTGCATGAGCTGGTGCTTGCGCTCACCTCATGCATGGGCGAGGCAGCCTATATTGGCCGCACCGGGGGCGACGGATTTGTCATCATGTTGCCGGGCGCCAACAGCACGACGGCCGCCAAGCTCGGCGAACGCCTGCGCGCGCGTGTCATGGATGCGGCGCTGGCGTTACCCAGTGGTGCGATCCGTCTCACCATCAGCCTCGGTGTGACAACACTGCGCAGCGGCGATGCCGGCATCGGCGATCTGCTGTGCCGGGCCGACGATGCGCTTTACGCGGCCAAGGCCGCGGGCCGCAATCGCCTGGTGAGCGCCGAGCGGCCGGCGCTGAAGCTGGTCGTCCGCTAGACTTGCCCGGATTCACGACTTCGTCATCCCCGGGGTTCATCACACATCGCCGATGGATCGGCCTTGCCGCACTTTGCGGTTTCTCGCGCCCGCCGCCGCGATTATGATGCATCGTGCGGATTTAATAGGGATCGACAGGGATCAAGACGCCGATGGCCTCGCTCACCGAATGGAAGGTTCCGCCGGGCGCGCAGCCGCGCCTGGAAGACTATCCTTACGATCTCGAACGCGCTCTCTCCTCGGTGGTCGGCCTGCATTCCATCATCCCGCCTGACGCGTTCACCGCCGACACGCTCGGCGTCGAACGTGCCGGCAACGGCGTGTTGATCGACGATGGCCTTGTGCTCACCATCGGCTATCTGATCACCGAGGCGGAAAAAGTGTGGCTGCATCTCGGCGATGGTCATGTTGTGGAAGGCCATGCGCTCGGCTTCGACCAGGAGACCGGCTTCGGCCTGGTGCAGGCGCTCGGCCGCGTCGAATTGCCGTCGCTGTTGCTCGGCTCCTCGGCCGCGGCGCAAGTCGGCGAGCGTGTCGTCGTCGGCGGCGCCGGCGGCCGCACGCGCTCGCTGGCCGGCCACATCGCTGCGAAGCAGGAATTTGCCGGCTATTGGGAATACGTGCTCAACGAGGCGATCTTCACTTTTCCGGCGCATCCCAACTGGGGCGGCACCGGCCTCATCTCGCACAAGGGCGATCTCATCGGCATCGGCTCGTTGCAGCTCGAACGTGAGCGCGCGGGCAAGAACGAGCATCTCAACATGATCGTGCCGATCGATCTGTTGACGCCGATCCTCGACGATCTGCGCAAGTTCGGCCGCGTCAACAAGCCGGCGCGGCCCTGGCTCGGCGTCTATTCGACCGAGATCGAGGACAAGGTCGTCATCGTCGGTATCGCGCCGAAGGGGCCGGCCGCGCGCGCCGAGCTCAAGACCGGCGACGTCATTCTCGCTGTCGCCGGCGAGAACATCACCACGCTCGCTGAGCTTTATCGCAAGGTCTGGTCGCTGGGCGAAGCCGGCGTCGAGGTGCCGCTCACACTCTACCGCGAAGGCTTGACCTTCGACGTGCGCGTGAATTCATCCGACCGCACGAAGTTTCTTCGCGGCCCGCGGATGCATTGAGCGCCTGCGTGCCCCGGACGCGGCGCAGCGTGAGCCATAAACGCGTTTACGCGCTTATGGCGAAACGATGCGCCGCAGATCCGGGGCCTTATCAAAGTTCCGAATTTGCGAAGGTCCCGGTTCTGCAGCGCACCGTTCACTTCGTTCACGCTGCACTGCGCCCGGGACACGGCCCCGCTCACCCCTCCTCGATTCCATCCACCTTGTTCGGATAGAACGCGAGATACTCCTTGATCTCGCCGACCGCCGGATAAGGCTCGACGTAGCTCCACACCGCGTTGTCGGCGCTGCGGCCGTTCACCTGGATGGTGAAATAGCTGGCGTCGCCTTTGTACGGACAATAGGTGTGATGCGTCGTCGCCGCGAGCGCGCTCATGTCGGAATCCGCGCGCGGGATGTATTGTACCGCCGGATAGCTCGCCTCCTTCAGCGACAGCGCGCGCGTCGTGTCGGCGATCACCTTGCCGGCGAAGGTGACGCGCACGCGCTTGCCATTGCTTGCGATGGTGATCGGATGGTCAGGTCCAGGCTGTTTCATGATTGTTTACCCTACCCAAAATTAACCAGAAGGCGTCGATCGTTCGCTTGGAATTGTGGTGCCTTTCCGGGGCCTTCCGAGCCGATGGCTAAAATTTGAAAGTTCCCCGTCAAGGAATGGAGAGACTCCTGGACATAATGTGGCGGGCAATTTGTGCAAGAGGACGCTATGCCGAACAAGCCGGTCGACGCTCTCATTCAGGGGCTCAATATCCTGATCGTCGACGACAACCAGTACATGCGCCGCCTGACGCGCACGATGCTGATGAACCTCGGCGTCAAGTCGGTGCTCGAGGCCGCCGATGGTCTTGCGGCGTTGGAGGCGATCCGCACCTGCGATCCGGATGTGATGCTGCTCGACTGGGACATGCCCGTGCTCGACGGCATGGAAGTCGTGCGCATCGTGCGCTCGCCCGGCGTCTTCCCGCGTCCGAACCTGCCGATCGTCATGCTCACGACACACGCGCGCCGCTCGGCCGTGGTGCAGGCCATGCGCGCCGGCGTGCACGAGTTCCTGCTCAAGCCGACCTCGCCCAAGGCGCTGCGCGACCGGCTCATTTCGATTTTGGTCAAGCCGCGGCCGATGTTGAAGATGGGCAAGAGCTACGTGCCGCAGCCGCGCCGTCTGCCGAATTACGAGATCACCCAAGTGGGCTGATCGGTTCGCGCGCGCTCAGCGTCCCGAACGCCAAACAGTCTGCCAAAGATCGAGCCTGGCCTTGAGCGGGTCCGGTCCTGCGCTTGTGCCAGCATTCGTGAAGTTCATGATCCTGTTCACGGCGGGCTCATGGCGCGGCCAGGTCGGACGATCGCCGCCGTTTGGGTCGCCGGTCTTGGCGAAAGACACCCAGTAGGCGCTCGCCAACTCGCCCATCGCCTTGTCGGCAGCAGTGACCTTGTCGCCGACGAGCGCGTCCGGAATGTTGAAGGTGTACGGAATCTCGAAGCCGTGCAGCGTGCCTTTGAGCGTCGCGCGTTGGGATTCGGCCACATACGAGAAGCGGTAGAGCCATGTCGGCTGGCCGGCGCGCGCCATCTCGTTGGCCAAGTGCCGTGCCGGCTCGAGCATGGTCTTGTCGGCGAACACCTGCTGTTTCAACGCGTCGAGCGATCGATCGCCTTGCGGGTCGTAAAGCTTGCGTGCCTGCTCCGCGTCCGCGCCGAACAGCGCGAACAGCTCGTCTTTGCTCTTCGCGTGCCCAAGGCCCAGATCCCAGTCGTTCGCGCCGATCATCACCGGCACCATCGTCTGGCGGCCGGCGGCGAAGGCCGTCTCGGGCGCCTCCAGAACAAACGTACCATCGCGGATCGGTCCCGCGACGCCGATGATCGGCTTGCCGGCCGCGAGTGCCGAGACCTCCTCCGGTGCGGAGGTCCCTTCCACGAGCGTCTCGGGTGGAAGCGCGCGCAGAGCCTTCAACGCCGCGGGGCCTTTTCCGGTCACACCCACCGAACGCGCGTAGTCGACCGCCATCGTCTCGGCGTCCGTAAGCTCGGTCAGCGGAGTGACCTTGGCGCGGGCGGCCGGAAGTCCGGGCGACTGCATGATGGCCTGCTGAAACAGACCGCGCGACAGCGGCGACGTGAGATGGACCATCACCGACCCGCCGCCGGCCGACTCGCCGAAAATCGTGACTTTGCCCGGATCGCCGCCGAAGGCGGCGATGTTGCGCCGGACCCATTGCAGCGCGGCGCGCTGGTCCATGTAACCGTAATTGCCACGCACCTCGCCGGGCGCTTCCTCCGCCAGCGCCGGATGTGCGAAGAAGCCGAACCGGCCGAGCCGGTAATTCATGCTGACAATCAAAACGCCCTGCTTTGCGAGGGCGTCGCTGGGATACTGCGACGTGCGCCCGTAAACGAGCGCCCCGCCATAGATCCACACCATCACGGGCAACGGTTCGGATGATACGGCTGGCCGCCAGACATTGAGTGTGAGGCAATCTTCCGAAGTCGCCACGTCGTCGGTCTGCATGCAGCCCGGGCCGAACTCGGCGGCGTCGCGCACAGTCTGCCAAGGCGTGACCGGCTGCGGCGCGCGCCAGCGCAGCGCGCCGACCGGCGGCTTTGCATAGGGAATGCCCTTGAAGCTGATCACACCGTCTGAAGCGACGCCGCGCACCGGCCCTGCATCAGTCTCGGCGAGCGTGGGGTCGCTCTCCGCCGCCTGCGCAACGGCCGTTCCGGCCAATGCCAGTGCAAGCACGGCAGTCAGACGAAAGCCGCGAATGCTTCGCATGGTTTACTCCACGATCGCCGCCGAGAGTGAACCAAGGCTGAGCCGGTTCTCAATGATATACAAGGTCGAGGCCGGTAACGCTGTATGCCCCGAGACGGGTCGTGTTATTCGACCCGTCGCTTGCTCAGCTTCCTTGCCAGCGTGCGGCGATGCATGCCGAGCCGCCGTGCTGTCTCGGAAATATTGAATCCGGTGTCGGCCAGCGTCTCGTGGATGCGCTCCCATTCGAGCGTCTTGATCGAACTCGGTCGCTGCGTCAGCGCCACGCTGCTGTCGCCCTCGTCGCGGGTGAAGGCCGCCTCGATGTCGTCGGCATTGGAGGGCTTGGCCAGATAGTGACAGGCGCCGAGCTTGATCGCCTCGACGGCGGTGGCGATGCTGGCGAAGCCGGTCAGCACCACGATGCGCATGTCAGGGTTGCGGTCATGCAGCAGCTTGACGCATTCGAGGCCGGACGGCCCGACCAGTTTGAGATCGACCACGGCGAAGGCGGGCGACACCGTCTTCAGGGTCGCAGGCAGCGCCTCGGCGCGTTCGCACAGTGTCACGTCATAGCCGCGCCGTTCGAACGAGCGGCGCAACGCACGCGCGAAGGACGCGTCGTCTTCGACGATCAGCAGTCGCGCTTTCTCGTCAGGCATGATGCGCCTCTGCGTCGATCGCCAGCGCCTCGATCGGCAGGCAGAGTTCCACCGACGCGCCTCCGTAGCGGTTGTTGTGTGCCGTGGCCTTGCCGCCGAGCTTGCGCAGCACGTTGACCACCAGGAACAAACCGAGCCCGCTGCCGGCACGGTCCTTGGTCGATTGGTAGGGCTTGCCGAAATTGGCGAGGATCTCGGGCGCGAAACCTTTGCCCTTGTCGGAAACCGTCACAACGAGAGCGTCGCTTTCCTTGCTCGCCTCGATGCCGACCCATTTCGGCGAGGCTTCGAGCGCATTGTCGAATACGTTCAGCAGGATTTGCCGGATCACCGTGTCCGAGGCAATGAGGATGTCATCGGGGATGTCGGCGTTGTAATCGACTAAAGGTGGAGACCGCGTCTCTCTCCACTCCGCCACCACGTCCTCGACAAAGCCGGCGAGCGTCATCCGCTCGAAATGCTCGCCGCGCGCCTCGCCCGCTGCGAGCAGGATGTGCGACACTATGTCCTTGCAGCGCTCCAGCGCCGCGTCCATCTCGCCGAGCTCGGTCACCATGTCGGCGTCCTTGC
>DASXOK010000493.1:0-7989 GCA_036494425.1 Pseudolabrys sp.
GCGGATCGAGGTCCAGCTTGCGCACAGCTTCCAGCGCCTCGGCGAGATTGTCGCGGCTGGTCGACGGCAGGCCGATCGACCTTGCGCAATCAGCCACCGTTTCGGCGGGCAGGCCTTTCTCGGCGCCCGGCACCGGCACCGCGATCATACGTCGCGCCAGCCCGGTGAAATTGCGCAGGAAGCCCTCGCAGTCCTTGCTCGCCAGCATGCCGACGATCATCACCAGCGGGCGCGACACGCGCTCCTCGAGATCGGCGAGCGTTGCCGCGATCGCGCGGCCGCCATCCGGATTGTGTCCGCCGTCGAGCCATAATTCGCTGCCAGGGGGCACGAGCTCGGTCAGCTTGCCATGCGCGAGGCGCTGCAGCCGCGCCGGCCAATCCGCCTTAGTCATTCCGGCCTCGAAGGCGGGGGCCGGAATCTTGAAGCTGCCGATCGCGCGCAGCGCGGCGATGGCGAGCCCCGCGTTCTCATATTGGTGGCGGCCATAGAGCTTCGGCGCTGGCAGATCGAGCAGCCCGGACTCGTCCTGGTAGACAAGACGGCCGCGCTCTTCCGTGGCGGTGAAATCCTCGCCGGCGATGCACAGCGGCGCATTGAGCCGCGCGGCCTGCCGTTCAATCACTGCGAGCACGTCGCGATGCTGCGCAGCGATGATCGCTGGCGCGCCACGTTTGAGGATGCCGGCCTTCTCGGCGGCGATCTTCTCCAGCGTGTCGCCGAGGAAGTCCGTGTGGTCGATGGAGACGCGCGTGATGATCGAGGCGAGCGGCGTGTCGATGACGTTCGTGGCGTCCAATCGGCCGCCGAGACCGACTTCGAGGATGAGCACGTCGGCGGGATGACGCGAGAACAGCAGCAGCCCGGCGGCTGTGGTGATCTCGAACACCGTGATCGGCGCGTTGGCGTTGGCGCGCTCGCATTCCTCGAACGTGGCGGCCAGCTCCGCGTCGGAGACGAGCTTGCCTTCACCGGGAGAGCCGAGCCGGAAGCGCTCGTTGAAACGCACGAGGTGCGGCGAGGTATAGACATGCACGCTCAAGCCGGCGGCTTCCAGGATCGCGCGCAGGAAGGCGACCGTCGATCCCTTGCCGTTGGTGCCGGCGACATGGATCACCGGGGGAAGCTTCTTCTCCGGATGATCGAGCGCGGCGAGCAAATTCTGCAAACGATCGAGCGAGAGATCGATGCGCTTGGGATGCAGCGCGGTCAACCGCGCGAGGATGGAGTCGATTGGGGTCATACGTCGCGAACCTAGGCGCCAGCCTCTCGTCTCCCCTCCCCCCACGAGCGCTTGCGAGTGGCGGGGAGGGGTCGGGGGTGGGGGGAGTTAAATAGCATGTCTGCATGCCCCCCACCCCGGTTTCCATCGCTGCGGCGATGCAAACCGACCCTCCCCGCCGCTTCGCGGGGGAAGGGTAACTACGCGTGCGCGGGGACCGGCAATTGCTGGTTGGCCGGGGCGGGGGCGGGTGGGGACTTGGTCAGCACCCGGCACAGCTCGCTCAAGGTCGCGCGCAATTTGTGCCGGTGCACCACCATGTCCACCATGCCGTGCTCGGCCAGGTATTCGGCGCGCTGGAAGCCTTCAGGCAATTTCTCGCGGATGGTCTGTTCAATGACGCGCGGGCCGGCGAAGCCGATCAGTGCGCCGGGCTCAGCGATGTGCACGTCGCCGAGCATCGCATAAGAGGCGGTCACGCCGCCGGTGGTCGGATTGGTGAGCACGACGATGTAGGGCTTGCGCGCCTCGCGCAGCATCTGCACGCCCACCGTGGTGCGCGGCAGTTGCATCAACGAGAGAATGCCCTCTTGCATGCGGGCGCCGCCGGAGGCCGCGAACATGATGAAGGGCGTCTGCCGGCGCACGGCCGTTTCGAGGCCGGTGACGACTGCTTCTCCGGCGGCCATGCCGAGCGAGCCGCCCATGAAATCGAAGTCCTGCACGCCGACGGTCACCATCAAGCCGTCGAGCTTGCCGACGCCGATCTTCACGGCGTCCTGCAAACCGGTCTTGGTGCGCGCGTCCTTGAGACGATCGGCATAGCGGCGTTCGTCGCGGAACTTGAGCGGATCGATCTGCACGTCGGGCAAAGCAATGTCTTCGAATTCGCCACTATCGAACATAGTCTTCAGGCGCAAGGGCGCGCTGATGCGCATGTGATAGTTCGACGCCGGGATGACGAACTGGTTCGCCTCAACGTCCTTGTAGAAGACGAGCTGGCCGGTCTCCGGACATTTGATCCACAGGTTTTCCGGTGTCTCGCGGCGCAGGAAGCTGCGAATCTTCGGCCGGACGACGTTGGAGATCCAGTTCATGGCTTTGCTCTCGCTCGGCTGTCATCATCCGCGCAAGCAGATGATCCAGTACTCCCGGATATAAGGATGGCTCTTCTACCGTGCCATCATGAACGCATTGTGGTCACTGGATCGCCCGCTTTGGCGGGCGATGACGATCGTCATTCATTCGGCGGCCACACGGCCCGCCGAGCGTACACCGGCGGCCAGTTCGGACACCAGATCGGCGACCGCCTTCACGGTGTTGCTCGTCGGCTTGCCGTCTCTATCAAGGCTCTTGCGCAGCGCATCGACCAGCACCGAGCCGACCACGACACCATCGGCGCCTTGCGCGATGGCGCGCGCCTGCTCCGCCGTGCGCACGCCGAAGCCGACCGCTACCGGCAGCTTGGTGTGCCGCTTGATGCGCGCCACCGCCTCCGAGACTTTCGCCGCGTCGGGTGCGGCCGAACCGGTGATGCCGGTGATGGAGACGTAATAGACGAAGCCCGACGTGTTGTTCAGTACCGCCGGCAGGCGCTTGTCGTCGGTGGTCGGTGTCGCGAGACGGACGAAGTTGAGCCCCGCCTTCAGCGCCGGCAGGCAAAGCTCTTCGTCTTCCTCGGGCGGAAGATCGACGACGATCAGTCCGTCAACGCCCGCTGCCTTGGCAGCCACGAGGAATTTGTCGACGCCGTAGATGTAGATCGGATTGTAGTAACCCATCAGCACGATGGGCGTGTCGTCATCCTCTTTGCGGAAGTCGCGCACCATGGCCAGCGTCTTGCGCAACGTCTGGCCGGCGCGCAGCGCGCGCTGTCCGGACGCCTGGATCGAAGGGCCGTCCGCCATCGGATCGGTGAAGGGCATGCCGAGTTCGATCACGTCGGCGCCGGCTTTCGGCAGCGCCTTGACGATGGCGAGCGAGGTTTCGGTGTCGGGATCGCCGGACATGGTGAAGGTCACCAGCGCGGCGCGGCCCTCTTCCTTCAGCGCGGCAAAGCGCCGTTCGATACGGGTGGTCATTTCGATTTGCTTTCGAGATACGCTTCGACGCTGGCGAGGTCCTTGTCGCCGCGGCCGGAGAGATTGACCACCATCAGGTGATCCTTAGGCTTCGTCGGCGCGAGCTCGAACACCTTGGCGAGCGCATGCGCCGGCTCGAGCGCCGGGATGATGCCTTCGAGCTTGCTGCAAAGCTGGAACGCCGCAACGGCTTCCTCATCGGTCGCCGAGAGGAAGTTCACGCGGCCCATGTCCTTGAGCCAGGCGTGCTCGGGACCGATGCCGGGGTAATCGAGCCCGGCGGAGATCGAATGCGCCTCCTCGATTTGCCCGTCGTCGTCCATCAGCAGATAGGTGCGGTTGCCATGTAGAACGCCGGGACGGCCGCCGGCGATGGACGCCGCATGCTTGCCGCTGGAAACGCCATGGCCGGCGGCTTCGACGCCATAGATCTCGATGCCGCGGTCGTCGAGGAACGGATGGAAAAGCCCCATCGCATTGGAGCCGCCGCCGATGCAGGCGACGAGCGAATCGGGAAGGCGGCCTTCGGCGGCCTGCATCTGCTCGCGCGTCTCGCGGCCGATGATGCATTGGAAGTCGCGCACCAGCGCCGGATAAGGATGCGGGCCGGCGACGGTGCCAATGCAGTAGAACGTGTCGGCGACGTTGGTCACCCAGTCACGCAGGGCTTCGTTCATCGCGTCTTTCAGCGTGCGCGAGCCACTCTCGACGGCGCGTACTTCGGCGCCGAGCATCTTCATGCGCAAGACGTTCGGCTGCTGCCGTTCGACGTCGACCGCGCCCATGTAGACGATGCAGGGCAGGCCGAACTTGGCGCAGAGCGTCGCGGTGGCGACACCATGCATGCCGGCGCCGGTCTCGGCGATGATGCGCGTCTTGCCCATGCGCCTAGCCAGCATGATCTGGCCGAGCACGTTGTTCACCTTGTGCGCGCCGGTGTGATTGAGCTCTTCGCGCTTGAAGTAGATTTTTGCGCCGCCAGCCGAAACGCCGGAGGCCGTCTTTCCTAAATGCTCGGTCAGCCGTTCGGCGAAATAGAGCGGCGACGGACGGCCGACATAGGTCGCGAGATGGCCATCCATCTCCTTCTGGAATTTCGGATCGGCCTTCGCCTCGTTGTAGGCGCGCTCCAGATCGAGAATCAGCGGCATCAGCGTCTCGGCGACGAAGCGGCCGCCGTAGATGCCGAAATGACCTCGCTCGTCGGGCCCGGTGCGGAAGGAATTGGGATGCTGCACAGTCATGAAAAACGGTTCCTCATCCGGCCGTCTTGCGCACGGCCGATGCCTCATCGAGGAGAAGCGGTGACGATGCGCGCGCCGCATCGGCCGCGCGCGCGGCGCGGATGAAGGCGCGGACCTTGTCGGGATCTTTCTCGCCGGGGGCGCGCTCGACGCCGGACGACACGTCGACGCCCGGCGCGCCGGTGATGGCCAGCGCTTCGGCGACGTTGCGGGCATCGAGGCCGCCTGAGAGCATGTAGGGCACGCCGGGATTGACGCCCTGAAGCAGGGTCCAGTCGAACGGCTTGCCGAGCCCGCCGGGGCGCGTCGCGTCGTGCGGCGCGCGCGCGTCGAAGATCAGGCGGTCGCAGACATTGGCATAGAGGCGGATCGGCGACAGGTCGGAGCGCTCGGCGATCGGCAGCGCTTTCATCACCGGCAGACCGAAGCGAGTGCGCACGGCCACCACGCGCTCGGGCGTCTCGGTGCCGTGCAGCTGGAGCATGTCCGGCTTCAGCGCCTCGACAATCTCGCGCAGCGTCTCGTCATTGGCGTTGACGGTGAGCGCGACCTTGCCGGCGCGGCCTTTGACGCGGCCGCCGAGATCGCGGGCGGCGCCCAAGGCGACATGGCGCGGGCTCGGCGCGAAGAACACGAAGCCGACCAGATCCGCGCCGGATTCCAGCGCCACATCAAGCGCTTCCGGGGTCCTGAGGCCGCAGATTTTGATCGATAGAGCCATGTTACGGCGGTTTCTAGCGCCTTATCCCCGGCATCGCAAAGCCGAAGCGGCTGGAAGGTTCATGCGGCCGGAGGAGGTATTCGCGTATAGGATGTGGGCTCACCCATCGGCGCGGACGCCTGCACCGTCTGGCGCTGGCGCAGCGCGTCGATCTCCTGATGCAGCAGCCGCGCATCGGCGTCGAGCTTGCGCGCCATGCGCCGCCATTTGCCTTGGCGCAACCAGGCGGCAATGCCGCCGACGATGACGCCCAGAATGACCAGCACGAAGACGAGAACGAACAGCGGCAGCGTCGCCGCGTAGGCGGGGCTCGCCGTGGAGAAAGGATCGAAGGAGACGGTCACGCTCTGCCGATTGGCGAGCGCGAAGGCGATGATGATCACCGCCAGCGGAACGACGATCACGGCTGTGACGATCTTGCGGAACACCGTTGGTCATCTCCAAAGATGCGATTGGTCTAAAGACCAACATGGCCGGGCAAGCCCCGGCCATGACGACAGCATCCTCGCTCGCGACGGGGACCTAGACCGTCTCGTCGGTCTTGCTGTTCAGGCGCTCGCGCATTTCCTTGCCGGTCTTGAAGAACGGCACCGACTTCTGATCGACCGACACGTGTGCGCCAGTGCGCGGATTGCGCCCCGTGCGGGCCGGCCGATGCTTGACCGAGAACGCGCCGAAACCACGCAGTTCGACGCGGTCGCCGCGCGCCATGGCCGCGGTAATCTCGCCGAGGATGGCGTTGACGATGTTCTCGACGTCGCGCTGGTAGAGATGCGGATTCTGGGCGGCGATGCGCTGCACAAGTTCAGACTTGATCATAGACGCCGCCTTAGCCGTTGATTGATCAGTTGGACGAGGCAGGGTGCCAAAGCGCTAAGAGACCGTCAAGATTTAGTCTTTCGACGGCCTCCGCGCCGCCCCATTCGGCAATGCCACGCGAGACCGCGGGGAGCCCGATCGCATCGAAGCCCCACGCGGCGAGGTGCAAGAAGGACAGTTCGCCAAAGCGCGGCTGGAGCGAATAGTCGCGGACGGGCGTCGAGATCGCGATGTTCTTTTCCTTGGCCAGCCAGTCCCGCGCCGTCCGCTCATTGCCGATTTCGTCGACCAGCTTGAGCGGCAAGCCCTGGCGGCCGGTGAAGACGCGCCCGTCGGATACGCGCGCAAGTTGTTCATCGGAGAGCTTCCGGCGATCCTTCACGAGGTCTTTGAACCAGGCATAGGAGTCGAGCACGATCGCCTCGATGGCGGCGCGGGCTTCCGGGCTCGTCGGTTCGAAGCCGTTCGGCGCGGCCTTGAGCGGCGAGGATTTTATCTCCTCGACCTTGATGCCAACTGTTTTCAGAACATCGGTGAAGTTGGGAAACTGGAAGAGAACGCCGATCGAGCCGACCAGCGAGGTGTCCTCGGCGATGATGTGATCGCACGACAGCGCCGCGATATAAGCGCCGGAGGCGGCCAGGCCGTCCACCACGATGACGGTCGGCTTGCGCTCCTGCAGTTCGCGCAGCGAGTCATAGAGCTGCTGCGAGCCGGCGGTGGTGCCGCCGGGGCTGTCGATATGCACGATCACGGCGCGGGCCTGCGAGCGCGACAGCCGCGCAAGGGCTTCGACGCGCTGCTCGTTGTTGCGGATCAGGCCCTGGATCTTGACCCGGGCAACGTAGGCGCCGGGCGGGGCGAAGCGATTGCCCGGCAGGAGGGCGAAGCCGGCGCCGACCAGTGCAACGAGCGCGACCAGCGCCGCGCTCACGCGCCAGAAGGTGAGCTTCCGCCGCATCCGGCGGCGATCGACGATGGCATCGGCATCGAGCGACATGGGCTCACTCCTCTGAAGAATCGCGGGCCGGATCATACACCCGGCGGTCGGAACCGTTATCCGGACGAGTTTTGGCACGCTGATGTCGAAAAGAAAAACCCCCGGGGCGTGCCCCGGGGGTTTCGTATGCTTGTACCGTAAACCGGACGTTTCCGGTCTTACTCGTCGGCCTTCTCGGCCTCGCCGGCCCGCTGCTTGAGCGCGGCGCCCAGGATGTCGCCCAGCGAGGCGCCCGAGTCGGCGGAGCCGTACTGCGCGAGCGCTTCCTTCTCCTCGGCGACTTCCAGCGCCTTGATGGAGACGGCGAGCTTGTGGGTCTTGCGATCGTACTGGGTGACGCGAGCATCCACCTTCTGGCCGACGGAGAAGCGCTCGGGGCGCTGCTCGGCACGGTCACGCGCCAGATCGGCGCGCTTGATGAAGGTGGTCAGGTCGGTCCCGACGATCGTGACCTCGAGGCCAGCCTCCTTCACCTCGGTGACTTCCAAGGTGACCACCGAGTTCTTCTTCAGCTCGCCAGCCGCACCCTGCGACATCGGATCGCCCGCAAGCTGCTTGATGCCGAGCGAGATGCGCTCCTTCTCGACATCGACGTCGAGCACCTGGGCTTCGACCATGTCGCCCTTCTTGTAATCGTCGATCACCTGCTCGCCCGGGCGCTTCCAGTCCAGATCCGAGAGGTGGACCATGCCGTCGACGTCGCCGTCGAGCCCGAGGAACAGGCCGAATTCGGTCTTGTTCTTGACCTCGCCTTCCACGGTCGAACCCGGCGGGTGCTTCTCGACGAAGACTTCCCACGGATTGCGCATGGTCTGCTTGAGGCCGAGCGAGATGCGGCGCTTGACCGGATCGACCTCGAGGATCTGCACTTCCACTTCCTGCGAGGTGGAGACGATCTTGCC
>DASXOK010000494.1:0-4810 GCA_036494425.1 Pseudolabrys sp.
ACAGCGGCGCCGTTCCATCCCACAGTTTTCTTGGTGGATGCGAACGAATGAATGTGCGCATTGATTCAATTTGTAACGCGTCACGATGCGGCCGACGCGCTCGAAAAATTCAACAGATATAGTTTGTGTAATTATCGATCGACAAACCGGCACCGAATGCCGGTTTGTCGATCGAGCGCTCGAACCGAGTGAGGACTGGCTTGCCGAGCCGAAGCTTGCGCAGCGATCGGAGGCTGGCCTGCCAAGCCGAAGCCGAAGCCGCGGAGCGGCGAAGGGCTGGTGCCGGCGGAGGGATTTGAACCCCCGACCACCCGCTTACGAAGCGGGTGCTCTACCGCTGAGCTACGCCGGCTGAAACCGCGCCACTGATATCGGCGCCGACCGGGCTTGGCAAGCAATACGCCCGGCGACGGAGCACGGCCTTTGTGTTCCCTCCCCGGCGCTTCTTTTCCCTCCCCCCGCGAAGCGGCGGGGAGGGTCGGCGAGAATCGTTTGAACGATGCGAGCCGGGGTGGGGGACTTTCTTTGGCGATCATCATTCGCTGCGCGATTCCCCCACCCCCGACCCCTCCCCGCCACGCGCAAGTGCGCGTGGGGGAGGGGAGTGGAGAGGCCTAATGGAACAGCTTGCGGATGCGCTGCCAGGCGTGGCCGGAGTCCGGCGAGGCACCCCGGGGTGCGTCGCCGTCCAGGACGGCGTCGGGGCCCGGGTCGTCCGGCACATGCACCAGAGGGATCACCGGCTCGACCGGCTTGGCCTTGGCAACCGGGAGAGGGGCCGGAGTTAGGGCCGGCTTTACCGGTTCCACCGGGTCGGCGGCGGCTTCGGCCGGCTCGGGCATCGGCTCGGGTTCTGGCTCCGGCGCAGGCGCGACCACAACCGGCTCGATCGGAGCCGGCGGCGGCATCACCTCGACCACCGGCCGGCTGACGCCGAGCTCGGCCAGCGGCACGCGCCAGGTGAAGCCGTCGAGTCGGCCATTGGGCGACACCGGCAGCCAGCGCTCCGACACGACCCCGTCCGCGGTCCACACCGGATCGCCGGCCGCGCGCATGGCGCGGCTCATCCATTCCCGCACCCGGCCGACATCGCCGTGCTCGGTCTCCTCGATCGCGGCCATCAGCGTGGCGACGCGCCGGGTCGGCGCCGACAAATAAGGCGCCAGCGCAGCCCGCGCGGTGGCGAACTCACGCGCATCGAGCGCGGCGCGCGCCACCGCCAACGCCCCCTCGAGCTGGCCCGTCACCTTCTCGGCAAGCTTTTGCATGCGCGCGAGCCGCTCGCGCGCGGAATCGCCCAGCCGCAGGTTTGCGTAGGCCTCGGCGATATCCGGATGCGGGCTGATCTCCCAGGCCGTCTCCAGAATGCGCCGCGCCTTGCGCTGCTCGCCCGCCTCTGCGAGCCGCCGCCCGGCCAGCGCCGCCGCCGGCACGAGATCGGGCGCAAGCTTCACCGCTTCGAGCACGGCCGCGCGCGCGCCGTCGCGATCGATGTCATTGAGTGCCAGTGCACGCGCAGTGAGCAGCACCGCGCGCTTGCGGCGATAGTCGGATTTCTCCAACGCGCCCTTCGTATGCGCGAGCGCAGCGAGCGCGCCTTCCCAATCGGAGGCCGCGCACCGGTCGTCGAGCACGGCCTGCCCGGCCCAGCCGAGTGCGGGGGCGATCTTCACCGCTTCCTCGGCGACGCGGCGCGCGGCCGGCGCATCGTTGTTGCGGTGCGCCTCGATATGGAGACCGCGCAATCCCAGTAGCTTGGTCTCGTCGCGCCGTGTCATCTCGCGGAAGGCGCGCTCGGCGGCGGCGCGGTCGCCGGCCAATTGCGCCGCCTGCGCGCTCAAGAGAAGCGTCAGCGGATCGCCTGGCGATAGCCGTCCAGCATCGTCGGCGGATTTGCGCGCAAGACGCAAGTCGCCCGAGCCGATGGCGATCAGCCCGCGCGAGATGGCGAGATAGCTTTTCATCGCACGGCGATGGCGGAAGAAGAGCGACACTTGTTCGGGCGAGCGCAGGATCGCGCGCAGGATCGACCACACCAGGATCGCAACAATGACCACCGCGAGCACGGCGAGCGCCGCGACCATCAGCGAGGTCTCGACGCGATAGCCCATCCAGGTGAGGACAATGTCGCCGGGTCTGTCGGCAAACCAGGCGAAACCGGCGGCGACGAGCGCCAGTGCGACGAGGAAGAAGACCACCCGGATCATCGCATCCTCACCGTGACCCGAGCGCGCGCGCCGTATCGGCGGCGAGCGTGTTCGCAGCGTCCAACGCGGCCTGTCGCGCTTTGGCTTTGGCGATCCAGGCTTGCGCCGGCGCGCGCGCCGGCTCAGGCAGCTCGCCGAGATCGGCGAGCGCGGCCGGGATGTCGGCCCGCGCGCCGGCGATTTCAATGCGCGCGAGCACGGCGGATGGATCGTCGCCCCGCGGCGCATCGACCGGCGTCACCCGCACCAGCCTGCTCGCATTGGCTTCGAGCCGTTCGAAAAATCCGCCTTTCGGCGCCGGTGCGCCGGAGGCTTTCACCATCGCCGGAATTTGCGCGCGCAACTCCTGCGCCAATAACGCCGCGCTCGGCACGCCGGAGGCGGCGAAGGGCGCAAGCGGCGTCAGCGTGGCATCATCGGCCCCAAGCGATTTCGTCTGCGCCAATTCGCCGCTGTAGGCCGCGCCGCTGACAACAGCGTTGCGCAGACCGGCGGCACTCAAAGCCCGGCGCGCGGCGACTTCGGCATCGGCAGTTTTCGCGATCTCGTCACGCGCGGCCTTGCTCGACTGCTCGAGCGCCGCGAGCCGCTGCTGCAAAGCATCGAGCTGCGCCGGCGCCACCGCCGCCGAGGCATCCTTGGCGGCGTCCTGCACGCTGCCGCGCAATTGCGTCACCGCTTTCTCCGCCGCATCGGCCTGCTCGCGCGCACGCGTTGCGTTGGCGGAGGCATCGTCGTTGCGCTGATTGAGCGCGGTCACCGCGACGCCAAGCACCTTCGTCGCGCTTTCCGCGGCGGCGAGCCGTTCCGTAATGGAGGCATCGCCCTTGGAAAGATTGGCGAGCGTGGTCTCCATGCGGGCGACGCGTTGATTGAGCAGCTCGATTGTTCTTGTATCGACAGCGACCGCCGGACGGCTTTGCAAGATGTGCACCTGCTGCTGCAATGACGCGATCTGTGCGCTCGTATCGTTGCCGCCCGCCGGGGCCGGCGGCTGCGCGCTGCTGTACCACAGCGCGCCCATGACGATGGCGACAACAACACCCCCGGCTACGCCGGCGGCGAGCAAGGAAATTAACTTGCTGTCACGCCACGCCGGAGCGGCCGGTTCGGGCGCGGGCGGCACCGTCTCGACCGTGGGTTTTGGCTCTTCCGGCGGCGGAGGTGGCGGCTCGCTTGCAGCCTGCTGCTGCGCGGCCGGCTCGGCGGCGGGCGGCGTCACATCGGCCGGGGTGATGTCGGCCGGCGTCACATCGGTGGCGGTGAGATCGATGGTCGGCACCGCGCGCTTGCGGCGAGGGGCGCCTTCGGGGGCGTCCGGCGCCTTGCGCTTGTCTGCCATGCGCGTCTCCTCGCGATTCACCAACCCGCCGTCAGCCAATAACGCAATCGGCACACAGGCGCCACGTCAACCCGGCGAAGGTGTCAGAAGTTCGATCAATGAGGCTTCGTCCGGACGAGCCGCGATGGACACATGCGGCGCGCCGGCCGCCACCAAGGGAGAGGCCACTTGCTCTGCCAGACAAACATGCAGCGGCTTGAGCGCTTCCGGGGTAACCCCGGCATTCGCGGCACCGGATAGGTAATTTTCTGCGCTCCGGCGCGAGAAGTGCACCACGGCATCCACCTCGCCGGCCTTGAGCGCCTCGATCAGCACCAGCGGCAGCGGCGCGGTCGCCGCGCGGTAGACGACACGCATCTCGGCGGCGATGCCATGCACGGCCAATTCGCCGACGAGATCAGCGGCGCGGTCCTCGCCCGCCAGATAAAGCAAGGGACCCGCCGCATCGAGACAGCGCGCGGTGAGCTGCCGGACCATATCGTGTACGTCACCGCCGGCCGTGCTCACTTCGGTGAAGCCGGCGCCGCGCGCTGCGTCGGCGCTGCGCTGACCGACTGTAAGGGTCGGCAACGAGAGCAGCGTGTCGCGTGCGGGATTGCCGGCGATGGCCATCGGCGCGTTGGCGCTGGTGATGACCACCGCGCCCCAATCGCCAGACAGGTCGGCTTTGATCGGCTCGACCCGCATCAAGGGCGCGACAAGCACTTCGTGTCCGCGCTTGCGTAGCGCTGTCGCTGTCCGCTCGCTGTCGGCTTCCGGACGGGTGACGACGACGCGCATGGGCTAATCAAAGAACCCGGGACCAGCCCGGTGTTTGAGCGCACGGCCTGCGTCTGCGCCGATTGTAATCGCATCTCTGCGATGGCCGGTGCCGGCAATGTCATGCGCGGCGCTGCCGTCCGGGCGCGCAATGAGCCCGCGGAACTGCACGGTGTCGCCGGTGATCGTCGCGTGGCCGCCGATCGGCGTCTTGCACGAACCGTCGAGCACGGCGAGGAAGGAACGTTCGCAGGCGATGGCCGCCGACGTGTCGGCATGATCGATGCGTGCCAAGATATCGCGCACGCGCGTGTCGCTCGCGCGCGTCTCGATGCCGATGGCGCCCTGCCCCACCGCCGGAAGGAATTCATCGACACTCATGGTGCGCGTGGCGTGCTCCGTCAGCCCAAGCCGCCGCAGCCCCGCGAGCGCGAGCAGCGTCGCATCGACCTGGCCTTCGTCGAGCTTGCGCAGCCGCGTCTCGACATTGCCGCGCAGCGGC
>DASXOK010000495.1:0-28803 GCA_036494425.1 Pseudolabrys sp.
GGCGATCCGCAAAGGCAGCCGCATCACCATCCTGCAATTCGGCGACCGCATTGCCGGCTACGCCAACTACGGCCGCAATCGCGCGCGCAGCCTGTTCTACGATGGCGAGGTCTACGAGCTGTACCTGCGGCCGGAATTCCAGGGCCTCGGCTTCGGCCGCCGCCTGTTCACCGCAGCGCGCAAGGACCTGATCCAGAGCGGGCTGAAGAGCCTGGTGGTCTGGGCACTCTCCGACAACGAGCCGGCGACGGAATTCTATCGCGCGCTCGGCGGCCGCGCCGTGGCTCGCTCGTCTGAGCGCTTCGGCGCCAAGACGCTCGATAAGGTCGCCTACGCCTGGCAGGGCTGAGCTTCACTGTCATTCCGGGGCGCGTGCGAAGCACGCGAGCCCGGAATCCATAATCATCAACGCTGCGGAGTATGGATTCCGGGCCCGGCCCTTCGGGCCGTCCCGGAATGACGAACACTAAATCTTCGGCTCCGGCAGGTCCTTCGACGCACAGGCCGCGCGCAGGGTGTTCAGCAGCAGGCACGCAATCGTCATCGGCCCGACGCCGCCCGGCACTGGCGTAACCGCGCCGGCGACCTCGAGCGCTTCGGCGAAGGCGACATCGCCGACAATCTTCGATTTGCCGCCCTCACCCGGCACGCGGTTGATCCCGACATCGATCACCGTGGCGCCCGGCTTGATCCACTCGCGCCGCACGATCTCCGGCCGCCCGATCGCCGCGACCAGCACATCGGCCCGCGCACAGAGCGCCGGCAGATCGCGCGTCTTGGAATGCGCGATGGTCACGGTCGCGTTCTCCGCCAAGAGCAATTGCGCCACCGGCTTGCCGACGATGTTGGAGCGGCCGACGACCACGGCCTCCAGCCCAGCCAGCGATGGATGCACCGACTTGGCCAGGATCACACAGCCGAGCGGCGTGCACGGCACCAGCCCCGGCAAGCCGCTGGCGAGGCGCCCGACATTGATCGGATGAAAGCCGTCCACGTCTTTCGCCGGGTCGATGGCGGCGATGACCTTCTGCGCGTCGATCTGTTTCGGCAGCGGCAGCTGCACCAGGATCCCATGCACATCCGGTTCCTTGTTGAGCGCGTCGACCAGCGCCAGCAGCTCGGCTTCGCTCGTCGTCGCCGGCAACTTGCGGTCGATGGCGCGCATGCCGGCTTCCGCCACCGCCTTCGACTTGGTGCGGACATAGACTTCGCTCGCCGGGTCGGCGCCGACCAGCACCACCGCGATACCGGGCGTCAATCCATGCGCGGATGTCAGGCGCGACACCTCGCCCGCGATCTTGCCGCGCAACTGTGCGCCGATGGTTTTGCCGTCGATGATCTGCGCGGTCATGTCGTGTGCCTTTCTATCCCGAATTAGCAATCTTCTCCAGCGCCGCGATCAGCGATGGACCATCGCCCGAAATCGCGAGGCGCTTGACGCGGGACGTCGCGCCCGCGCTCAACACAATGTCGCGTGGTGGGATGTGAAGTGTCTTTGCGATCAGCCGGCACAGCGCGTCGTTGGCTTGGCCCTCGTTGGGCGCGGCGCGCACGCGCGCCTTGAGCACACTGCGGCCATCCGACAATTGCTCGATACCGTCGATGGCGTCGCGGCCGCCTTTGGGCGTCAGCCGCACGGTCAGCGCAAGTCCGCCGGCGACCGCCACCCAGGGCCGTGCCAGCAGCGCGGCCACTTAGACGAATAGTTGGAAGTAGACCCAGTAGACGAGGCGCTGGAGGAACAGGAGGCCGATGATCAGGATCACCGGCGAGATGTCGATCCCGCCCAAGTTGGGCAGCACGGCGCGGATCGGCCGCAGCGCGGGCTCGGTGACGCGGTAGAGGAACTCGCCGATGCCGGCCACGATCGGGTTGCGAGTGTTCACGACGTTGAAGGCGATTAGCCACGACAGGACTGCCGAGGCGATCAAAATCCAAATGTAGAGGGTAATGATTGTGTCAATGAGCCAAAGAAAAGGATTCATATCTCGCTCCAGTCGGGTGGCCGGGTGACGAATAGCCGCTTGCCTGTCGGAGGGAAAGGGGTTGCGGCACTTTCGGTAAAGGCCGGTCCGGCGCCCCCGCTGGCTGTCCTTGACAGGCCAAACCCCTGGCCCTAAATGGCGCCCACTCGCCGCATGTCGTTTGCAACGGGATTTTTTCCGTTTGCACCCTAAGGCGGGGCCGTAGCTCAGTTGGGAGAGCGCCTCGTTCGCAATGAGGAGGTCAGGGGTTCAAATCCCCTCGGCTCCACCAGCCCTTGCTCGCTTCGCGAGTTTCGGCTCGGCAAGCCCTATCCAACGAAGGCTGTCGCGCCGTAGCCCGAAGGGCGTAGGCGGGCTGTCCGTCGAAGGACGAAGACGGACGAGTTCAGCAGCCAAACACTTTTCGTTTTAGCGCGGTCCCTTATCCCCCACCCGCCGCGGCTTGGCCGCGTCCAGCGGGAACACGATCTCGCAGCGTAGGCCCTCCGGGGCGAATGTGAGGTGCGCCTTGCCGCCGAGCTCGGCGGCGATGCTGCCCTCGATCAGCCGCGAGCCGAAGCCGCGCTGCGGCGGTTCGACGGCCGGCGGGCCACCCTGCTCGACCCAGTCGATACGCAGGTTCTGCCGGCCGTCGGCGCCGGCGAACGGCGCCCAGCGCACCTCGATGCGTCCGCCGGGCACAGACAGCGCACCGTATTTCGCCGCATTGGTGGTGAGCTCGTGCACCGCCATCGCCAGCGTGACCACCGCGCGTGGCCGCAGCACGACATCTTCACCGCGCAGCACGATCCGTTCCGGTCCGGCGCTCACGTAAGGGGCGAAGCTCTGCGACAGCAGCTCACGCAAGTCGGCGCTCTCCCAATGATGCACCGTGAGCTGATCGTGCGCCTTCGACAAAGCGATCAGGCGGCCCTCGAAACGCTCGCGGAAAGCCTCCGGCGTCAACGCCGCCCGCGCGGTCTGCGAGGCGAGCGACTGCACCGTCGCGAGCGTGTTCTTCACGCGGTGGTTCAATTCGTCGATCAGAAGCTTCTGCCGCTGTTCGGCCGCCTTGCGCTCGGTGATGTCCTGCACCACGCGCACGACATAGAGCAAACGTCCGTCATTCGCGCGCACCGGCGAGGAGCGCACCGAAAGCCAGACCACGCGGCCGCCTTTGCGGACCAGCCGCTTCTCCACCGAATAGAATTCGAGGTCGCCGGAGATCTGTTTGCGGAAACCTTCGCGATCCGGATCGGCGTCGTCGGGATGCGTGAAGCGAAACAACTTACCCGCCGTCAGCTCTTCGCGGCTGTAGCCGGTGATGGCGCAGGTCGCCTCGTTGACGCGGAGCAACTGCCCGTCCGGCGCGACTTCGGTGATGCCGATGGCGGCGTGCTCGTAAGTCGCCGCCAGGCGCTGCTCCTGTTCGAGCGAATGCAGGCGCGACTGCGCCAGCGCCGCATCCATGCGTTTGCGCTCGGTGATGTCGATGAAACAGTTCACCGCGCCGACCACTTCGCCCTCGGCGTTGCGCAATGGATCGATGCTGGCCGATATCGTCATCCGGCTGCCGTCGGACCGCTCGATGATACGCTCGACGTCGCGCATCGGCGTGCCGGTGGCGAGCACCTCTGTAATCAAGGATCGCGACACCATCGTGCCGTCGGGCGCGAAGAAGCGCGCGCCTTTGGCGAACTGGACGTGCGTTTGCCCGGGTTGCGGCGCGCTGCCCCAGAGTTCGATGGCGCGGCGGTTGTATTGAAGGATGGTGCCTTTGGCGTCGCAGATGAAGGTGGCGATCGGCAGCAGATCGAGGATGCCGTCGGAGGCACTCAGCATCGCCTCTAGTGCCGACGGAGCGGGCCGGCCGCCGTCGTTCGCATCGAGCATGCCCACGCCTCCGCGCGTGATCGGCCGCCCTCCCTTACCCAGCGGTCAATCGATCACGGCGAGGGCGGGGTTTGTCAATGGCGCGTCGGGCCGAGCCGGCCCCCCGGGCGGTGGACACGCTGCCGTCAGGACGCCGCTTCCGCCGCTTTGTTGGCCAGCGTGTGGCCGATCCAATGGTCGATGAAGGCGGCGAGCCAGGCGCGCGAGGCATAGTCGTAGACGAAGCGATCGGAGACGTGCTCGTGGCGCTGCTTGGTGCCGGGAAGTTCCATGCGGTGAGCGCCACGCACTAGCCAGCGGTACATTATGGCGTGGGTCACTTCCGGGTGAAATTGCAGCGCGTAGCCCGTGCCATACCGGAAGGCCTGGATGGAGAAGGCATCGCCCTCCGCCAAGAGCTCACCGCCGGCGGGCAGATCGAAGCCCTCGCGGTGCCACTGGTAGACCCGGTCCGGCCAGTCGGCGCAGAGCGCCCGGCCGGCCTCTGTCGGGCGGATGGGGTAATAGCCCACCTCGGCATGGCCATCGGGGTGCGGATAGACGCGAGCGCCCAGATGGCGCGCCATCATCTGCGCGCCCAGGCAGATGCCGAGATAGGGCTTCTTGTCGCGCAGCGGCACGCCAATCCAGTCGATCTCGCGGCTGACGAAATCCTCGTTGTCGTTGGCGCTTTGCGGCCCGCCGAAGATCACCGCACCGGCATGCTCGTCCATCGTCTCCGGCAGCTGATCGCCGAAGCGGGGGCGGCGCACATCGAGCGGATAGCCGAGCTTCGTCAGCACCTGCCCGACACGGCCGGGCGAAGAATGCTCCTGGTGCAGGATGAGAAGAACAGGCTTCAACATGGCGATTCAAGCGCGTGATCGCGCTGTATCGATTAGTAAGATGTTCGCGCCGCTTTGCAATATCGGCTGCAAGGACGCGGCTATGTTCCCTGTGCGGAGCGGCGGCGGCTTTGCCGGCGTTCGACGGCGCCCAGCACGAAGCGGCGCGGAGCCAGCCGGATCGCCAGCGTCACGAGATTGTTGGCCAGGCCTGGAATGACGGTGCGCTGGCCGCGCATCAGGCCGCGGTAGCCGGCTTCCGCCACCTGCTCGGCGCTCTGGTTCAGCACGCGGGTGAGCGCATTGGGTGCACGCCTTTTCTTGATGCCCGCGCGCTCGGCGAATTCGGTCGGCACCGGCCCCGGACAAAGCACTGTGACGCGGACGCCCCGGCTCTTGAGCTCGCTGTGCAACGCCTCGCTGAACGAGAGCACATAAGCCTTCGTGGCGTAATAGACCGCCATGCCCGGTCCCGGCAGGAAGCCCGCCACGGAGCCGACATTGAGCAGACCGCCGCGATGGCGCGCCAAGCTCGGCACAAAGGCAAGCGACAGCTCGGTGAGCGCGCGCATGTTGAGGTCGATCATCTGAAGCTGCTCTTCGCGGTCGCGCGCCGAGGCAAGCCCCACCAGGCCAAAGCCGGCATTGTTGACCACGTATTGCGGCTCAGCGCCTTGAGCTGCGAGCGCATCGCCGATTCGCTTGCCCGAGCCCGGCTGCGTCAGATCGTCGACGATGACGATGGGCCGTGGCGCGCCGGTGGCGGCGATCTCATCTGCCAAAGTCCCCAGCCGGTCGGCGCGCCGCGCCACCAAAGCCAGCGCGTGCCCATGGCGGGCGAACACGCGCGCCAGCGCGACACCGATGCCCGCCGAAGCGCCGGTGATCACCGTAACGGGCCGCAAAGCGGTCATTGCCCAGTCTCGTTCCCCGCGACGCTCGAACCCGCCACGCGCTCGCGCAATGCGATGCGCTCGTGGCGCGAGATGCCGAGCAGATCGGCTGCGCGCCAGATGAGATTATCCTCGAATTCGGTAACCGTCCCGTCCGCGAAGACGATTTGCCACATCATCTCGACGACACGCGCGCGGCCCTGCTCGTCGAGCGACCGGTTCAGCCGCGCCGTGAACTGGTAGAGGTCGATCGCCTGCTGCTCGGCCGCGGTCGCCTCAGCGACCAGTTCATCGGTCTCTTCGTCGTCCAGATTGAAGCGCTGCTTGATCACCATGTGCAGCTTGACTTGCTCGGCGTTGGAGATATTGCCGTCGATCGTGGCGGTGTGGACCAGCAGCGCGGCGGCGGCCAGCCGGAAGTCGTCATCTCCGAAATGGCTGGGATGCTTGCCGGCATCGCTGAATTCGGCAATCAGCCTGCGGAATGGTTCAAACATAGACACGCGTTTTTTTCCTCAATGCTTGGATGGCCGGCACATGCCCCCCGCCGCCGACATATGTATAGACGGCGGCAGCCGCCCGGTAGTCCGGGCGGCCGGCGTCGAGATTACGAAATCGCAATCAAACCCCTACGACATCACGCTTTTGCGACATCAGGCCTTGGCGGCGGCGACATCCTCAAGCGCCCGATTGCGCGGTTCCACGCCCCAAGCCCAGACCACCACGATCTGCACCAGGACCAGGCCGATCATCAGCCAGACCACGCCCGGCAGCTTGTAGCTGGCCAGCAGCGCGCCGACGATAAAAGGCGAGACCACCGTGGCGCCGCGGCCGAAGGTGTTGCAGATACCGTTGGCGCGCAGCCGGATTTCCGTCGGGAACAGTTCCGGCGTGTAGACCCCGAACAGAATTGCCGTCTGAACGTAGATCGCCGCGATCAGGACGAAGCCGGTCAAGAGTACGACGGTCGGGTCAGAGGTTGCATCGAAACGGGCATAGATCCAGCCGAACACGATCGTGACCACTGAGGCGCCGATGATGCTCCGGCGCCGCCCGATGGCGTCCGACAAATAGGCGCCGAGCGCGCAGCCGACCAGCGAGGCGATGGACAGCACCACCGTATAGCCGAGCGAGTTGGCGATGGTGAGCCCCTGGCGCAGGAAGAACTGCGGCAGGAAGATCACGAAGCCGAAGATCAGCGTGTTGATGGTGATCAGCACCCAGCTTCCCACGAAGAGCCGTTGCAGCATGGGCGGACGCAGCAGATCGGCGGCGGTGAGTTGCTTCACCGGCGCCGGCACGACCGGCGGCGGCAACGGCGTAGCCGCCTCCTTCTCGATCGCCTGCATCAGCGCCTCCGCCTCGGCCGTGCGCCCTTGCGATTCCAGCCAGCGCGGCGACTCGGGCAGATTCTTGCGCAGATACCAGACGATGAGCGAGCCGATGCCGGCGATGATGAACATCGGCCGCCAGCCGAAATTCGGGATGATGAGATAGCCGAGGATCGCCGTTACCGGGAAGCCGGCGACGACGACGAAGGCCATCAAGGACAGCCAGCGCCCGCGCGTCTTCGGCGGGACGAATTCGGTCAAGGTCGAATAGCCGACCACGATCTCAGCGCCCAGGCCCAGCCCCTGCACGAAGCGGCAGGCGATGAGCTGCGTCATGTCCTGTGCGAAGGCAGCGGCAAGCGAGGCGAGACCAAACACCAGCAGATTGATCTGATAGGTGAAGCGGCGGCCGTATTTGTCCCCGACGAAACCGGTGATCAGCGAACCAATGGTCATGCCGACGAAAGTCAGCGAGATGAATTGCAGATTCTGCGGCAGCGTCGAGAACTTGGTCTGGATCGTGGAGGCGAGCACGCCGCCGGCCACATAGAGATCGTAGCCGTCGAAGAACATGCCGGCGCCGACCAGCCAGAAAATGCGATAGTGAAACGGCGAGATCGGAAGCCGGTCGAGACGCGCACCGGCGTTGACTGTGGAAGCCATGGTTTCCCCCTGGGGAAGGTTTTCGGGACCGGTCTTTGAAGTCGCCGGTTCGGACACGCAGGTTAGAACACCCCGGCGCCATGGATTATCCCGAAGGACGGTTTGTCCCCGTCCTCTTTCATCCCAAGGAGGTATGCATTTAACGGCCGGCTACTCGATCGCCTTGCCTTCGTGGAAGCTCGCCGCCAGCAGTTGCAGGTTGTTCTGCACGTAGCGGTTGGCGGGGTCCTTGCGTTGGGCGGCCATCAGCTTCTCGCGCGCGCGCTTGGTGTCCCCGCGCAGCATGTAGGAATAGCCCTGGTTGTTGAGGATTTCCGCCGTCGGCCCGACGATGGAAATGGCCTGGCCGTAGGCGCGGTCGGCGAGATCGAAGCGGCGCAGCCGGTCGTAGGACGCTGCGAGATCGAGCCAGGCTTCGGCGTCGCGTGGATGCAGTTCGACGGCGCGGCGGAAATAGCGCTCGGCCATACCGAAGTTGGCGGCGCGATAGTACTTCTTGCCGGTGCTCAGGTCGTCATTGGGATCGCTGCCGAGCAGGCCCGGCTGCGTCGGAGCCGCGCCGAGCGGCGGCGGAACGGCGGCCGGGGACGGCGGCGCATCGGGCGGCAATTCGTCCGGTGACGCTGAAGCGTTCGCTTCCAAGCCGGTTGACGACTTATCGAGGCCGAGCAGGTCGGAAGGGGATGTGCCGGTCGTGTTGCACCCCGCCAGCCACAGGCCGGCCGCCGCCACAGCAAGCGCTCGGGCCACTCCACTACGCATTGTAAAGCCTTTGGAAAAGCGCCCCCCACGGGCCGCCCGACAAGCTAGGTGACGATGGTTAAGAATTCCTGCCGGTCCTCCCGGCGACTGCGTCGGCTGCATCAAAAATATCCGCCGACGTGCAGGCGAACGAAGACCGGCAGCAGGATAACCACGAAGATCACCGGAAAGATGCAGACCATCATCGGCACCGAGAGCTTGGCCGGCAGGGCGTAGGCCTTCTCCTCGGCGAGCGAGAGCCGCTTGTGGCGCATGTCGTCGCTGTAGACACGCAGCGCGTCGGTAATGCTCGAGCCGAGGTCGATCGACTGGTTGATCAGCGTGGCGAAGGCGCGCGCCTCCTCCAGCGCCAGGCGCTCGGCAAAGCGCTCCAGCGCCTCCTTGAGATTGCGGCCGGCGCGGATCTCCAGGTTGGTGATGTGGATGTTGGAGGTGAGCGACGGATAGCTGTCGCCGAGCTCGCGGCCGACGCGATCCAGCGCGGCTTCCATCGACAGCCCCGAATCAGCGCAGACCACCAGCAGGTCCATGAAATCCGGAAAGCCCGAGCGGTGCTCGGCCTTGCGCGCGGCGATGCGCTTGTCGAGGTACATGCTGGGGCCGACATAGCCGGCGATGCCGCCGACGATCACCATCAGCCAGAAGAACGAGCCGCTGTTCGGCCGGACGATCGGCAGGACCAGGAACAGCACCGCGGCGAGGCCGATGGCGAGCGCCGTGCGTCCGAGGAAGAAGTAGGCGACGCCGCGCGGATCGTAGATGCCCGCCTGCACCAGGCGCTGGCGCAAGACCTTCATGGTCTCGTCGTCGGTGCCTGAATAATGCTTGGTGGTGTACTCGATGAGCTGCGCCACCGCCTTGAGGCTCGAATAGCGCAGCGAGCGCTTGACGTTCCTCTTGCTCTCATCGACGGCGATGCGCGACGTGCGCCGCTTGACGGCGCCGCGCACGCGCACGAAGGCCATCACGCAGAACGCGAGCGTGCCGGTGGCGAGGAACACCAAAAGCCCCGTCAACAGGCTATCGCTGTCCTGCAAGGTGTTGCCGAAGACGGCCAGGATCGCGTTCATCGGTCAGACCTTGAAATTGACCATGCGGAACATGATGAGATTGCCGATGCCCATCCAGCCGCCGGCCGCCGCCAGCGCGATCTTGGTGAGGCTCTCGTCCCAGACGCTGGCGTAGAAGCTCGGCACCATGAACTGGATCACCGCGAACATCGCGATCGGCAGCGAGGACAGGATCATCGCCGAGGCGCGGCCCTCCGCCGCCAGCGAGCGGATCTTGCGCCGCATCTTGAAGCGCTCGCGGATCACGCGCGACAGATTCTCGAGAATCTCGCCGAGATTGCCGCCGGTCGAGGTCTGGATCGCCACCGCGGTGACGAACAGCGGCAGGTCGTCGGTGCCAACGCGGAAGAACAGGTTGCGCATCGCCGTTTCCAGATCGGCGCCGTAGGTGATTTCGTCGGTGACGATGCCGAATTCGCTGCCGATCGGATCGGCCATCTCGCGCGCCACCATGTTGATCGCCACCGGCACCGGATGGCCCGCGCGCAACGAGCGCACGATGATGTCGATGGCATCGGGGAACTGCGCCCCGAACTTCTTGCGCCGGCGGCTGCGCAGGATCTTCAAGACCAGGATCGGCAGCACGAAGCCGCTGAACAGCGCCGCCAGCAAAGCGTGCGAGGTCTTGCCGTCAAACATCATCATGCCGACGAAACCGCCCACCATCGCCATGCCGGCAAACAAGACCAGCTTGCCGAAGCCGATGGTCAATCCCGATTGCAGCAGGAGCTGGTTGATGTTGATGAACGGCAACCGGTAGTCGCCGCTCTCGGTCAGGCCGCGCTCGCGCCGCAACTGCACCAGCACGCTTTCGCGGTCGGTCTTGTTGTCGAGCACCTTAAGCCGGCGGTTGATGTTCTTGCGGTAGGAGGCCTTGTTGTAGAACAGAAGATAAAAACCCTCCGCGAACATTGCCGCCGAGAGGCCGATCAGCACCAGGAAGACATAGACCGGGTTGATATCGGACATTTTGAACTAGAGCGGCTGCGACGGGTCGAAATAGCTGCCCGGGATCTTGATGCCCTGATTGGCCAGATGGCCGAGGAAGCGCGGGCGCACGCCAGTGGCGACGAAATGGCCCTCGACGGTGCTGTCCGGCTTTGTACCGGTGCGCACATATTTGAAGATTTCCTGCATCTGGATGATGTCGCCTTCGAGGCCGGTGACTTCGGCGATCGAGGTGACCTTACGTTTGCCGTCGGACTGGCGCGAGAGCTGCACCACGAGCTGGATGGCGTTGGCGATCTGGCCGCGGATCGAGGCCACCGTCATCGGCAGACCGGCCATGCCGATCATCTGCTCGAGGCGCGTGATGGCGTCGCGCGGCGTATTGGCGTGGACCGTCGCCATAGAGCCCTCGTGGCCCGTATTCATCGCCTGCAGCATATCGAACGCCTCTTCACCACGACACTCGCCGAGGATGATGCGGTCGGGGCGCATACGCAGCGCGTTCTTCACGAGGTCGCGCTGGCGGATCTCGCCCTTGCCTTCGATGTTGGGCGGGCGCGTCTCCATGCGGCCGACATGCGGCTGCTGAAGCTGCAATTCGGCGGCGTCTTCGATGGTGAGCAGGCGCTCCTTCTCCGAGATGAAGGCGGAGAGCGCGTTGAGCATCGTGGTCTTGCCGGAGCCGGTACCGCCGGAGATGATCGTCGAGATGCGCGCCCGCACCGCGGCAGCCAGCACTTCGGCCATCGGCGGGCGCAGCGCACCGACCTCGACCAGCTTGCTCAGGTCGAGCTTCTTCTTGGAAAACTTACGGATCGAGACCAGCGGACCGTCGACGCCGATCGGCCGCACCGCCACGTTGACGCGCGAGCCGTCTTGCAGGCGCGCGTCGCAGAGCGGGTGCGATTCATCGACGCGGCGGCCGACGGCCGAGACGATCTTGTTGATGATACGCAGCAGATGCTGCTCGTCCTTGAAGCGCACCGGCAGCGGCTCGAGAATGCCGCCACGCTCGACATAGACGCATTCATGGCCGTTGATGAGAATGTCCGCGATGCTCGGATCCTTGAGCAATGGCTCGAGCGGTCCGAGACCGGTCATCTCGTCGAGAATCTCCGACACGAAATCCGAGAGTTCCTGCGCGTTCAGCGCCAGCCGCTCCGCCATCACATATTGGGAGACGAGCTGCTGCACGTGACGGCGGATTTCTTCGTCAGGCAGCTTGTCGAGCGCGGAGAGGTTGATCTCCTCGATCAGTTTGCGGTGCAGGCGCACCTTGGCGTCGAGCAGCTTGGCGCTGAGCAGCGGGTTGTCGGGCTGGACCGGCGGCGCCGGCTCCGGCGTCTCCGGCAGCACGGTCCATATCATCGCCGGCGCTTCCGGCTCCGGTGCCGCGCCTGGCATCGCCGCGGCAGGAAACTTTGTGCTGAAACGGCCGGCCATTGCGCTAGCCCGCCAGCGACAGCTTGAGCTTCTTCAGGAGCGGCACCGGCTTGCCGTCGACCGGCTTCGCCAGCGAGTCGACCACCAGCTTCTTGAGCTCGGCGGTGATCTTGTTGCCCTGCTTGACCTCGTCAAGGGGCACGCCGCGGTCGATCGCCTCGCGCACCAGCGCGTAATCGTTCGGGATCGCGCTGACGAAAGCATCGCCCAGCGTCTGCTCCACGTCGTTCATGCGCAGACCGGAGGAGAACATGCGCTGCGTGAAACGATTGACGATCACCTGCGGGTTCGGCCCCTCGCCCAGCCGTTCCTTGATCGCCGCGACCAACTGCTGCGCATGACGCAGGCCCGGCACCGTCGTCTCGCTGACGATGTAAAGCTTGTTCGAGCCGAGCAGCACGTTGTCGGTCCACGCGAACCAGGTGCGCGGCATATCGAACACGACGTATTCAAAATTGGACGAGACGAGATCGAGCAGCCGCGTGACCATGTCGGGATCGAAGGAACGCATTTCCGCCGGCCGGTTGGGCGCGGCAACCACCGCGAGTCCCGAGCTGTGATAAGACAGCATCACCTCGAGCAGTTGCCGGTCGAGCCGGTCCGGACGCGGCTCGATCTCGGCGAGGTTCAGCCGCGGCTCGAGGTCGAGATAGTCGGCCACCGCGCCGTGCTGGAAATCAAGATCGACCAGGCAGGTGGACGGCTTCACGCGCGGGCCGCCGCTGTTGAGCAGCAGCAGCGCCGTCTGGATCGCGATCGTCGTGACGCCGGCGCCGCCGACGGCAGGCAGGAATGCGTAGATTTGCGCGTCCGCCGGTTCGGCGCCGCTGCCCGGTCCCTTCGCGACGCGGGCGCAGGCGCGCACCAGATCGATGGCCTGGACCGGCTTCACCAGGAAATCCGCGACGCGCATCTGCAACAGCGTGCGCGCGACGGTCTCGTCGAAGCTCTGCGTCACGGTAATGACCGGCGGCCAGGCTCCAACGCGCGCCATCAGGCGCGCCAGCGCGGCCATCTCATCGTCGCGGCCGGCATCGAGGTCGGCCACCACGACGGTCGCACCCTCGAGATCGAGCGTGTCGCTCTGCTCGGCGACGCGGCCGGTGACCAGCGAGAGATCGATGGCCTTCGACGCGCCAAAGGTTTCGCGCGCCGAGCTGGCGAACGCGGCATCGGCTGTGAGCACCACGACGCGCGTACGATTGGCGTTTGAGTTACGGCCGATACGCATGGCTTGAGGCTTCACCTCTCTCTTACTTCGTCGCAGCGGCCGGCTGAGTCGCAGCGGGCGCGGCCGGCGGCGCGTCGGTCGCAGGCGTGCTCGGCTGATACGAGGTCGAGGTTCCGGTGCCACTCGGCGGGGTGACGCGACCAGTGCGATAGCGTTCATAAGCGTGCTGCATGACCTCGCCGTTATAGGCGATGTTGCGGTTCGCGCTGTAGCGTGGCCACGGATCGACCATCTGCGTGACCTTGTCGCTCTGCATCGCGTTGCCGCCTTGGATCGAAATCAGATCGCGGCGGTCGAGATACTCCGAGCAGCCGGCCAGCACGGCGATCGCGACGGTGAGCGCCAGCCCGCGCAGGAGGTTATTGGATGGCCGCATTGGAAATCCCCCTTGGCATGTCGAGCATGTGGCCGGTGAACGGCTGATTCGCGGCGGCAACGACGCGTGCTTCGGCAGGCGTGAGCTGCGCAGCCTCTTCACGCGACATTTCCATCTTGCCGAGCAGGAAAAAGTCCGGATCGTTCGGCGGCAGCGAATCGTCGGCGGGCGTGCGCAAGACATCGCCCGGGGCGGCCGGCCGCACGAGATGCGGCGTGACGATGATAACAAGATCAGTCTGGTTCTGCTGATAAGACTTGCTCGAGAACAGCGCACCGAGCACTGGCACAGTCCCGAGCCACGGCAGTTGCTCGATCTGGTTGTGATTGTCGGTCTGCAACAGACCGCCAACCATGAAGCTCTGGCCATCGCGCAATTCGACCGTGGTCGAGGCGCGGCGCACGATCAGCGCCGGCACCGAGACGCCGCGGACGACCGACACTGTATGCGTGGTGTCGATCTGGCTGACTTCCGGCTCGATCTTCATGTTGATCAAGCCGCGACCGAGAACCGTCGGGGTGAACGCCAGGCCGACACCGTATTTCTTGTAGGCAACGGTGATCTCGTTGAACGACCCGGACACCGGGATGGGGTACTCGCCACCCGCCAGGAAGCTCGCAGTCTCGCCGGACAGCGCGACCAGATTCGGCTCGGCAAGCGTGCGGGCGAGCCCCTTTTGCTCAAGGGCACTGATCATCACGTCCGTGGTCGACCCGTTCGCGATGATGCGGCCGATCGCGAAGCCATACGGGTTGGCGCCGGAGAGCAGACCCGCGGCCGCCTCAGTCGCAGAGGTGACCGGCAGAGCGGGCGTACCATTACCGACATTGACGATGCTCTGGTTGCCAAACCGATTCCATTGCACGCCGATGTCGCGGCCGGCGGTGCGCGTGATCTCGATGAAGCGAACCTCCAGCATCACCTGCTGCGGCGACATGACCGACACCGAATTGATGACGTCGGGACCGAACTGGCGCGCGATGGTCACCGCTTTGTCGAGCGTCGCGGCGTCCGCGGCCTCACCCGACAGCATGATGCGGCCGTTGACGGTGGAAACCCGCAGGGCCGAGCCCGGAAACTGCCGCCTGAATTCATTGCTCAGCCGGGTGATGTCGTAGCTCACTTCGACATCGAAGATGCCGACCAGCTTTTTGCCGTCGCTGTAGACCGATACGCGGGTGGTGCCGATCTTCTTGCCAAGGATCGACAGCGTGTGGTCGGTGAGCGGATTGACGTCGGCGACGTCGGGATCGCCGACCGTGATATCGACAAAGTTCTCGTCGGTCCGCACGTCCTGCGTCTTGCCGATCGTCACCGTCGTCATGGCGGTCCGGTTCCGACCGGAGACCTGAATCAGTCGCGACTGCGACTGCGCATGCGCGGCGGCGATCATCAAGAGAAACGCCGCGGCCAACGAGATGGCCAGCGCCACCGCCACATCGCGCAGCCAGTTGCCGCGCGGCGCGCTCTTATCCTCACGCCGCCAGCGAAAGCCGGCGGCACTCCCATTCCTGTTACTCACGACTTACCCACCCGTTTACCCCCAGGCCCGCTGATGGGCCGGAGTCTTATCGTTCCGCCGCGGCCATGGCTTCGTGGCCATTTTCAACCGGGACGGTGTAGTCCTGTTTCGTCGAGGCTCTCGTCACCGACACGGTCGTCGTCGCGCCCTTGTCGCCGACGACGTCGTTGGTCCCGAGGTCCTGAAGCGTGATCTTGCGCGTCTTCGTCTGCGCGGTTTCGCCCGCCTTGCGCAGCAGCAGTGACAGGCTACCGACCGACGACGCGAGCCACACCTTCTGCGCATCGACGGTGTCGACTTCGAGCGTGACCGACTTCGCTACTGCCGCCTTGGCGGTTCGCTCGTCGGCGCTCTGGTCGACGGCGAGCACGCGCGTATTCTGCAAGACGACCTCGGTGGTCGCCGAGCCCTTGTCGAGCTGGCGCGTGAGCACGACGTCGACGCGGTCGCCAGGCAGCACGAAGCCGCCGACGCCTTCGACATCGTTGACGCGGATGGTCACCGCCTTCATCCCCGGCTTGACCAGCGCCGACAAGGTGGCGCGCTGGCCGGGACCGGTGATCTTGAGCGCCAGCACCGGCTCGTTCGGCTCAATGGCGGCGAGCACGATGCGGCGGCCGCCGCTGAGCATGTCGGAGACCTTGGCGAAGGCGCCGGCCGGCATGGCTTCGGCCGGCCACGGGATCTCCTCGAGCATCGCAGCATTGAGTTCCGTGCCGAAGCGCAGCGGCTGCTTGGCGACGACGATAGTCTGCGTCGCCACCGTCTTCTTGTTCGCCTCGAGGTTCTTCGCCTGCATGCTGGCCTGGTTGCTGAGCCACACTTGGGCGATGAACACGGCGAGCAGGCCGAAGACGACCGCGAAGCCGATCATGACGATGGTGCTGGCACGCACGGGCTTTGGCTTTCTGTCTGACGCGAAAGATGAATTTTTCTCTGGTCTTCTTGCGGAGAAGACTAGGTCCGAGAAAGTATTCAATTACTAAAACTGCTAGCGCATCCGGGCCTATGCTGAAGGCCCACGACTATCTATCGTTTACATGTGGTATCTAGGAACCGATCAACTTTAGAGTAACCTTTCGCCTCGTTAACAATACTGGTCCGTTTCTGCGCGCGGTCGGTAACGAAGCATTCAGCCTAACGATCCGTTGCACCGTTCAAATACGGGCTTCGTGGGGCTGTCGCCCACGGCTTCTAAGCGATGAGGGCACGTTGGGACGGCGCCGGGAATAGGCGCAAGGTTACCGCGCGCGGCGTTGCTCGCGCTGCAGCATTGCGGCAACATACGCCGCCGTCTATGAAACGCGCGATATCGATCGCATCGGACAACCGATGTGACGCAAAAATAAAAACTGGGAGGAAACGCTGATGGGTAAACCACGCATTAGCTATGTCGATCCGGCCACGGTCAAAGACCCGGCCATGATCGCCGAGTTCGAACGCTGCGCGCGCGAAGGCACGCCGCGGCCGGAAAGTCAGGCCGTGCGCGCGCACGTGCCGGCGGCGTTCTGGTCGTTCGCCAATACCTGGCGCGACGTGTTCAAGAACGGCGTCGCCGACCACAAGATCAAGGAGCTCTGCCGCATCTACGTCTCGCGCTCGGTGCTGTGCGAGTTCTGCGGCAATCAGCGTTCGATCAAGGCGGCCAAGTCCGGTCTCAAGGAAGACGACTATTCCGACCTGATCAACTTCGAGAGCTCGTCACAATACGACGAGCGTCAGAAAGCCGCCTTGGCATATGCCGAAGCGATCACCTGGGACCTGCCGGCCGGCGATGAGCTCTGGGACCGTCTGCACAAGCATTTCAGCGAGCCCGAGCTGGTGGAGATCGGCTACTTCGTCGCCATCACCATGGGCCAGCAGCGCTGGCTGCGCACGCTGAACATCGAGCACCACCAGATCCTCGCCGGTACCCACGCCTCGATGGCGCCGGGCTTCGAGACGGCGGACGCTTTGCAGAAATCCAAGCAGGCGGACGACTACTGGGCAAAGAGCGGCATCAAAGCGACAACCAAGCAGGCGGCAGAGTGACAACACAACAGACGGCGGCCTCCGCCACGCGTCCGGCCACGGCCCCTCAGCCGAACCCCGACGCACCACGTATCAGCGTCAAAGGCCTGGGCAAGCACTACGGCACCCTCGAAGTCTTCCGCAACATCGACTTCGACGTCGGCGCCCGTGAAATCGTCGCCATTGTCGGCCCGTCGGGCTGCGGCAAAACCACGCTGCTGCGGTGCATCGACGGACTGATTCCAGTCGATGTCGGCGAGATCAGGGTGGGCAACGAGCGCGTCACCGAGCCCATCGCCGGCGTCGCCATGGTCTTCCAGCACTTCGGCCTGTTCCCGTGGAAGACGGTCACCGAGAACGTCGCCTACGGCCTGCGCATGGCCGGCGCGCCGAAAGCCGACATCGACCGCAAGGTGCCGGAATTCATCAAGCTGGTCGGCCTTGCCGGCTTCGAGAACGCATTTCCCTATCAGATGTCGGGCGGCATGCAGCAGCGCTGCGGACTTGCCCGCGCGCTCGCCGTCGAGCCGAACGTGCTGCTGATGGACGAGCCCTTCGCCGCGGTGGACGCACAGACGCGCGAGATCCTGCAGTTCGAGCTGCTGCGTATCTGGGAGGAGCGGCCGACCGCGATGATCTTCGTCACGCATTCCATCGAGGAAGCTGTGCTGCTCGGCCACCGCGTGATCGTGCTCAAGGGGCGGCCGTCGAGCATTCACGAGACCATCACCATCGATCTGCCGAACCCGCGCACGCGCGAAACGCTGCGCGAGCCGCGCTTCGCCGAATTGCGCGAGCGCGTCTGGAGCACGCTGATGCGCGAGGCGCGGGAGGCTGAATTCGTTCTCGAACGCTAACGACCAAGAAAACGATCAACCGATAAGGGTAAGGGAGGATTCGATGTACCGCAGAACATTCACGCTCGCCGCCGGTGGCGCGCTTTTGGCCGCGCTCTTGATGAGCGCCGCGCCTGCCTCGGCGCAGGGCAAGAAGATTGTCGTCGCCATTCCCGGCATTCCGCCGATCTTCTCCGTCACGATTGCGTATGTCGCCGAGAAGCAGGGCTTCTTCAAGAAGCACGGCGCCGATGTCGAGATCCGTCCGTTCGATAACGGCACCGCCGCCGCGCGCGCGGTCGTTGCGGGCGATATCGATTTGGCCTGGTCGCCGACGCCGCCTGTCATCAATCAGGTCTCCAACGCCGATGTGCCGCTGGTCGCGATCTACGGCATGCCAAACCCGGACTGGGTGATCGGCACCACCGAAGATGGCAAGAGCTGCAAGGACATCGTCGGCCAGGACGTCGGCGTCGACTCAGTCGGCGGCGCGCGCTCGGTGGCATTGCGCTCGATGCTCACCGGCTGCCCGGGCGTGAAGATCGAGGACACCAAGCAGGTCGCGCTCGGCTCGACCGCAGGTCCGGCCATGATCGCCGGCCGGCTGAAGTACGCGGTGCTGCATCTCGACGACCTCGCCGAAATCGAAACGCAGGGAAAGAAGCTGCACATCCTTCTGGCGATGAAAAACACCGATCCGAACAGCCATTATCTGACGATGGTCGTGCGCAAAGACAACCTTGCCAAGAACCGCGACGCCATCGTGCGCACGGTCGCCGGCATGGTCGAGGCCGCCCGCTTCATGCAGGACCCGAAGAATGCCGATGCGGTTGCCGACGCGGCCCTCGTCACCGGACACACGAAGGAAGTGAACAAGGCCGCGCTCAAGGAATTCCTCGCCATCGACTTCTGGGCGGCAAAGGACGACGGCCTGCCGCGCGAGAAGATCGAAGCGAGCGCCAAGCTGATGAAGAAGATCGGCGCCATCAAGGAAGGCAAGGAGCCGGTGACGTTCGACAATTTCGTCGATGCCAGCGTCTGGAACGACGCGAATGCGATGGTGAAGTAGTAATGTCGCGACACGCGAGCCACCTGCTCGCTTCACCTCTCCCATAGGGAGAGGTCGGGTGAGGGGTTACGCCCTATCGAAAGGCCGAGACCCTCTCACTCCAACCCTCTCCCCATTCGAAGTCGGATATATCCGACTTCGAACACTTAAGATTTGACGAACTCGGGTAAACCCGAGTTCGTTTGGGGAGAGGGAGCCTGCTGCGGCTCGCGGCACGGCATGTGTTTGAACCGTTCGACTGCTGAAAGAAATACGACTGTGCAAGATAGCCTCCGCCGCCACGCACCGTTCTGGATCAGCATCCTGATCGGCATTGCCGTCTGGGAGATCGCCGGGCGCAGCACCAGCGCGGCCTTCATGGTGCCGTTTTCCGAAACCCTGGTACGTCTCTGGCAGCTCATCAGGAGCGGCGAGTTCATCGCGCAGTTTTTCGCCTCGGCGCGGCTGTTCCTCACCGGCTTCGTGCTGGCGCTCGTGATTGGCGCACCGCTTGGCCTGCTGCTGGCGCGCGTGCGCTTCCTGCGCGTCGGGATCGAGCCTTACATCATGATCCTCTACGCCACGCCGATGGTGGCGCTGATCCCGTTCATCCTGTCGATGATGGGCTTCGGTTTCGCACCCAAGGTGCTGGTTGTGTTCCTTTTCGCCGTGTTCCCGGTGCTCTACAACACCGTGGAAGGTGCCCGCAGCATCAAGCCCGAACTGATCGAGGTGGCAAAATCCTACCGCTCCAGCGAGCGGGCGTTGTGGACCGAGGTGATGCTGCCCTACACATTGCCCTACATCATGACCGGCGTGCGCCAGTCGATCGGCCGCGCGCTGGTCGGCATGATCGCAGCCGAGTTCTTCCTCTCCTCGACCGGCCTCGGCCAGCTCATCATGACCGCCTCGCAGAATTTCGACACCGGCGGCGTGTTCGCCTCGGTCTTCGTCATCGGCCTCATCGGCGTCGGCCTGATGCGCGTCGGCCTCAAGATCGAGCAGCATTTCGCGCACTGGAGGCAATAGTCGATGAGCGAACAGACCATCGGCGTCTCCGTGTCGAGGGCCATTACGCCAAAGGCTTCGCCGCGCGCGAAGTGGCTCCTGGCCAACGCCGTGCCGCGCATCGTCGTCGGCGTGGCCATCCTTCTGCTATGGGAATTCGTCGTGCGCGCGCTGGCGCCGGCCTATGTCGCCAAGCCGTCCACCGTGGTGATGGCAATTCCGCGCGTTATCACCGATCCAGCGTTCCTGAGCGCCACCGCTCAGACGCTGCTGGCGGTGGCCGAAGGCCTCGCCGTCGCGCTGGTGATCGGCACCATCATTGGCCTGCTGATGGGGCGGAGTCCGATGCTCGAGCGCGGCATCCGCCATTATGTCAACGGCTTCTACGCCGTGCCGATGGTCGTCGTGCTGCCGCTGTTCTCGCTGTGGTTCGGTTATTCCTCGGCCACGCGGATCGCCACCATCATATTCGCGGCCCTGTTCTCCATCATCATCAACGTCGCCGATGGCGCCCGCGCCGTGCCGCGCGAGTATCTCGAAGTGGCGCGGTCGTTCCGCTCCGACCGCTTGAGCGTGCTCCTCGGCATCGTGCTGCCGTCGGCGACGCCGTATCTGCTCGCAGGCTTCCGCCTCGCCGCCGGCCGCGCTTTGATCGGCGCCGTGGTGGCGGAGTTCTTCCTCTCGGTGGGCGGCGTCGGCTACTATATCCTTTACAACTCGCGCATCTACAAGCACAGCGAAGCCTTCGTCGGCGTGCTCTTGCTCGCCGCGTTCGGCGTCGGCTTCGAACTGCTGGTGCAATGGGTGACGCGGCGCTTCATGCCCTGGTATCGGCGCGGCGACAAAAGCTGATTTCCCACCACAAGGACTGCATCCAATGTCATCCGACCCCACGCTCAAGGCGGCGATTTCCCATTGGGGGGCGCGCTTCGTCGCCAATGGCGTCGTGCTCACCGACTTCGAGGAGATCACCGCCTCGCTCGAAAACTACGACGGCTGGTGCGCCGCCTGGTCGGCGCGCGCCGCGCATCACGAGCAGATCGGCCGCGAGGCACTGGCCAAGAAGTATTTCCTCACCGCCGCCGAATGCCTGCAACGCGCCGGCGTCTACTATCATTTCGGGTCGTTCCTGTTCGTGAAGGACGTGGCGCAGATGAAGGTCGCGCACTTGAAAGGCGTTGCCTGCCGGCAGGCGGCGCTGCCTTATCTCAACCCGCCGGGTGAGCGCGTTACGATCCCCTATCAGGGCAAGATACTTGCCGGCGCGCTGCGCAAGCCGGTCGGCGTGGAGAAGCCGCCAGTGGTGGTGATGGCGGTTGGCCTCGATTCGGCGAAGGAGGAAGGCGACGCGTATGAAGCGCCGTTCCTCGCGCGCGGCATGGCGACTTTGATGTTCGAAGGCCCAGGCCAAGGCGAAGCGCAATACGACTTTGCCATCCGCGGCGACTACGAAGTACCGGTGAAAGCCGTGATCGACTATGTCGAGACGCGGTCCGATCTCGATAGCAAGCGCATCGGCATGTGGGGGGTGAGCCTGGGCGGCTACTACGCGCCGCGCGCGACCGCCTTCGAAAAGCGCATCAAGGCCTGCATCGCGCTGGGCGGACCGTTCAACTGGGGTGCGGCCTGGGATGGCCTGCCCGAGCTGACCCGCGAAGCGTTCCGCGTGCGCAGCCATTGCAAGACGCAGGACGAGGCGCGTAAGAACGCGCAGACATTGTCGCTCGAGGGCGCGGCGCAGAACATCACCTGCCCGCTGTTCATCGTGAACGGACGGCTCGATCGCATCGTACCCGCCGCCGATGCCGAGCGTCTTGCGCGCGAGGCCAAGGGCCCGGTCGAGTTGATGATGATCGAGGACGGCAATCACATCGCCAATAACCGCGCCTACCGCTGGCGCTCGCAGAGCGCAGATTGGATGGCGGAGCAGTTGGGGTAAAGCGCGGCAACGCCGCTTGCTCGCTTCCCCTCTCCCCTGGGGGGAGAGGGTGGCGAGCGCGGAGCGCGAGCTGGGTGAGGGGGAAAGTGAGTCATTGATAGGCACTTGCCCCCTCACCCGCCCTCGCTTCGTTCGGGCACCCTCCCCCCAGGGGAGAGGGGAAGAGAAGCTGCGGATCCGCTCAGATTCTCACAAACCCTCTCGGTAGCGAATGCATGCGCTCGATGCCGGTCTCCGTGATCAGCACCATCTCGCCGGTCTGCACACCCGCCCTGTGATCAGGCGTCACGACATTGGGCTGGATCACCACCGTCTGCCCGGCGCGGAATGGCTCTTCTGGGACAGGCCCGCCGGGGCGGCTCTTGCAGCCGAGGATCGGCGGCAGATAGCCGCCGCCGTAGCCGTGCAGCAGGTCGTCGATGATGGTGAAGCCGGCATCCTCGATCACGCCTGAAGCCTCGATCACCTGCGCCGGCATCGCGCCTGCCTTCAGCACATTGGCGATCGCGTCAAAGGCGGCATCGGCTGTCGCATGAAGATCGCGATAGAGCTGCGGCGGCTCGCCAAGCGCGAAGCTGCGTAGCACCTGGCCCGAATGCTCCCAGAACGCCGCGCTGATCTCGGCGACGACAACGTCGCCCGCCTGCACGCGGCGCATCGACGGATATTGCAGCGGCACCGGCAGGTCGGACGCCGCCATGGATGTGACGCCGAAGTAATGGATGGCGTTTGTGGCGCCCTGCGCGACATAGGCGCTTTCGACCAGCGCGCCGAGTTCGCGCTCGTTCAGGCCCGGCTTCACGCCGTCGCGCAGCGCCGCCATGCCGAGATCGGTGAAATGCGCGCCGATGCGGAACCAATCGAGCTCCTCGGCGGATTTCACCTGGCGCAATTTCGTATAAGCGCGAGAGAGATTGACGATCTTTGCAAAGCGCGCCGACAGCACGGCGTACTGGTCGGCCGTCATCGGCCCGATAGTCGCAATGCGGGCATCCGGCGACGCGCGTTTCTCCAGCACGGCGAGCGCAGCTTTGATGCCGGACTCGCCGCCCCAGGCGACATCGGCCTTGTCGGCGAGCTGCGACGCCAGCCGCGCGTGATTGACGTATTGCACGAACATCGCATCGCGCATGCCCGGCGTGAGCACGCCCACGGCTTCGGCGGTGACCGGCCATTGCGTCAGCCATTGCGCCGCCGATCCGAAGCGGTTGGCGCCGCAGAAGACGAGATGATCGCATTCGGCTTCCGTGAGCAGTTTTTCGATGGCGACGCGGCGGCGCGCCATTTCAGCGTCGGAGTAGCGCGGGTAGTTGGATGAGACGATGGCGGCGAGGTTGGGAGGGAGAGGGGTCATGGAATTCTCAGTAAATAATGCCGCAGCCTTTTTCCCGCCTCATCCTGAGGAGGGCGCGAAGCGCCCGTCTCGAAGGATGGGCGGCCCCATGCTTCGAGACGCGTCGCTACGCGACGCTCCTCAGCATGAGGGCCGGGAGGGGCTGCGGCGACTTGCAGAGTATTACCCCGCCTTCTTCGGCAAGGCGACAATCATATCGAGCTCGATGCGCGCGCCGGGCGACGACAGCGAGTTGATGCATACCGTCGTGCTCGCCGGCAGCCAGTCGCCGAAATATTTATGCATCGTCTTGTGCATGGCGTCGGCGTCACGGAAATCGGTCAGATACTTCGTCACCTTGATGACATCGCGCCAAGTGGCGCCGGTCTCGTCGAGGATCAGCTTGATCGCCGCCATGGCGCGGTCGGTCTGCTCCTCGATCGAGTGCGGATGCACGTGCTCGGAATCCACGTGCGGATGCTTGTGATAAAGCGGCGACGGCGTCGCCCCCGACAGGAACATCAGATCGCAGGCCCCCACGATGCGGACCGCCGGCGCGTAGGGCATCGTATGCGCCTCCCCCGGCTTGGGGTGGACGGGCTCGAGCTTGAAGTCCTGCGCCTTGGTCATCGCGTTCATGGTTGCCTCCCTGGCGGTTATTCGTCGCGCCATTTGGGCCTGAAATCGGACCCAACGCAATGCGACGGGACACGCGAGTTGATCCCTGCGCGGGACACGCTAACGTGCGGCCGCGATACGTCCTCAGGAGAGCCGAATGCCCGCCACGATTTTCGATTCCGACGTGTTCCGGAACGTCTTCACCACCGAAGCGATGCGCACCGTGTTCTCCGACGAGAGCCGCGTGCAGAAATATCTCGACTTCGAGGCCGGGCTGGCGAAGGCGCAGGCGCGGCTCGGCATCATCCCCAAGGACGCCGCCGACGAGATCGTGCGCCACTGCTCGGCCGACAAGATCGACATGGCGAAGCTGAAGGAAGCGACCGAGCGCATCGGCTATCCGGTGCTGCCGGTGGTGCAGCAGCTCGTCAAGCTGTGCAAAGACGGGCTTGGCGAATGGTGCCACTGGGGCGCCACCACGCAGGACATCACCGACACAGCCACCGTGCTGCAGATCAAGGAGGCGCTGGCGATCATCGAAACAGAGATCGACGGCATCTGCGACGCGCTCGCCGAGCTGGCAAAGAAATACCGCGACACGCCGATGATCGGGCGTAGCAACTTGCAGCAGGCGGTGCCGATTACCTTCGGCTACAAGATGGCTACCATGCTCGCCGCCTTCGAGCGGCACAAGCAGCGCCTGAATGAGTTGAAAGCGCGCGTTCTGGTGGGCGAGTTCGGCGGAGCCGCCGGCACGTTGTCTTCGCTCGGCAAAGACGGCCTGAAAGTGCAGGTCGAGCTGATGAAGGAGCTCGATCTCGGCCAGCCGGCGATCTCCTGGCACACGGTGCGCGACTGCATCGCCGAGGTCGGCTGCTTCCTCGGCCTCGTCACGGGGTCGTGCGGCAAGATCGCGCTCGACGTAAAGCTCCTGATGCAGACGGAAGTGGAAGAGGTGCAGGAGCCGTTCCACGCCGGACGCGGTTCGTCCAGCACCATGCCTCAGAAGCGCAACCCGATCTCCTCGGTCTACATCACCGCGCAGACAGCGATGGTGAAGCAGCTTGTGGCAGCCTTGCTGGAGGCGATGGTCGAGGACCATGAGCGTTCGACCGGTCCGTGGGAGATCGAATGGATCGCACTGCCGGAGATATTCATGCTGTCGGCCGGCGCGCTGTCACAGACACGCTTCGTCGTGAGCGGCTTGCATGTGAACGAAAAGAAGATGCGCGAGAACATCGACATCACCAAGGGCCTGGTCATGTCGGAGGCGGTGATGATGGGTCTCGGCGCCGCCATGGGCCGCAACATCGCGCATGATGTGGTCTACGACATCTGCCGCGAAGTGGTGAAGACGGGGCGGCCGCTCATCGACCTGCTCGCCGAGAACAAGGAGGTCACCAAACACGCCGACCGCAAGAAGCTCGAGGCGCTGGTCGACCCGGCTAATTATCTCGGCGTCGCCGGCGAAATGGTCGATCGCGTACTGGCGATGCGGGGGAAGTAGATCTTCTCTGTCGTCCCGGGCGACCGAGCAAAGCGAGGGAGGCCCGGGACCCATACTCCGCAGTCTTTCGATAGTACACCGCGTATGGGTCCCCGCCTTCGCGGGGACGACAGCCATTCATTCCACCTTTGGCATCGTCCGCCAGATCGCCACTGCCACGCACAACGTCGCGATGCCGATCAGCACGAACAGCATCGGCAGCGTCGTACCGAGCTTCTGCAACAGCGCGACCAGTACCGTCGCGCCGGTCATGAAGGCCGCGTTGAGCACATTCACCGCGGCCACGGTCCGGGCGCGGTAATCGGCCTCCGACCAGGCCTGCACCGCTGCGAAGGCCGGCACGATGAACAGCCCGCCGGAGATGGCGAGGCCGGCGAGATCGACGCCGACGCGGATCCCCAGCAGCGAGGAGAACACTGCGCCCGGCGTCTGCGGCGCGGACGACGCCGCCACGCCGAACGTGGCGAAGCCGAGATCGAGCGCAAACAAACTGAGCAACACCGCGCCGACAAGCGTCGTCTTCAGCACGATACGGCCGCGCGCAACGCGCGCCGCGAGCCCCGAACCGATGCCGACGGCGATAGAGAACAGCGCCAGATAGATCGTAACGGTGTCTTCGTTGCCGCCGATCAAATTCTTGATCAGCGCCGGCAGCAACGACAGCACCACGATGCCGACCAACCAGAACCAGCTCGTCACCATCGCGCCCCACCACAGCCGGGCGTCGGCGCGCAGATGGCGGATCATCGCCGCAGTCGAGGCCGCGATATTGATCGAGAGGTGCAAATGCGGCGCGCCCTCGACGGTCGGCGGGATGAGCAGCGCCGCGCCCCAGCAGAGAAGTGCAAAGCTCATCACCAGCACCGCGAAGCCCACCGCGCTGCCTTCGCCGTGCGCGGCGAGGCCGCCGACAATGGTGCCGAGCAGGATGGCGATGAAGGTCGCGCCTTCGACCAGCGCATTGCCCGTGGGAAGTTCCTCGCGCCGCAGGTGGTCGGGCAGGATGCCGTATTTCATCGGCCCGAACAGCGCACCGATGACGCCAAAGCCGAACAGCGCCGTGAACATCACCGGCAGCGAGGCGTGGGCGAAGCCGTAGACCGACAGGCCCGCGACGAAGATCTCGGCGAACTTCAACCCTTGCGCCACCCGCGCCTTGTCGTAGCGGTCGGCGAGTTCGCCACCGAGCCCGGAGAGAAAGAAGTACGGCGCGATGAAGATGGCGCTGGCGAGCGTGATCAGCGCCTCGGCATCCGGTCCGCCGGCTTTAAAAAGGATGAGGAAGACGAGCGACGTTTTGAGAAAATTGTCGTTGAACGCCGCGAAGAACTGGCACCAGAACAGCGGCGCGAAACGTCTCGACAACATGAGCGGCGGCATGCGCGATGTTTATCGCAAAGTTCCGCGCTGCGCGCGTGCTTATTTTTGGCCGAGCCGGAGCCATCCGAAAAAGAAAAAGGCGGCCTTCTGGCCGCCGAAACGCACTCTGTTGCAGTGCGATAATTATGGACGGACGTTCTCTTCGTAGTTTTCCAAGACGATGGCACCGAAACCGAGGCCAAGAGCGATGCCGACGACGATGCTGAACAACGAAAACCACATGGTCGAGCTCCTCGTTTGCGGACTGATCGCGCGCGGGAAGTCTGGCCAGGAGAACGCACAAGCGCGGCGTGCGTTCCCAACGATCCGCGAAGCTATGCCGAGAAATACGCTTCGCAAAAATGTAAAATCTTAGGCTCTTTGATGGTTTTGCACCGGGCTCTGAGGCGGCCACGCCGCCGCGACGGCGTCAGGAACCAAGCCGGATGGAGGACTGCAAGTCGGCGAGAAGAATGCGCAGATCGAGCTCGCGGAACTCGAGATACATGCGGCGCAGCCAATGTTCGAGTTCGCTTTGAACCTCCGGCGGGAGGCTGCCAGCGGTTCCCATGCCGTCATCGGTGAACGAGAACGGCGGCGTCTCGACGAACTTGCGCAGCGCCGGCGCGAGGATGGGAAGCCGGATCACCGTCTCGCTCTTCCCGAGCGCATATTTGTCGCGGTGCTGCGTCGGGCCGAACATGTCGTTGTGCACCGGCGCCAGCGTCACCTGCGGGAAGCGCCGGCGCAGGTTCCGGTAGGCCTCGATCGAGGTGCGGTCCGGCGTCAGCAGGAACATCACCGCGGGAGCGATGCCACGCGCATGCGCCTCCTCGGCAAAGCCGATCTGCTCGGCGAGGGCGAAGAACGGCTCGAAGGCTTGATGGCCGAGATCGACGACTTTGGCGGCATCGTCATTGGCGACGAGCGAATCGAACAACGCCATCTGTCCGCGGATTTCGTCGATCGCCGCGACGCTCGCCTGCAAGGGCAGGAACTGCGCGAGGGTTCCCTCGCCGCCGTTGAGATCGAAGGCGGCGACCGCCCTGCCCTCGTGCCGGTGAAAATCGGTCACCAGCCTCGCCAGCAGAGTCTTGCCGACTCGCGGGCGCGGCGAGGCAATGATGGTGATGGAGGTGCGGAACGACATCGCTTCACCGGACGCCGCCCGCGCAACGGCGCAGCCGGAAAATCCTATCCGGCGACCTGACGAACGTTATTTTCCAAGCTCGGCGACACCAGGTCGATGAGCTTCACCCGATCATATTCGCCCCAGACCTGGCCGAGCCAGTGGCGCACGTAGCCGCGCAGCACGAAGGAATAATTCGCCGCGTCGCCCTTGCCATTCTTATTGGCGACGAAGGAGACGTAAGGAACGCTCGCCACTTCCACCTGCTCGCAGGCCATCTCGTTGAGCTTGGGGATGACGATCTCTTCGGCGTTCTTGATTTGCTTGAAATAGGAATTGTAGGTCGCCGGATCCCAGTCGAAGAACGACGTGTTGTTGATGAAGTTCTTCACCAGGAAATAGCTGGCGTCGCCGACGAAGCGCGCGGCTTCCTTGATCTCGTCGAGCGACGCGATCGACGGCCCGAGGATGTGGAACACCGCGAAGGTGATCTGCCCCTTTTTGGCCGACTCGAGGAAGCCGATGTCGGCGAGCGCCTGCAGGGTCGGCGACAAAAGGCCGGCGCGCACGTCGATCACCGTCACGCGCGCAGCGGCGCTGCCGAGCGTGTCGAAAATCTTCATCTGGTCCGGCACCGCCGTGACATCGACGACTTCGGTTATCTCGGGATGGAAGCGCTTGAGCGTGCCGCGCGGCGCCTCGGTGTCGAAGGCGCGGGTCGGCGTCTGATGCGCACCGAAATAATCGAGCAAAGTGCGGGCAACCGTGGTCTTGCCGACGCCACCTTTATCGGCACCAACGAGAATCACTGCGGGTCTGGCCATTGCGGGACTCTGATTGCGGACTCGTGGGAGGGGGACCGGCGCTTGTCGTCACGCCTGCGCTGCACTCTACTCCAACCGCAGCGGAAAAGTGTGACAACGTTATTCCTTCCACCCGGAATCGAACGAGCGCAACAGCGGCGCCGTTCCATCCCACAGTTTTCTTGGTGGATGCGAACGAATGAATGTGCGCATTGATTCAATTTGTAACGCGTCACGATGCGGCCGACGCGCTCGAAAAATTCAACAGATATAGTTTGTGTAATTATCGATCG
>DASXOK010000496.1:0-9974 GCA_036494425.1 Pseudolabrys sp.
TCGCCGCTGTCGTAGGCCGTCGGCGTTTCGTAAGGCACCAGTTGTCCGATGGAATACGGCAGTTCCGCTTCGGTGATCAGGTTCTTGCGGCGAAAGGCCACCGGATCGATGTTGAGGTCGCGCGCCGCCATGTCCATCAGGCGCTCGCGAAAGAAATTCGCCTCGAAGCGGCCAGGCGCGCGATAAGTTCCGACCGGCGTCTTGCTGGTCATGAAGGCCGCCACGTCGACCTTGATGTTCGGGACGCGGTAAGGCCCGTGCAGAAACTGCGCCGCCTTGGCTGGGACAACGCCGCCGTTGGTGCGGACATAGGCGCCCATGTCGCCGTAAATCTTGCCGCGCACGGCGACGATCGTCCCGTCGCTCTTGCAAGCGATTTCGAGATCGCAATCGATCTCGCGCGAATGGTTGGCGGCGAGCAGGTGCTCGCGGCGGTCCTCGATCCACTTGACCGGGCGTTGCAGGTGGCGCGCCGCGAACGGAATAAGAAAGTCTTCCGGATAGAATTCGCCGCGCACGCCGAATCCGCCGCCGACATCGATCTCGATGAGGTCGATCGCGCTCTCCTCCAGCCCCATCATCTTCGCCAGCAGGCGCCGATTGAAGAACGTGACCTTGGTCGCGGCCGTGACAATCAGCCGGCCGTCAGCGGCATTCCATTCGGCGATGGCGCCGCGCGTCTCCATAGGGTTGGCCGTGTGCCGATGTGCGCGAAAGGTCTCGCCACGGACATAATCCGCTGTGGCGAATGCCGCATCCGCATCGCCGATCTGCGCGCTGTAGCGCGTGGCGACATTCGTCGCGTTCTCTTCGAACAGCAGGCAACGATCGGCCTCCGACGCGCGCCAGTCGGCGACCGGATCGAGAGCCTCAATCTCGACAGAGATCGCTTCGAGGGCGTCTTCGGCAATGGCTCTGGAGTCCGCGACGACGACTGCGAGCGGCTCGCCCGCATAGCGCACCTTGCCATGCGCGATCACTGGCTGGAGATACTTCTCCAACCCCGCGATCGGCGCCAGTCGCAGCGGGATGGTCGGGATCGTCGGCCCGATATCCTCTGCGGTGATCACGCCTTTGACACCAGGCATCGCCAGCGCCGCACGTGGGTCGATCGATCGAAGATGCCCGTGCGGCACGGAACTGCGCAAGATCACAGCATGCAGCACGCCGGCCGGCTCGTAGTCGTCGGCGAACGTACCCCTGCCGGTGAGAAAGCGGAGATCTTCCGTGCGCTCGACGGCCTGCCCCACAAGCGTGTTCGGCGTCGCGCCGGTCCGTGGGGGAGCGCTCATGTCTCGGTCTCACGATGGCCATAAGCGGACCGCGCGTCCAGCACAGCCTCGATGATCGACACATATCCGGTACAGCGGCAGATATTTCCGGACAGGACGTCGCGGATGCGGTCCGCATTGGCATCCGGCTCTTCGCTGAGGAGGACATGCGCGGTGGTAAGAATGCCGGGCGTACAGAACCCGCATTGCAGGGCGTGGTGCTTTCGAAACGAGGCCTGCAATGGCGTGAGATCGTCGCGATTGGAAAGGCCCTCGATCGTGACGACCTCGCAGCCATCGGCTTGCGCGGCCAGCATCAGGCAAGAACGAACGGCCGCGCCATCGACAATGACGGTGCAGGCGCCGCAGACGCCATGCTCGCAGCCGAGATGCGTCCCGGTGAGCTTGAGTTCGTGGCGCAGGCAGTCGGCAAGGCTGGTGCGCGGTTCGAGCGACACCTTCACGTTTCGGCCATTCACGGTGAACTGCGCGTCGGCATTTTTCATGTCGTTTGTCCGCTCGCCGGCAGGCCTGCTGCGCGAAGGAGCGCGCGCTCAAGGAGCACCTTCAGGAGTGCGCGGCGGTAGTCTGCCGGCGCGTGGATGTCCTCCGAAATATCGAGACCCTCATCGGCCACGGCCGCCGCCGCTTGGATGGCGACGGCGTCAATCGGCCGCCCGGCGAGTGCAGCCTCGGCTGCCTTGAGGCGAACGGGGGCACTCGCAACACCGATGCCGGCGAGATGCGGGTCGACGACCTTGCCCTGCCCGTCGAGATCGTAGAATGCCGCCACGCCGACCAAAGCAAAGTCGCCCTTGCGGCGCGAGAACTCTTCGAACGCCGCGCGCCGTCCGACCGGCCACGCAGGCAGCCGAACTTCGATAATGATCTCGTCAGGCTGCAAGGCCGTGGTGAGCGCGCCGGTGAAGAAATCAGCCGCGGCGATCGTGCGCCGCCCGGCCGAACCGGCAACGATGATCTCCGCGTCGCAGGCAACCGCGACACCCGGCATTTCCGCCGCCGGATCGGCATGGGCAATGCTTCCGCCAACGGTCCCGCGATTGCGGATCTGGTAGTGCGCGACGTGGTCGATCGCCGCCGCGAGAAGCGGATGGCTCGTGCGAAGAGTCGGATGCCGCTCGATGTCGCGCCAGCGCACCAGCGCGCCAAGCCGCACGCCGTCCGATGCAATAACGATGCGATTGAGATCGGCGATGCGCCCGATATCAACGAGCATCCGCGGCGATGCCAGCCGGAAGTTCATCATCGGCATGAGGCTCTGGCCGCCGGCGATCACTTTCGCCTCGCCGTCGTGCGCGGCCAACAGCGCGATCGCAGCGTCCAGACTGTCCGGCCGTGTGTATTCAAAGCTCGCTGGTTTCATGCGAAACGCTCTAGTCCGACGACGCCCCGATATCGTTAGTATGCATACAAAAGTACCGGCGGCAATTATTCAGTCCAGCAGAAGCTGGTCGTCCGCGAGTTCCTCGCCTTCCTTGCGGCGGAAGAGCTGCAAGAGGTCCTCGGCTTTCATTGACGCGCGCTCGGCGCCGCTGATGTCCAGCATGATGCGCCCCTGATGCAGCATGACGATGCGATTTCCGTAGTCGAGTGCCTGCCGCATACTGTGTGTGACCATCAGCGTCGTGATCTCGAGACGCCGCACGATCTCGTCGGTGAGCTTCATCACGAGATCGGCGGCGCCCGGGTCGAGCGCGGCGGTATGTTCGTCGAGAAGCAGGATTTTGGCCGGGCCGAACGTCGCCATGATCAGCGACAAAGCCTGGCGCTGTCCGCCCGACAACAGCGCGACGCGGTCGCCCAGACGCTTTTCCAGCCCGATGCCGAGCATCTTCAAGCGTTCGACCGCCTGATCGCGGATGTCCCCGGTGATCGCAAAGCCAAACTTGCGTGGCGACGTCCGAGCCGATGCAACGGCGATGTTCTCGATGATCGACATGTGCTCGCAAATGCCTGCGCGCGGATCCTGGAAAAGACGGGCGATCACCGCGGAGCGCCGGTAGATCGGCCAGCGCGTGATGTCCAGATCTTCGACCGCGACGCGGCCGCTGTCGGGGATCAGCTCCCCCGCAAGAATGTTCAGGAGCGTCGACTTGCCGGCCCCGTTCGAGCCGATCACGGTGAGGAACTGTCCCTTAGGGATCGCCAGATCGACCCCGCGCAGCGCCCGCATCTCCAGTGGCGTGCCCTTGTTGAAGATGATCTGAATGTCTTCGAGCGAGATCATTTTGCAGCTCGCGCGAGACGCTTCGGCAGGGCGAATTTGCGCCCCGGCGCGAACAAGGCGATGGCGACCAATATGGCCGTGACGAGGTTCACGTCCGATGCATTGAGGCCAATGAAATTGCTGTTGAGCGCCAGTGCGATCGCCAGCCGGTAGAGGATGGAGCCCAGCACACAAGCCAGCGTCAACATCGGCACGAGACGGGAGGGCATAAGTGCCGTCCCGCCGATCACGGCGGCTAGGGCGACGACGATCACGCCGATTCCCATCGACACGTCAGCGGCGCCGAGCATCTGCGCAAACAGCGCGCCGGCGAGGCCTGTCAGACCGTTGGCGATGGCAAGGCCGACGGCGATCATGCGATTGACGTTGATGCCGTTGGCTTTCGCCATCCGCGGATTGGCTCCCGCCGCGCGCATGGCGAGCCCAAAACCGGTGCTGAGGAACAGATCAACGGCGATCTTCGCGATAGCAACGACCACGGCCAGAACTACGATCGGAACGTATTGCGATGGAATTCCGAGCTTTTCAGCCACGCTGAAAACCGTATCGACGTTCAGGAGGCCGATATTGGGGCCTGCCATGATGCGCAGATTGACCGAATAGAGCGCGATTCCCGTCAGGATCCCGGCAAGGATGTGCAGGATGCGCATCCGGATATTGAGGAATGCGGTGACGAGGCCGGCGAGGCAGCCGGCCGCGGCCCCGGCCAGCGTCGCCGTCCAGGGATCAAACCCTGCCACCATCAGTTTCGCCGCCACCGCCGCACCGAGCGGAAACGACCCTTCCACCGTCAAGTCGGGAAAGTCCAAGACGCGAAACGTAACATATGCCCCAAGGGCGACGAGAGCGAACACGAGCCCGGTCTCGAACGCACCAATAAACGCGTAAAGGCTCACGGCATTACCGTCTCGTCGAACTGACCACGCCGCCCACGGGTAACGATGTCGTTGCGGCCGCTCAGAAGACCTGAGCCGCCTTCTTCAGCAGATCGGGCGGCAGGGTCACGCCCATCTTCTCGGCCGACGCTTTGTTGATGTAGAGCGCGAGGGCGCCAGGGACCTGGTCCATGAACTCCACGTCGATGTCGCCGGGCTTCGTCCCTTTCAGGACCTTGTCGACCATGTCCGCGGTGCGGACGCCGATCTGCTTGAAATTGAACCCCACAGTGGCGATCGCGCCGCGTTGGACGCTGCGCCGTTCCGCCGTGAACAACGGCACTTTCGCGTCCTGGCAGACCTTCACCAGCGACTCGAAGGCCGCATAAACCGTGGTGTCGTTGGGTACAAAGATCGCGTCGACCTTGCCGACAAGACTTTGTCCGGCACTTGGAACGTTATTGAGCCCCATCGCGGGCGCCTCGACCGTCGTGAATCCCATTTTCGGCGCCGCCGCCTTGATGCTTTCCACCGTCGAGACGGCGTTGGGCAGGCTCGGATCGTACACTAGGCCCAGTGTCTTCAGCTTCGGGACGATCTCCTTGACGACATCAAGCTGCGCTTCGGTCGGCACAAGGTCGGAAATCCCGGTCGCATTGCCGCCCGGATGCTTGACCTGCGTTACCAGTTTCGCCTTCAGCGGATCGGTAACCGTCGAGAAGACGATCGGAATGTCCTTCGTCGCCGCGACTGCCGCCTGGCTCGTCGGCGTCGTGATCGTCACGATGACATCGGGCTTGTCGCCGACGAACTGCCGGACGATCTGCTGCGCTGTCCCGAAATTCCCTTGAGCGCTTTTGAAATCGACCTTGAGGTTCTTGCCGTCGACGTAGCCGTGATCCTTCAGGCCCTCAAGCACCCCATCGCGAACTTCGAGGAGCTGCGGCGTATCGACCATCGTGACGATCGCCACAGTCTTCACATCGGCAGCGTCTGCGGCATTGGTGAAAGCGCCGCACAACATCAACGCGCATAGACCTACGGCTCGTCTTTTCATGACCCCGTCCCATGGCTACCGGCAGATCGTTTGTACACAAGCGATTTCAGGTTATTTGACGGACACCAAAAGACAAGAGGAAAATTGATCAAAATGCCGCGCCCACTTTGTTCGCAGGTGCGATACAATATTGAGCATATAGTCTCCGCAGTGTGGTGCGCCCTTCAGTCGAAATAGGAGTGCACGCGCAAATCACGGAGTGTGGCGGCGCCATACGGACGGACCAATTGAAAGATGCGCGCTCTCTCTCCGACGCTATCGGCCTTTGGGATGCATCTCGTCATTCAACAATAGCTCTTCGAGAGCGTGCACCCGCGAGGGCAAATCACATAAATGGCTCGATGATCGAGCGCGGCGCGCCGCGATCTCGCTCTCTTGGCGCGAATGCGACGGACTTCCGCGCTGGGTCCATTAGCTGTCTTTTCCGTTTTGAGTCGGTGTCTCGTCGAAAAGCGATGGCTGTGCTGCGGATGGCGCGCTGATCCGACTCCGGCTCGCTGGTGTAAGACCAAACTCGGATGCAATCCGCATCATAATCTCGGTCTGGCGATTGGCGATCGAGATATAGGGTGACTGGACAGGGTAACCGGACGGCGATTTCACCATCGCACCGTATGTCTGAATGGCCCGCGTTGCCTCCGCCCAAAGAGCATAAGCCGAACAGTAGGACGCAAGCGCCGCCCTCTCGAGGTGGGTGATCATGCGCAACGGCCCTAGTTGCGCCGCCAATCGATCCCATTCACGCTTGGCGACCGGCCCCAGCTCAGGCGGACAATCCGGCATGGCGGCTTCGGGATTTGGCTCGTTGTTGTTCAAGGGGCGCTTTCCTGGGTTTCCGGTGAGCACTTTCAGCCGGGTGGGTTTCGGGCGGCGGCCACGCATCAGCCTGTCCCCGCGGTTGACGAGGCGACGTCAAACGCCTGGCCGTCCGAGAGACGGATCGCCTTTCGTCCGGTGAACGCCTGCCATCGGCGGACTGCGACATCCACGTAAGCGGGAGAAAGCTCAACCGCGAAACAGTTCCGTCCGACGCTCTCGGCGGCAATCAGCGTGGTGCTGCTGCCGAGGAAGGGCTCGTAGACCGCCTCTCCTGGGCTGGTGTTGTTGACGATCGGCCGGCGCATGCACTCGACCGGCTTTTGCGTGCCGTGAACCGTTTCGGCATCCTGGTCCTTGCTGCTGATGCTCCACAGCGTCGTCTGCTTGCGATCACCCATCCAATTGCCCTTCGCGCGGACGCAATACCAACACGGCTCGTGCTGCCAGTGATAGTCGCCGCGGCCGATCACCAGGCGTTCCTTGGCCCAGATGATCTGCGCTCGGATCGTAAATCCCTGGCGTTCGAGGCTAGCGGCAACCGTGGCGGCATGCAGCGCGCCATGCCAGACATAGGCAATGCTGCCGGGAAACAGCGCCCAGGCCTCGGCCCAATCGGCGCGCTCGTCGTTTTCGACTTTGCCGGTCCGCGAGGACGTGTTCACGCCGGCCCGGTGCCGCCACTCGGGATCGTAGTTCACGCCGTACGGCGGATCGGTGACCATGAGGGTCGGCTTCGCCGGGCCCAGTAGCTCCTTCACCGTAGCGCCATTGGTCCTGTCGCCGCAGATCACGCGGTGCCCGTTCAGGCACCAAATATCTCCCGGCCTCGTAACGACCTGCTCTGAAACCGCCGGCACGGCGTCCTCGTCGGTGAGGCCATTGAGGCTTGCCTGCGTCAGCGCCTTCGCCAGTTCGCCTTTCGAGAAGCCAAGCATCGAGAGATCGGCGCCGAGCGCTTTCAGATCCGTCAGCTCGAGGTGAAGCATGTCGACGTCCCAACCCGCGTTGAGCGCAATACGATTGTCAGCCAGCATCAACTGTCGTTGCTGGATTTCCGATAAACCGTGCAGTGCAATGACCGGCACCTTGCGCAACGCCAATTTTCGTGCAGCAGCGAGGCGGCCGTGACCGGCAATCAACGCGCCTCCCTCGCCAACGAGAATCGGATTGGTTAATCCGAACGCCTGGATGCTGCCGGCAATCTCCGCGACCTGCGCATCGCTGTGCGTCCGCGCATTGCGCGGCGAAGGGATAACTCGCTCGATCGGCCAGAATTCCAGTCGCAAGCGATTGGCGGTATCGTTGTGATCAGAGACATCCGAGGACGTCATCTACCTACCCCCCCCCTCCGGGAATTTCGCGGCGAATTTCTGAATTGGCGCCGCCGCGTCCTCGAAAAGATGTTTTCGTAAATTCGCGAAATAGTTTGTGTGCCTAGCCCGCCGGTCCGATCTCGAAAGGTCCGAGACTTTTGACCGCCCCCGGGGCCTGCACTGTTCGTTGCGAATAACTGGCCGACGGGCGAGTGCCGGAAAATAAATACGAAGTCGAGCGGCCGAAGGTCCCGAAAAGTGGAGCTACGGCGCGCACTTGACGTTTGAAATCTTTGATTTCGAGAAAATAATTCAAAACTTCGGCCCGCAAGAAAAAAATCTGCGCATGGGAGGACGTGCGGTAACTGAGGTCGAGGTCGCAGAGATTTAAACCCCCTACCCCTCTGGGGCCACTCGGCGCCCGCTTCGTTCGCATTTGGATGCAGTGTTCGCATTCGTATTCCCTTGCGTTCCGCACGTCAGGGCGTGCCGGTGGTGAAGGTTCTCGGAGCGAAGGACATAGGCGAGGAGTCCCCGCGCTTGCGCGCAAGGGTCCTTCCCATGTCCTCAGCGATCGCATGCCGGCGGAGCCAGCCCCCCGTCGCTTCGGACCCGATGCTGCCCGTGGTGGCGTATCGGTCGCGTCTACTTGCGGCGATCTCCACGTCGCCGGCAGCCACCCTCACGCTTCAGGCCGGGCTGTGCCTTGGCTGCGTCCCACAGTGAGCACCTATCGATCAGCTAGCGCTGACCCCCCCACCGCTGCCGTCTTACCGACCAGCGAAGTCCGTAAATTCATTGATAGCTCGGTGAGTCGCGCGCACATGCTGCGGCGGTGTTCTTCATTGAATTCTCGCCGAGGCTCGGCTCTAAGCAATGCCTCGATGGCGTGGAGGCGCTCGTTCAGCGGACGCATCTCGGCCAGCGCGATACAGCGCAGCTCGGCCGGCGCGGGGCACCAATGGCAATCGTAGGCCTCGCCTTTAGCGTTCTTTCCGCATTCGCCGCGATACCAGCGCCTGACGGCCGCCCGCACCGCCCAGGCGGGGACGTCATCAAGCGCCGCCATGAACGCCTCGCCGCGAACTTCCGCGCTGAGTTCGTTCTGCGTCATGGATGGAAGCGCGACCATCATCTTCGTCACGGCCACCAACGTGTCCTGTTCGGCCTGCGGATCCTTGATTGGCGTACGTTCCCTGAGCGCGTCCAGCTGCCTGACATGTCGCTCCAGTTCCTCACGTTCCGCTGCCATCCGAGTTCGCCGGCAGTGTCGGCACCGGACGCCACTTGCCCGTCTTGGGATTGGGTTGCACTTCGATTTGTAGCGAGGCGATGTGCGAGACGACCCATTCCGGCCAGGACGGCATCCGCTCCGGTCGGCGCACGTCCGGCAATTGCAACTGCTCTACCTGACCCACGACGGCCGGCGGTAGCGACATGGCTCGCCTCCATTGCGTTCAGAACCCGGTTGCGCCAGGTCGCCTCCCAATCTCGCTTGGTTGCGCCAGCGCCTGTCTTTGCGATCCAGTAGTTCTTGAACTTCTCCACTTCGACCGCGACACGGCTCGCCGGCATCCAGCGCGACGTGGCGTATGCAATAAGTGCCGGCGGCGGATTCCAGTCGGCGGGCAGCCGCGTTCCTCGGCCGGTTGCCGGGCTGGACGATCGTTTCGACAGATTGGACTCGGCAGCTTCGACGGCGCGGACGATTGCGCCGTGCTCTACGCCGTCGGCGAGCATCGACTGAACCAAACGTGCGATCGGCGTGCTTGCAGTCATGCTTAGGGTCACAGCTTTCCATCGCCTGATACGAACAAACAATCAGCTTGAGGTCGTTGCAAGAGGCACTGGCCATTGATCGGATTGAGACGCGAACAAACGTACGTCGTCGCAAACCAGAGCTGTTCATAACTTCCTTCCCGACGACAATCGCGCGACGCCTCGGCAACTCGCAGCGAATCGCCAAGGATCAATCATGCCGAAGCTCGATTCTTCGTCTCGGCTGTTGGCGCTACGGTGCGCGCCTCAATCCAACGGATGACATCTCGCAGCCGATAGCGAATGGCGCGGCCGACGCGGACGAAGGGAGGGCCGTCGTTATTGATTCGCCAAGATTGGAGAGTTCGCGTCGATAGCTTGAGGAAGTCGGCAATTTCGACCTCCGTCACAAGCTCGTCCTCTGTTGCAGTCAGTGCGGGGCGCATTGCGCTGGCTCCATTTCAATTGATGGAGCAAGCATCGCGATTCGCGACGCCCATGAATAGACGCCGTGATTTGAGAACACTGCGGCGATTAGGTGCGGCGATTATTTCCGCTGGTTTTCTTGGGTGCTCCGGATGCCGCCCAGGCTCGCGCGCCGGTCATTTCTATGGCAACAGCTCGCGCCCGATA
>DASXOK010000497.1:0-5066 GCA_036494425.1 Pseudolabrys sp.
CACCCCGACGGCGACCGCGTGCTGGCGGCGATCGGCGCCGCCATCCGCACGTCCATTCGCAGGCCGGGCGACATCGCCGCCCGTTACGGCGGCGAGGAATTCGCGGTGCTGATGCCGAACACCGGCGAAGAAGGAGCGATCCAGGTGGCGGAATCGATCCGCTCAGGCGTCGCCGCCATGGCCATTCCCCATGAGAGGAATAGCCATGGCGTCGTCACGGTGAGCGTGGGCGCGGCAACGACCACGCCCGGCCGCGCCAGCGCCGCAGAGATGCTGGTCGAGACCGCCGACCGCGCGCTCTACATCGCCAAATCGAGCGGACGCAACGCGGTGCGCTTCGATGGCGTCACTGCCGCGACCGCCGAGGACGACGCGCCCCGGCTCCGCGCCTGAAGCGCGGGCGTCAGTCGGGCTTGCTCCAGGGACCGGGCGGCACCGGCGGCAAAAACGGCTTGCCGCTTGTTTCGCTCTGCGCGCTGCCCCAAGGCCCTTGCGTGCCGCTCTGCGCCTGCTCGGCCTCATTGCTCCACGGCCCGGGCGGCGTAGTCCCGATTTGCCCAGGCTCGGCCGGCGCATCCAACGCAAGCGGGCCGGGATCGTGACCGCCGGCAAATTTCACCAGCGCCGCGACACGCGCATCGACCGACGGATGCGTGTCGAAGATATTGGCGAAGCCGACGCGCGGATTGTCGATGCACATTTCCATCACCGCGGAGTTGGCGCTCGCCAGTTCACCGCGATTCTCGATCTTGCGCAGCGCCGAGATCATCGCGTCCGGATTCTTCGTCAGTTCCACCGAGCCGGAGTCGGCCAGATACTCCCGTTGACGCGACAGCGCGAAGCGGATCACGATCGACAGCACCCAGGCGACGACGATCAGCGCGACGGCGATGATGATGGCGATGCCGGCGCCGCCTTTGCGGTCGCCGTCGTCGCGCGAACGCCGGCCTCCGAAGCCGCCATAGAACGCGCTCTGGAAGAACAGCCGGAACACCATCTCGCCGAAGAACGAGATGACACCGGCGATCACCACCGCGATCACCAGCATGCGCACGTCGCCGTTCCTGATGTGCGTGAGCTCGTGGCCGAGCACCGCCTCCATCTCGGCATCGTTGAGCGCGTTCATCAGGCCGCGCGTCACCGTGATCGAATATTGCTTCTCGTTCAGGCCGGTGGCGAAGGCGTTGAGCGCGTCGTCCTCGGCGATCTTGAGCTTCGGCATGGTGATGCCGCGCGAGATGCAGAGGTTCTCGAGCAAATTATAGAGCCGCGGCTCCTCCTGCCGCGTGACGGTGTGGCCGCCAGTCACCGCGTCGATCATCGCCTGATGGTACTTGTAGGCGATCAGGATCCAGACGATCGTGCCGACGGTGGCGAAAGGCGCCGCCTTCACGAAGTCGAAGACCGCCGCGCGCATGAGATAATCGAGCGACGCGTTCGGTACCGTCAGCGCCTCGGCCACCAGCGCACCGGCATAGACCAGCACGTACACGAGCACGAACAGCCCGATCAGCAGCGCCACCGACCGCCGCTTGTTCGATTGAATGTGCGTATAGAGACCGTAGGCGGCCATCTTACTTCCTTCACCTCCCCCTGGAGGGGGGAGGTCGCCTGCCGAAGCGTCAGTGTAGGCAGGCGGGTGGGGGTGAACTGGTGGGCGCTTAAAATCTCACCCCACCCCCGACCACCTATCGGTGGTCCGACCCTCCCCCTCCCGGGGAGGGTGTCAGAACTTCACGCTCGGCGCCTGCTCAAGTTGCACGCGCGTCTCGCCCAGATCGAAGAAGGTGCGCGGCAGGAAGCCGAACGTTCCCACGAACAGCGCCGCCGGGAACTGCTGGATGCCGGTATTGTATTCCTGCACCGCGTTGTTGAAGAAGCGGCGCGAGGCGGCGAGCTTGTTCTCGATGTCGGAGAGGTCCGACTGCAACTGCTGGAAGTTCTGGTTGGCCTTGAGGTCCGGATAGGACTCCGACAGCGCGAACAATTGCCGTAGCGCGCCTGAGAGCGCGTTCTCCGCCGCCACCTTCTGGTCGACGCCGGGCGCGGCGATCGCCGCGTTGCGCGCCTGCACGACCGCCTCCAGAGTTCCACGTTCGTGCGCGGCGTATCCCTTCACGGTCTCGACCAGATTGGGGATCAGGTCGTGCCGCTGCTTGAGTTGCACGTCGATGTCGGCGAAGGCTTGGTTGGTGCGCTGCCGCATCGCCACCAGACCGTTGTAGACGCTGATCACCCAGATCACGATTACGACAACGACGCCGAGGACGACCCAGGCGGTAGTGGACATTGTCCGGCTCCTGAAAAAAATTTCGAACGGAACCAGCCTAGCCCAGAACGATGACGCGCCGCTATCGGATATGGAACCGGCCCCAAAACGGGTCGAAAACCGGCGTTTGGGCGCGCATCTATCTTGCTGGCGTTAAAAGAAAAAAGGCCTCGAACCGAAGTTCGAGGCCTTTTCGCCAGACGGCTATTCGGGGGGTAAGGGGGGAGCCGCCCGACTGAAACACACGCGGACATAACGTTGGGCCCGGCAGTTGGTTCCTGGGTGGTTCGATGTTCCGACAACTTTTTTCTTCGGACCTTTGCGGACCACCGCCGTCTCACCTTGGACACGATTTTGGAGTTCCGTGTGTTGCTGAGAGGGGACTCATATTCGGAGGGCTCGCCATGAGCTCAGTCATGATCAAGTGCCCCACGACCGGGGACGCCGTCTCGACCGAAATCGAGACGGAACCGCACGTGTTTCGTAAGCTGCCCAACGTGGCCGCCCGCATGTGCTGTCCCGCCTGCGGGCAAGAGCACGTGTGGATGACGAGCGCTGCTTGGCTGTCGAGTGGGCCGCGTCTCGTCGCAGCCATGCAGCCGGGCGAGGGAGCCAGGGTTTAAGCGCCTCCGGTTTTCACGACCCATCAACGCCGGGCCGCGCGCCAGGCGTTTGTTGCGCATACCTACCATCCTCGCTGCGCATGACGAGTTCCGGCCGGCCGAAGTCTCATCCCGTTGTCATTCCGCGCTTTTACCAAACCTCCGCGCCGGTAACATTTGACCGGCCTGGGGGGCGGTAAATCATGCCTCGTTTGAAGTGCGGCGTCAGCCGCGTGGCTTCGCTTGTGTCTGTCGCCGCTTTGACGGCTCCGGTTCCGGCCTTCGCAGTAGACAACACGATATCGAGCACCAGTACCTCGGCCCTGACGCTCAGCGCAGGTGACACGCTCACGGTCACGGGCAGCGGCGCGTTGACTGCCCCCGCCAATCCGGCCGTGACGGGCAACGGCGGCGCATTGCCGATCACGATCACCAATTTCGGTACAATCCAGTCAACGGGCACCAGTAACGCGCGCACGATCCGCTTCACGGGCGCCACGACCGAGAACATCACGATCATCAATAATGCGGGCGCCTTCATCCAGGGCCCGGGGGACGTGATCCAATCCAATATCAATATCAGTGGCGGGACGATTTCGATCAGCAATGCGGGCACGATCCGTTCCACAGGCGTGGGCGGAAGCAATGGCCAGGCGATTGATCTGGACAACATTCAGGTCGGAACGGCGACGGTCACCATCACCAATCTGGCGACGGGTGTGATCAGCGCGGCGGACTCCGACGCGATTCGTCCCGCCAATAACGCCACCGTCAACAACTACGGGCAAATCATTTCGAATAACGCGTCGGCGGCCAATGGCAACGCCAGCGGCAATGATGGCATCGACTTCAGCACCAATGCCAATGCGGGCACGGTGAACAACTACAGCACCGGTCTGATCTCGGCGGCGCGCCACGGCATCACCGCTGCGCAGGGCATCACCGTTTTCAACGCCGGCACGATCATCGGTAACGACGGCTCCGGCATCAACATCGACAGCACCACCAACGCCAGCGTCACCAACGTCACCAACCGCGGCACCATCATCGGCACCGCGAAGACCGCGGATGGCGACGGCATCGACGTTGATCGACTGCTCAATCTGGAAAACTACGGCACGGTCAAAGGCCTCGGCATCGGTGGCGGCGGCAGTTTCTCCGAAGGCCTCGCCATCGGCGGCGGCACTGTCAACAACTACGCCGGCGCCGTGATCTTCGGCGCGGAGCGCGCCATCACCGTCGACGACAGCAGCCGGGGCAATGCCTTCGCTGCCGTGAACATCATGAATGCGGGTACGATCCAGGGCGGAACCGGCGACGCGATCAAGATCACGAGCACGTTCAACAATACGCTCGTCAATTCGGGCACCATCATCGGCAGCGTCGCCATGGGCAGCGGTGACGACACCGTGACCATCAACGCCGGCTCGAAAATCACGGGCCTCGTCGATGGCGGCGCGAACACGGCTGCCGGCGACACGCTTGTCTACAAGAAGGCCGGTCTCACCGCTGCCAAGGAAGCCGCGCTGCAAGCCGGACAGACGGTCAACGTCGGCGGCACGCTCTATACTGGCTTTGAGAACTTTACCGGTAGCACGCTCGCCTCCTTCTCGTCCTTTGCCACCAATGTCCAGACGAGCGCCATCGCCTCGATGATCGACAACATGACGGGCGCCGCCAATGCCGGCACCCAGACCCTGATCGACCAGGTCGCATCGTCGAGCGACGTCAATGGCGCGCTGTCACAGCTCACGCCGACCGCGTTCCAGGGCCTCACCACGGCGGGCGTCAACAACGCGTTCCAGACGACGCAGATGGTTGATCAGCGTCTGTCGAATGTCCGCGCCGGCGGCCTCGCCTTCGACGCATCGGGCTTCAGCAGCGCCATGGCGATGTTGAACGGCGATCAGAGCCGCACTGTGGGCGAGTCGGTCAGCGCCTATGCGTCGGAGACGTCTTTCGCCGGCAATACGGCCTTCGCCGCGCTCGACAAAGCGACCGGCGGGATGCCTACCAAGGCGCCGCGCATGATCGAGGGTGACTCGCCCTGGGGTATGTTCCTCTACGGCAACGCCGTCTTCGCGCGCCAGAACGCCACCGCGAACGCGCCGGAGAGCAAGTTCAATGCGGCCGGCGTCACCTTCGGTGTCGACCGCCGCGTCACGCCCGATCTCGTGCTCGGTGTGCTCGGCGGC
>DASXOK010000498.1:0-4446 GCA_036494425.1 Pseudolabrys sp.
ACGTATTTGTCGGCGAACACGTCGATCGCGGTTTCGGCTGCCGCACGGGTCGGCGCGCCGTAAATTTCACGAAGGTCTGCCTTCATGTTGACCTGGACCGAGAGGGCGACCTTGTTCAGCACGTTGGCGGTCTTGTGAACCCAGCACCGCTGGTGCCTGGTGCTCGGAAAGACCTCTTCAATCGCCTTCCAGAATCCGAGCGCGCCGTCGCCGACCGCGAGGTCCGGCGCGATCTCGAGCCCACGCTGCTTGATGTCGATCAGGAGCTCACGCCAGCTCTGCGCGCTCTCGCGCACGCCAGTCTGGAAGCCGACCAGTTCTTTCTTGCCTTCGGGTGTCGCGCCGATCAGTACCAGCATGCATTCGGCGTTATCTTCCATCCGGGCCTGCAGGTAGACCCCGTCCGCCCACACGTACACGTATCGCCGTGCCGAGAGATCGCGCTTCTGCCAGGCGTCGTAATCCGCCTGCCACTGCGCCGTCAGCCGTGAGATCACAGCCGGCGACAGGTTCGGCGCGTCCTTGCCCAACAGGGCGGCGAGCGCCTCCTGGAAGCTGCCGGTCGACACCCCGCGCAGGTAGAGAACGGCAGCAGCGCGTCGAGGCTCTTCGTTCGCCGCGCCCATTTCGGCAGGATTGCCGAGGAAAAACGGATCTTCTCCTCCGTCGCCACGTCGCCCCGGTCGCGCACCTTGGCGCGACGGACCTCGACAGGCCCGACCCCGGTCTGGATCGCGCGATGCGGCCCATGACCGTGACGCACGATGCGGTCACGACCATCCGGCAACTTCACGTCCTTCCACATGGCAACGAAGGCATCGGCTTCAGCGATCAGCACCTGGGCCAATATTCGACGGGCGCCTTCACGTGCTACTTCGCTCAGGGGATCATCGACGGCATCAGGCTGACGAAACGGGACAACCGTGGTATCTCTCGACATGGCGTATCGCTCTCCTTGAGAGGTTCTGGCAGGCTCGACACCCGCCTCGATACGCCGCCTATCTCATTCCGTCATCACCCAGTTTCCCGCATAGCTCCGATGCCGACCAAAACATCGCATGGACGCGCGAATTTTTCGATGCGATGCGGCCCTTCTTGGCGAACGCGTCCTACGTGAACTACATCGGGGACGAGGGCCTCGACGGGCTCAGGGGCTCTTACGGCGAGGAAAAGTTCACTCGGCTTGCCGCTATCAAATCCAAGTACGACCCGACGAACCTGTTCCGGATGAATCAAAATATCACGCCGGTCCCAGCCGCGGCGTAGCCGCGCGGGCAATGCAATATGAGATGAGATGTCGGGTGCGCGTCCGACTTGAGTTGGGACAGCCGACGGGCGCGTCATCATGCTGGACTGTGTGTCCCGCGCTTCAGTGGAGCGAAGGGCAAGCTGGGCATGTCTCAGAATGTAAAGTGCTTTCGGCTGTTGCGCGCTTCTTTATAGTTATTCTAAGGTATTGAAATTACTTGTTTTTGCCTTGACGCCGAAGCTATCCCGCCCACATAACAGAACAATTACAGCGCCCATGGAACAGCGACGTCATGGCCAGCAACGGTCACAGCACCAACGGTCACAATGGTCATGCCAATGGCCATGGCGCCAACGGCCGCGGCGTGGCTGCACCGCTGGGGCATGCGCCGCGCGGGTTTTCCGGCCGTATCGAGATGATCAACGTGGCCGAAGGAAGCTCCGATCTGCCGGAAGGCGAGTTGGAGCGGCGGCTGATCGAGCTGGGGTTCACCGAGGGCGCGACCATCGAAATCCTCCATGAGGGGGCGTTCGGAGGCGACCCGATCGCGGTGCGCATCAACAACGCGACCGTTGCGCTGCGGCGCCGTGAGGCGATGGCGATCCTCGTAGTCTGATCGGATTTGCTCATGACGGTGATGACCGAAGCGGGCACCCGACGTTTCGCCCTGATCGGGACGCCGAACAGCGGCAAGACCGCGCTGTTCAACGCGCTGACCGGCAGCCGGCAGAAGGTCGCCAACTATCCCGGCGTCACCGTCGAGCGCAAAAGCGGCGCGCTGCGCACGCCTTCGGGCCGCAGCGTCAGCTTGGTCGATCTCCCCGGCACCTACTCATTGCGCGCGCGCAGCCCGGACGAGGAGGTGACGCGCGACGCCGTGCTCGGCCGCCTGGTCAGCGAGACGCCGCCGGACCTCCTGGTTTGCGTCGCCGACGCCACCAATCTGCGGCTGGCACTGCGGCTGGTGCTCGAGCTCAAGAACGTCGGGCGGCCGCTGCTGCTCGTGCTCAACATGATCGATATCGCCAAGCGGCGCGGGGTCGAGATCGACCTCGACGCGCTGTCGGCCGAACTGGGCGTGCCTGTGATCACCGCGGCGGCGGTGCGGCGCGGCGGCACCGACCAGCTTCTACGCCGTCTCGATGACCTCGCCGCGGGCGAATTGGCCGCGACCGGCGCCTCCGGGTGGAAGGCGCCGAGCACGAGCGAATTGCGCGCCGCGCAGCGCGAGGCCGACCGCATCATCAAGGCCGTCGTCAAGCTGCCGGCCAAGCCGGACACGCTGACGACGCGGCTCGATGCGGTGCTGCTGCATCCGGTGATCGGCCTCGTCATCCTGCTCGCGATTCTGTTCGTGATGTTCCAGGCGGTGTTCTTCTGGGCGCAGCCGGTGATGGACCTGATCCAGTCCGGCTTCGACGGGCTGGGCGCGCTGGTGCAGACGCATCTGCCCGATAGCCTGCTCCAAAGCTTCCTCAAGGATGGCGTCATCAACGGCGTCGGCAGCGTGCTCGTGTTCCTGCCGCAGATCCTGATCCTGTTCCTGTTCATCCTGCTCTTGGAAGACTTGGGCTACATGGCGCGGGCGGCCTTCCTGATGGACCGCATCATGGGCGGCGCCGGCCTGCACGGCCGCGCCTTCATCCCGCTGCTGTCGAGTTTCGCCTGCGCCATTCCCGGCATCATGGCGACGCGGGTGATCGACAATCCGCGCGACCGGCTGACCACGATCCTGGTGGCGCCGCTGATGACCTGCTCGGCGCGCATTCCGGTCTATACGCTGATCATCTCCGCCTTCATTCCGCAGAAGGAGGTGTGGGGCTTCGTCAGTCTGCAAGGCCTGGTGATGTTCGGGCTCTATGCCGTCGGCATCTTCAGCGCGCTCGGCGTATCCTTCGCCGCCAAGTTCTTCTTCTGGCGCGACACCCCGACGCCGCCCTTCATGCTCGAACTGCCGGACTACAAGCTGCCGCGGCCGCGCAGCGTGCTGATGGGCCTCTACACGCGCGCCAAGATGTTCCTACACCGTGCCGGCACCACGATCTTCTCGATGATGGTGCTGATCTGGTTCCTCGCCTCGTTCCCGCGCCCGCCGGCGGCTGCGACCGAGCCGGCGATCGACTTCAGCCTGGCGGCCTGGATCGGCCACGCGCTGGAGCCGCTGCTGGCGCCTGTCGGGTTCAACTGGCAGATCAGCGTGGCACTGATCCCCGGCATGGCGGCGCGCGAAGTGGCTGTCGCCGCGCTCGGCACAGTCTATTCCATCGAAGGCGGCAAGGAAGCGGCAGAGCAGATCGGGCAGGTGCTCGCCAACAAGTGGACGCTGGCGACGGCGCTGTCGATGCTGGCCTGGTACATCTTCGCGCCGCAGTGCGCCTCGACGCTGGCGGTGATCAAGCGCGAGACCGGAAGCTGGAAATGGATGGCGGTCACCTTCGCCTACATGCTGGCGCTGGCTTATGTCGCGTCGCTGATCACGTATAACGTCGCGGTGGCGCTCGGCGCGGGGTAGGGCGCGCGTTATTTCTTCTGCAGCGCGTCGCGTTGCTTGATCAGGCTCTCGAGCTCGTCCGTCTGCTGCGCAATCCGCGCCGAATTGCGATCTTCGTCGCCGGCGCCTGAATTGGCCGCGGCTTGTTCGATAAGCTGCCGGATGTTGTCCCGCACAATGGCGATGCGGTTTTCGAGTTCGGGAAGCGAAAGCGTGCTGCCGTTGCTCATCGTGTCGTCCTCGGGTCTGACATGGAATACAGTCGGGGCTCATTCGCGCACGATCATAGCATAGCGGATCATCCAAGCGGTCGCCGCAAGTGCCAGCGCCCATAGCAGGACAATCACCGCCGCCGCCGCGCGGCTCACCGGGCGGTCCTGGGCGGCCATCGCCAGTGCTCGGCCATGATCGGCGGCGGGATGAGCCGGACGACCAGCGCGATGCCGGCCGGGACGATGATGAGATCGTCCAGAAAGCCGACCACGGGCACAAAGTCGGGAATGAGGTCGATCGGCGACAGCGCGTAGGCTGCGACCGCGATGGCGAGCGCCTTCGCGTACCAAGGGACACGCGGATCGCGCGCCGCGAGGTAGAGAGCATGCGCGTCACGCCTGATCGTGCGTGCCCATTGTTTCCAGCGGTCCCACATCGGCGGTTACCCTTGGTCCGACCGCGTGACTATTTCGGAATAATGACACCCAAAAAA
>DASXOK010000499.1:0-3910 GCA_036494425.1 Pseudolabrys sp.
AGCCGGCCGAGCGTTTGCACCGAGATCTGGAACGCCCCCGATTTGTCCATCGGCGGCTGGTTGAGCACGCCGGAGGCGACCTGCACGTTCTGCCCTTGCAGCGCCACCACCACGTCGCCCGCGGTCAGGCCGAGCGTCTGCATGCGGCTCGGATCGAGCCAGATGCGCATGGCGTAGTCGCGGCTGCCGAATACGGTGATCGATCCGACGCCATCGATGCGGGTGAGCGTGTCGGTGATCTCAAGCGTCGCGAAGTTCGAAATGAACAGCGTATTGCGCGACCGATCAGGCGAATAGAGGTGCACGACCATCATCAGGTCGGGCGAGCTCGTGGCCACCGTAACGCCAATGGCGCGCACGTCGATCGGCAGACGCGGCTCGGCGATGGCGACGCGGTTCTGCACCTGCACCTGGGCGATGTCGAGATTGGTGCCGAGTTCGAAGGTGACCGAGATCGAGAAGCGGCCGTCGCCGGTCGAGTTCGAGGACATGTAGATCATGTTCTCGACGCCGTTGATTTGCTGCTCGATCGGCGTCGCCACCGTCGACGCCACCACGTCGGCGCTGGCGCCGGGATATTGCCCCGTCACGGTGATGGTCGGCGGCGCGATTTCCGGGTACTGCGCCACCGGCAGACGCACGAATGCGACGCCGCCGAGGATCACGAAGATGATCGAGATCACGGAGGCGAAGATCGGCCGGTCGATGAAGAAGTGCGGGATGCGCATCGGTTTAGGCCGCCGGCTTTAAGATTTCTGTTGAGGGGCGCTCTGCGCCGGCGTGGCGCCCTGCTCCTGCGGCGTGACCTTCTGCCCAGGCCGCGCGCGCAGCAGTCCGTTGACTATGACGCGGTCGTCGGGACCGATGCCATCCTTGATCACACGCAGGCCGTCAGGCGTCGTCTGACCGAGCGTGACGAATTTCGACACCACTGTATTGTCGGCATTGACCGTGAGCACGAACTTGCGCGCCTGCTCGGTGCCGATGACCGCGTCCGGGAGCAGCGCCGCCGTGTAGGGAGGCGTGCCCGGCACCCGCACGCGCGCGAACATGCCCGGCGTGAACACTCCATTCGGATTGGCGAAGGAGCCGCGGCCGCGGATCGTGCCGGTGGATCGGTCGATGACGTTGTCGACGAAATCCATGCGGCCCGTGTGATCGAAATCGCTCTCGTCGATCAGCCTAAGCGCGAGCTGCAGGCCGGACTTGGGGCTGCTGCCATCCTGGCTGACGCCATTGGGCAGGCGCAGGTATCGTAGATACGACGCCTCATCGTATGTGAATTCGAAATAAATCGGATCGGTCGACACGACGGTCGCGAGCAGCGTCGTATTGCCGGTCGTGCCTCCGGTGACGAGGTTGCCGGGCGATACGCGCCGGTCGCCGATACGGCCGTTGATCGGCGAGCGCAACTCGGTGAACTCGAGATCGAGCGCGGCCTGCCGCACCGCCGCCTCCGCGTTATTGAACAGGGCCTGAGCGTTACGGAACTGCTGCGCGCGCTGCTCGAAGATCTGCTGGGTGATGGTCTTGTCGCGCACCAGTTCTTGACCACGCGCGAGATCGGCCTCGGTAAAGGCGAGATTGGAGCGCGCCAGCGCCAGATTGGCGCTCGCCTGATCGGCTGCATTTTGAAAGGGCCGCTTGTCGATGGTGAAGAGAAGGTCGCCCTGCTTGACGTCCTGCCCATCCTTGAAGTGCACGCTGTCGAGGTAACCGGAAACCCGCGCCCTCACCTCAACCGAGTTCACAGCGACAAATCGGCCGACATACTCGTCGTAGTCGGACACGGTGCGCTTGACCGGCTTGGCCACGGTGACCTGGGGCGGCGGCGGCGCGGACTGCTGCGGCTGGTTCTGGCCGCAGCCTGCGACAAAAGCGGCCAGCGTGAAACCGAGCACGACGCCGCGCCCGGCACGCATCAGCGTAAATGATGAAATGCCCATCGTAACTATCATGAATGATTGCAAATTCGGGTGACGATACGAGCCCGGCCTAACCCCCATAGCCTTGGGGAACCGGGATGTCCACCTCGGCGCGACGCGCAATACGTCGCGGACATTTCGTTTCAACCGCGGCGTCTGGCGCGAAACACTTTAAGCCAGCTGCGCCCGAACAGGGCGAGGATGATGCCGCCGTAGACGGCGGCTCCGATGATCGCGAGAAGCGCCAGCGTGATGAGGTCGTGCAAGCCGTGCCGGCCATCGACCAGTCGAGCGACCGGCGACTGACTCAGCCACAGCGCCGCCGTGAGCGCGACGCCGGCAATGGCGAATTTGACGATGGATTGCCGCAGGCGATCGTCGATCACAGCGTGGCCGGCGCGCCGCGCGAACCAGTAGACCAAACCGAGATTGATCCAGGCGCCGATAGACGTCGCCACCGCCAGTCCCACTTGCGCAAGCGGTCCCATCAACAGGACTTTGAAGGCGATGTTCACGGCCGCCGCGATCAGGGTCGCCTTCACCGGCGTCGCGGTGTCGCCGCGGGCGAAGAAGGTCGCCACCGCGCTGCGGATCAGCACAAACGGCAAGAGGCCGAAAGCGTAAGCCGCGAGCGTATGACCGGCGGCGAGCGCGTCAGCGTTGGTGAAGGCGCCGCGCACAAACAGGCCGCGCATGATCAGATCGGGGATGACGAAGAACGCGGCGATGCACGGGACCGCCAGCAGCAAGGTGAATTCGACAGCCCGGTTCTGCGCATGCGCGGCGCCCGTCTCATCGCCCGCCGCGAGGCGGCGGGCCATCTCCGGGAGCACCACGGTGCCGGCGGCGATACCGATGACGCCGATCGGAAGCTGGTTAATGCGGTCGGCATAATAGAGCGCCGACACCGCGCCGGTCGGCAGAAAGCTCGCAATGATGGTGTCGGCGAAGAGCGCGAGTTGCACGCCAGCCGAGCCCACCGTCGCAGGTCCCAGCGCGCGGAAGAACTGCCGCACGTCGGCATCGAGCTCGGGCCAGCGGAGCACCGGCAACGCGCCGACTCGCCAGGCGTCGCCAGCGACCAGCATGGCCTGCAAGGCGCCGGAGATGAGCACGCCCCAGGCGGCGGCATGCCCCGCGGTCGGGAAGAAGGCCGCGAACAGCAGCGTGACGATCATCGCGAGATTGAGCAAAATTGGCGCGGCCGCGGCAGCGGCAAAACGCTGCAAGGCGTTGAGGATGCCGCCGTAGAGCGTCACCAGCGTAATGAGCAGCAGATAGGGAAAGGTGATCCGCGTGAGATCGACGGCGAGCGCGAAGCGGCCGGGATCGCGCGCGAAGCCCGGCGCCAAAACTTCGATGACTTCCGGCGTGAAAGCGAGCGCAACGGCGAGCAGCACGATCTGGCTGGCCAGCAGCATCGCAAACACGCGGTCGGCGAACTGGTCGGCGCGCGCCCCCCCGCCCTGCTGGCGGATGCGCGCATAGGAGGGCACGAAGGCGGCGTTGAAAGCACCCTCGGCGAAAATGGCGCGGAAATGGTTCGGCAGGCGGAAGGCGACGAAAAAGGCATCGGCCACCGGCCCGGCGCCCAGAACAGCGGCAAGGATGATGTCGCGGATAAAGCCCGTGATCCGCGAGAGCAGCGTGAAACCGCCGACCGTCAGGATGCGTTCGATCATCGATTCCCCACTTTCGCATGATCTCAGCTGGGCAACCCCTGCCCGCATAAAGGCCATGCGTAGTCGCCTGGGCCGGGCTAAAGTAGGGCCGGTGCAGACTTAAAACGGACACAACATCGCCGCTACTCTCGCGCCGCAATGTGAATAGCCACGTGAATTAAGACGATTCCCCCTCCAAACCCTAGCCCGACGAGTTCCATGCCCTCGCCGATCATCCCCATTCTGCTCGCCGGCGGCGCCGGCACCCGGCTCTGGCCGGTTTCCCGCGACGCCCTCCCCAAGCAGTTCCTGCCCTTGGTCGGC
>DASXOK010000500.1:0-1921 GCA_036494425.1 Pseudolabrys sp.
ATTCGGGCGTGGGTCGCGCGGTCATCGCCTTTGCCAAAGCGCGTGGCTTCAAGACGATCAATCTGGTCCGTCGACCCGAATTGATCGACGAGTTGAAAGCGCTGGGCGGCGACCTGGTCGTCGTGGATACGCCGGAAGGGCTGAACCGGGTGAAGACCGCTGTCGGAACGGCCGCCCCTCGCCTCGCTATCGACGGCGTCGGCGGCCCGTCGGCTGCGACCCTGATCAATCTGCTCGGCGAAGACGGCGCGATCGTGGCCTATGGTGCGCTGAGCAATGCGCCCATTCCGGTCAGCGCCCTGGCGCTGATCTTCAAACGGATTTCGGTGCGCGGATTCTTCCTGAGCGACCCGCAGCACGCAGCGAAGATTCGGCCGGCCGTCATCGAGGCAGCCGAATTGCTCCGATCGCGTCGGCTTCATGCCCCCGTGGCCGCGACCTACCCCTTATCGGCCATCAAGGACGCCGTGGCCCATGTGGAACGCGGCGGCAAGGTGCTGCTCGACGTCCGCGCTCAGGCCTAGTCTAGTGTCTGTCCATAAACGGACAGACACTAGTACAGCGCTTCCAAGGATCGACTCATATCATGCAACTTCATTGATTTTGTAGGTCCAAGTGTGGACGACAGGTTCGTGGTTGACCAGATCGATGGCGGCGAGGATGCGTTGGCGGAGTTCCTCCAGCGAGGCGACGCGAATGTGGCGGAGCGCGGAGCGTGCGAGCTTGGAGAAGAAACCCTCGACGAGATTGAGCCAGGAGCCATGTTTGGGGGTGAACACGAATGTGAAGCGGCCTGCCGGCTGCTCGGCGAGCCAAGCCTTTGTTTCCTTGGATATGTGGGCGGAATGATTGTCGAGGATGATCTTGATCGCGGTCGCCGGCGCGTAGGCGGCGTCGAGCCGTTTGAGGAACTCGATGAACTCGCGCGAACGATGTCTGTTCTCGACGCTGGCGTGGACGACGCCGGTCAACAGATCGATGCCGGCCAGCAGGCTGAGCGTTCCCAGTCGCATGTATTCGTGATCGCGGGCGACGGTCGGATGGCGCATCGGCTCGGGCGGCAGGTCGGGCGCCGTGGTCGCGAGCGCCTGTATGCCGGGCTTTTCGTCGTAGGAAATGATCGCGACCGCGGGCGCTTCCTGGTCCAGCTTCTCGGCGTCTTGCGCCTGAGCAGCCTGTTTCAGCAACGCGACCTGGCGGTAGACGCACAGGACTTCGGCCATTTTCTGCGGGAATTCGGGATCGCGGCGTTGCAGATAGTAGCGCACCTTGTGCGGCTTGATCTCGTTCGCAGCCAATATCTTGCACAAGGTTCCCTGCGCCAGATTGGCCAAGCAAGCGTGCCCGGCCGCCGGGCCGTTTTCGCGCACGTGCTTCGTCAGGAGCCGCGTCGTCCACAGTTCATGCGGGTAGCCCAGATCCTTGGCCTTGCGACAAGCCAGATCGACGATGAACGTCCGCGCTTCGCTGGTGATGGTCGGCTCGCGCCCGGGACGCGGACTGTCGTCGAGAGCCGCCATGACGCCGAACTCTTGCGCGCGCCGCAGACATCGCTCGACGGTCTGATGCGTCACGCCGATGGCCCGTCCGGTCGAATAGAGCGACGGCGACGAGCGATAGGTCAACAAGATGCGCGCGCGCTCGACACGGCTCGCCGGTTCCGTCCGCGAGCGCGAAATTCGCTCGAGATCTGCCAACTCCTGTTCCGTAAACGCCAACTCGATCACACGCCGAGGCGCGGCCATCTCCATTTCTCCCGGTCCAACAAATCACCGAGAGACTATATAATAGCTGGCCTATCCCTATGGAATCCCCTCGATACGTGCGGATTCAAGGAATCGAGGTACTAGATCGCGGATTTCTTCAGGGTCGAGCGTCCGAGAAAGGGCCGTGAAGCCGCACAGATCAGCGAACAGGATCG
>DASXOK010000501.1:0-13006 GCA_036494425.1 Pseudolabrys sp.
CGAGGACGGCCTCCCTTGCAACAAACGGCGGCCGGGCTCGGGCTGCTCAGCGCTTCATGGCCTCAACCGCAACCATGCGATCTTTGGCTGGTCGGACGCCTGCGTTGCGACGCATCCGTCGGATCTGGCGGTGGCGTTCGCGGCGCTGGATGCGGTCGTCATCGTGCACGGGCCGACAGGGCAACGCCCTATCCCGTTCACCGACTTTCATCGACTGCCTGGCAGCACGCCGGAGCGCGACAACATCCTGGGGCGTGGCGACCTGATCGTTGCTATCGACGTCCCGGCCCGGCCGGAAGGGCGTGCGTCCCATTATCTCAAGGTCCGTGATCGCCAATCCTACGAATTCGCGCTCGTCTCCGTGGCAGTCGCTGTAGCGACCGACAGCGGCCGCATCCGGTCCGTGAGGCTCGCAATGGGCGGAGTCGCGCATAAGCCGTGGCGGCTCAGCATGGCGGAAGAAGCTCTGCGCGGAATTTCGCTCGACGACACCGCGGCGCTCACATCGGCAATCGCAACGTCATTCGGCGACGCGCGTCCGCTCGCCCACAACGCTTTCAAGGTCGATCTTGCTCAACGCGCGGCCTTGCGCGCCTTGCAAACCGCAGGAGCACGCGCATGAACGCCATCGGACAGCCGATCCGCCGCGTTGACGGGCGGCGCAAGGTGACCGGCGGTGCTCGCTACACGGCGGACATCCCAGCTCCGGCCGCGGCGCACGCCGCCATCGTCCATAGCAAGATTGCCAGCGGACGGACGGTGTCAATCGACACGAGGGCAGCCGAGCAAGCTCCCGGCGTGCTCGCGGTGCTGACGCACGAGAACATGCCGCGCATGAAAGCGCTGCCGTGGAGCCATCTGCGTCCGCAGGGACAGACCTACCTGCCGCTTCAGGACGACAAGATCCATTATGCGGGTCAGCCGGTCGCCGTTGTGGTGGCCGAGACTGTGGATCAGGCGGCGTACGCGGGCACGCTGATCGAGATCGCGTACGAGGCGAGGCAGCCGATTGTGTTCAAACCGAAGATGGCGAGCGAGGCGGTCGTACCGCCGCAGCGCATGTGGCCGCTCGCCTCATCGACCGGAGATGCCGAGACGGCGATCGCGGAAGCGGCGGTCAAGGTCGAGGGCGCCTATACGATGCCCGACCGCCACCATAACCCGATCGAACCGCACGTAACACTGGCCGCCTGGGACGAGGACGGCACGCTCACGCTCTACGACTCGACACAGATGGTCAACGGCACGCGGAAGCTTGTTTCGCTCGTGCTCGATCTTCCTGAGGAGAAGATCAACGTCGTGTGCGAGTTCCTGGGCGGCGGGTATGGCGGCAAGTCCTGGTCCTGGCCGCACACCTTGCTGGCGGCAGTTGCCGCGAAGGCCGTGGGCCGGCCGGTGCGCCTGCAGCTGACTCGCACGCAGATGTACTCGATGGTCGGCCACCAGGCCGCCACCGTTCAGACGATTGCTCTCGGCGGCGATCGTGACGGCAAGCTGACCGGTATCCGCCACGACAGTATCAACCCGACCTCATTGTTCGATGATTACGTGGAATACGCCGCGATGGCGAGCCGCCACCTGTGGCCTGCTCGTGGTGGGGTCGCGACGAGCCACAAAGTCGTCCACGTCAACCGCAACTCGCCCGTCGTGCTACGGGCGCCGATGGAGGCGCAGGGCCATTTCGCGCTCGAAAGCGCCATGGACGAGCTGGCTTACGCAACCGGCATCGATCCGGTCGAGCTGAGGCTGCGCAACGATACTGATACCGATCCGTTCAGCGGCCGCCCGTTCTCGACGCGCGCGTTGCGCCAATGTCTCACCGAAGGTGGGGCGCGCTTCGGGTGGAGCAAGCGCATCCCACAACCTCGGTCGATCCACGACGGCCGCTATCTGATCGGGCAAGGCGTGGCAGCGGCGATCTTCACCCACTGGCGATGGCCCGGAAAAGCACGGGTCACGCTGCGGGCGGATGGCTCGGCGCTCGTCGAAGCCGCCGCGCACGACATCGGCACCGGTACCTACACAGTGATGGCGCAGGTGGCAGCCGACGCGCTCGGTGTCACGCCCGACCGAGTAACCGTGCACCTCGGGGACACACGCCTTCCGGAATCCCACCCCGCCATCGGATCAGCCACGGCCGCCAACGCGACGGCCGCCGTCATGCTGGCGGCGCAGAGCGCACGCGAAAAGGCGGTGGCCCTGGGCCTCGAAGGCCACGATGCGCCTTTTGCTGGTGCCGGGTCTGCTGACGTATCAATTGCCGACGGCAGGCTCTCGATGACCGGATCGAATCTCAACGTCACATATGCCGAACTGCTCGCCCGCAACGGCCTCTCCAATCTCATCGGAGACGGCGACTACAACCCTGTCGAGGAGGCGAACGGCCCGAAGGCCATCTTCAGCTTCTCAGCCGTCTTTGCCGAGGTGCGCGTCGATCCCGATCTCGGACTCGTGCGCGTCAGCCGCGTCGTCGGCGCGTATGACGCGGGCCGGATCCTCAATCCAAACACAGCGCGTAGCCAGGCGATCGGCGGCATCGTCTGGGGTGTGGGGCAGGCCCTGTTGGAGCAATCGGAAACCGATCCAACACTGGGCCAATTCATCAATCGCAACTACTCCGGCTATCTCGTCCCGACCAACGCGGATATCCCCAAGCTCGATGTCCTGTTCGTCGACGGATTCGACGAAGAAGCGAGTCCGCTGGGCGCGAAAGGGCTTGGGGAGCTGACCGCCGTGTCGGTCGCGCCGGCCATCGCAAACGCGGTTTATCACGCCGCCGGCAAGCGTGTGCGCGATCTGCCGATTACGATCGAGAAACTACTGTGAAGCGGACGTCCTAAACAGCTATGTCCCCTTCGGATCTTGGCCGTGCAAAAACGGTCTCAAGGCAGGTCGGTTCTGGGAGCCCAGGAGACAAGGAGGTCTCAGGCGACGATCGAAGCGATTCGCGGCTTGATGCCGACGATGTTCATGACCCGTGTAAGATTATAGGCCAGGACCGAGAGCCCCATCTCGGCGGCTACTTTTGAAAGAGTTTTAGCCACGTCCTCAAGCGTCTCGATCTTTAGAACAGCCTTCGCCTACTTCGCGATATTGAAAAGTTGTGCGCGATCCGAGCCGCATTTCGTCACCTCGTGCGCTACGATCAGGTGATGCTTGGTATCGACGGCAACTTGCACGTTGTCATCAAAACCACCGCCAGATGCCGCCTAACCAATCGTCTTACCTGTGCGTCCTTTTGCGGCCCTAGCGTTTTTTTGCCAGAGGCGGTCATTCTCCCTCCTCGCTCGCTTCTGGGCGCACCAAAGCCCACAGGCACTCCAGATTGCCATCACCGAAGGTGCTTTCCAGAATAGCTATTGAGATCGTGCCATGCGACGAGCAGGAAGGCGCCGATCAGTCCCAGATGCTCGAAGAACGAGTTCGCCACCATGATCCGCTCCGGAGGCCCCATTTCCCAGAAGCGATTGGCCATGAAAGTCGCCAACAGCGTGAAGCCGGCGAGCGAAAGCGCTCCCAACCATCGATAGAAGCCCGTGAGGATCATGATCGACGCACCAAGCTCGAGGGCGATTGTGGCGATCGCGAATAACGCAGCGGGCTTGAGGCCGAAGTGGTTCATCTCCGCAAGGGCACCATCGAAGTCGATTGCTTTATTGAGCCCGCCCTGCAAATAGGCAGCGCATATGGCGAGCAAAGCGAACCAGCGCACGAACGGCGTGGCGAAACGAGCCGCAATCGCTTCGATGTGTTTCATGTCAAATCGCCCAACACGAGCAGCCAATGGCGCCCCAGAACTCCTTGTTGTCCGAAGGGGCAGAACGCGATGCCCACGCGTGTGCGTGCCCGTGAACGCCGCAAGCGGCGCTACATCCGCAGACCTGCGCGAACGCGTACTTGCGTTGCCGGCCGGCGTCGGCCCGCTTCTGATATCCTCCGAAATTGCCCACCGGCGACCAGTCCGGCATCGCCGGCGGCAGCGGTGGCGCCAAATCCTTGAACTCAAGGTCTGCGTACACCGGCTTGCCGCCAAGCAGCGTCAACACGGAGGTGATGTCGGCGATCGACTCATCAGAGACCGAGAAATAGTCGTCCGACAGCACGGCGAGGTCGGCGAGTTGACCAGATTTGATCTGGCCCTTCTTGCCCGGTTCGGATGAGAACCACGTATTGGCCTCCGTCCAAAGCCGCAATGCGGTCTCACGGTCGAGCCGGTTCGCGGCAGGATAGAGCGAGAGACCGCCGATGGTCTTGCCCGTCACGAGCCAGGAAAGCGAGACCCAGGGATTGTATGAGGCGACGCGGGTGGCGTCGGTTCCGGCTCCGACCGGTACGCCTGCCGCCAGCATACGCCGGATCGGTGGCGAGCGCTCGGCAGCGCGGCTGCCATAGCGCTCGACAAAGTATTCGCCTTGATAGGCCATGCGATGCTGAACGGCGATGCCGCCGCCAAGCCTCGCGATGCGATCGATATTGCGATCGTCGATAGTTTCGGCATGATCGATGAACCAGTGTACGCCATTGAATGGGACGTCACGATTGACCTTCTCGAACACGTCGAGGGCACGTGAAATGGTCTGGTTGTAGGTCGCATGCAGCCGCCACGGCCAGCCGTTCTCCGCCAGCAGACGGATCACGGGTTCGAGTTCGTTCTCCATCGCAGGCACCATCTCCGGCCGCTCGACCTGGAAATCCTCATAGTCGGCTGCGCTGTAGACCAGCATCTCGCCGGCGCCGTTGTTGCGATAGCTGTCATCGCCCTGCCCCGGCTTCACCTGCTTCGACCAGCTTGCGAAGTCTTGCAGCTCCTGCTTCGGTTTCTGCGTGAACAAGTTATAGGCAATGCGCACCGTGAGCTGTCCGTCACGGTGCAACTCCTCGACGATCGAATAGTCCTCCGGATAGTTCTGAAAACCGCCGCCGGCGTCGATCACGCTGGTGACTCCCAAGCGATTCACCTCGCGCATGAAATGCCGGCTGGAGTTCTTCTGATACTCCGGTGGAAGCTTCGGTCCTTTGGCAAGCGTGGCGTAGAGAATGGTTGCGTTCGGCTTCGCAAGCAGCAATCCGGTCGGCTCGCCATTGCTGTCGCGAGCGATTTCCCCGCCGGGAAAATCCGCCGTGTCTTTGGTATAGCCGACGGCACGAACGGCCGCCCGGTTGAGCAGCGCGCGATCGTACAGATGCAGGAGGAAAACCGGCGTATCGGGCGCGATGGCGTTGATCTCATCAAGCGTCGGCAATCGCTTCTCGGCAAACTGATATTGCGTGAATCCACCGACGACACGGACCCATTGCGGCGCGGGGGTGCGCTCGACCTGCGTTTTCAGCATGCTCAACGCATCGGCGAGCGAGCGCACGCCGTCCCAACGCAATTCCATATTGTAGTTCAGGCCACCCCGGATGATGTGCATATGGCTGTCGATGAGTCCTGGGATTGCGCGGCGCCCCTTAAGATCAATGCGCTGCGTGCCGGAGCCGGCGCGACGCATCACGTCCGCGTCGCTTCCGACTGCGACGAAACGGCCGTCGCGAATTGCGACGGCGGTTGCGTCCGGGGTCTGCCGGTCGAGGGTGCTGATCTTGCCGTCAAAGAGAATGATATCGGCTGCGCCTTCAGTAATCTGAGCCTCCGCTCGCTTCTCTTGCGCTCCAAAAGTGACCGTAACAGCGCCAAGCCCGGCGAGTACGGTGCGGCGATCAGGTTGACGTGTCATGGTCTACACTCCACGCTGATTCGGAACAGATATTTCGAATGACGGTTGGTAGCCGCGCCGGAAATTCGCTGAGCACGACGGCGCACGGTCGGTCGCCACGCGCGCGAGCCGGCTGGCTCTCCGATGCCCGCAAGCACCCCACTATCAAGCGTAACTATATCCGCCACGAATTCGCCTCGCCAGATTCCTCTCCTCCAATATCATCTACACAGTGATACCGTTTCGCTGCGCTCTCCGTGAAGACTGGCTCCGACCCGGTCACCTCATATCGCTCCCATCCGTGTTCGCCGCACATCGCCCCGGTGCGCTCTCAGGCATGAGGAGAGCATCGGTGCGATGTGGCGGCCCTAGCCATCGGGCCAGTAGAAAGTCCGATCGCCGGAGGCGACATTCAATCGATTGATCGAGAGACATGAGGACAACGCCATGGATGACATCAACACTTGGTCGCAAGGCCTGCGGCAGCTCGTCAAAGACTGGGCCGGACGTGTGGTCGTCCTGCAGAATGAGGATGGCTCGCCTGCCAGCGGAATTGCTTGGCGCAAGGGATATGTTGTGACCGCTGACGAAGCGGTCGGCGATCAGGTCAAACTTATCGGCGGCGGCGGACGTGAGATGGCTGCCGAATTCGCCGGCCGGGATCCGTCCACCGACATCGCGCTCTTCAAGGCAGACGTCGACCCGGCACCACTCGAAGCAGCGGCCACAGTCGAGCCCGGAGATTTCGCGCTCGCTATCGGGCGTGGCGCCACGTCGGAGCTTGTCGCGGCGGGCTTCGTTGCAGAAACCGGAGGCGAGTGGCGGAGTTCGTTGGGCGGGACAATCGACAGGAAAATCAGGCTCGGCCTGACGCTGGACCGTCGCGCGCATGGGGGCGCGATCATCGACGCGAGCGGACGATTCATCGGACTTGCCGCGTTTGGTCCAAGGCGGACGGCGATTGCCATTCCCTCCGAGACTGTCGTACGCATTGCCGATCGGCTGGCTGCGTCAGGCACAATCCGGCGCGGCTATATCGGCGTCCAACTGCATCCTTTGCGCGACGAACATGGACGTGCGGGAGCCATCGTTGTCAAACTCGACAAAGAGGGACCCGGGGCAACAGCAGGTCTTCTTGTTGGCGACAGCATCGTCAGCTGGAATGGCGGGGCCGTGGCTGGCGTCAGGGAGATATTCCAGCACCTCGGGCCTGACAGCGTCGGCAGGAAGGTCGCGCTGGGCATTGTGAGAGCCCACCAGGCGACCGTCATCGACATTGTCGTTGGCGAGCGGCCGCATAAATAAGCGGGATGCATGCCGCCGACGACAGTGACGACACCAGGCCGACATTTGTATCGGACGACACGAAGACGATTTTGGTCGGATTGGCTTTCTCCGACCGCGATCTCGGGCTGCGCGTCCAGTCGATGATTTCTCAAATGGCGTCAGTCGAAGTCGACGACATCGACAACTCAGAGATCATCTTGACGGACATTACCGATGCACACACCGGTCGTCATTTGATCCTGCAAAGCCGTGCGGCGATGGACACACCGGCGAGCGGCGTCGACATTCATGCCGGCGTTGAAGTCCTTGAGGCCGCTATTTGTCTCGTCGCTCACGGATACCGGATCACGGCCGCTCGCGTCGAACACCCCGGCCATTCGATCTCGGCTTTCGAGGACACGACTCCGCACGCCGGCCAACCCTTGACGGCGCGCGAACTGGAGGTCCTGGAAAAACTTGCCGCGGGCTCATCCAACAAAATGATCGCCCGCGATCTGCACATCTCTCTGGCAACCGCAAAGTTCCACGTCGGGTCCCTGCTCGCCAAATTGGGCGCCCGTAATCGAACCGACGCCGTCGCTATCGGCCTCAAACTTGGAATTCTACTATTGTGAGTGCTCTGCGCCGCGGCCACTCAGATCGCGCGCCCGGGGGGTTCCGCGCAGGCGTCGATCTGGTGATTGTCGCGCCGCCCTTGCCGGAGCCACAGCCCGCCCGCTACTCGGTATGCCGCAGCCTAACCCCTGCGCGAAGGCCACCCCGAATTTCGCGGCCGACGAAGCCATGCACTGCAGTCGTCTCGTGGCTCTCGATCGGCTTGCGCGTGGCGAAATGACCAAGTCGATGACCAGAGAAAACACGCCTAGCGCTTCGGCTTGGGGAACACCACCCTGCCCTGCGAGGCAATGCCACCCCACCTGGCGGACCAACTGACTCCCGAGGCGGAGGAGCGCTCGGTGCCTTTCCGGCTCTGAGCACCCTGCAGCGCAAACAGGGCGCCTTGGGGATCGGCACATTGCATGATCCAGCAACCAGCAAGCAATTCGATCGGACCCTGGAGTATCCGGCCTTCGCCATCGTTGACGCGCTTAGCGGCCGCGCCGATGTCGTCGACATTGAAATAATGGAGCCAAAATGGCTGCGATACGCTCGGAAGTTTAGTGAGCATGCCGCCGATCGTCTCCCCGGCCACCGAAAACAATTGATACAGGTCTGCCGGATCGGATTCAGGGGCTTTCTGCCAGCAAAAAAGCTCACCGTAAAAATCAAAGATCTTGTTCCGGTCTTCAGCCAGCAACTCGTGCCAACCGACGCACCCGGGCTCGTCCAATCCGTCGGGGTGTCGCTGGCCATATGCTAGCCCAGAGACCAGCGCAAAGGTCGCCATTTGCGGATCGGCGACCACGGAAATTCGGCCGATATTACTGTCGGTCGGCGGTACCAAGATGGTGCCTCCAAGACGCTTGATCTGCGCGGCCGTCGCATTGATGTCATCGACCGCGACGTAGCCGACCCATCTCGGCGTCGCCCCCAATCGCCGCCCTTCTTCCGGGAGATCCATGAACCCGCCTACCGGAGCTTCGCCGGCAGCAAGCACAGTGTAAGCCAGTTCCGGAGTCGACACATCCTTCACATCCCAGCCGACGACCTTGCCATAAAAGGCGCCTGCTGCCGCGACGTCGGTGGTCAGCAGTTCATACCAAGCGAAGCGTCCGCGTTGATCCACCGCGCCAATTCTCCGTTCAAGCCTGGAGACGATTGCGGCGCTGCATCAAACTGCACACGTTGCGATGCACGCAAAGCGTGCGGATCATCGATACGATGTGCGAAAATGTGGTGCCGATCTCGTTCACTAAGAATGTGCGTATGATTCTTGCTTGCCTTATTTCCTCGGAGTAAACTTATTTCGATCGGGATGCTTCTTGCAACGTTCGGAGACTCCGACCATGCAGCCGCTGAAGCAAGCCTCAAAAAGAAAGAAGCGATTTGCTAAAGGCGCCGCACCGGCATTGGGCGCCGCCGGATTGACTTTTGCGCTGGCGGGGAATGCATCGGCATCGGCCGTACCGACAGCCGACGTACCACAGACGCCGAACTTTGCACCGAGTCAGGCGATCACGCTCAGTGAAGAAGAAATCGCCGACGTCAGCCTCGCTACCTTCCACCTCTTCGACAATGAAAACATCGGTAGCACCGTGGAGTTCGCCGCGCGCGGATGCGGCGGTGGTTGCCGCGGCTGTGGAGGCGCTAGAGCCTGCGGAGGCGCTAGAGGATGCGGATGTGCTGCTAGAGCATGCGGAGGCGCTAGAGGATGCGGAGGCTGCCGCGGTTGCCGATTTGGCGGATGCCGCGGATGTGGCGGGTGTGGTGGATGGGGATGGGGTGGATGCGGAGTTGGCTTCGGGTGGGGGGTGGCGTGCGCAGGTTGCTGTGCATCATGGGGCGCCTGCCGCTGGTGCTAGACCGCCGCGCATTCTGATTATGTGCCGACAATCCACGAGTTGATTGGCCTTGCTGGCGATCGACTCGGCAGGTCTCTTGTTTCGTTCAACGTTCGTCCTGCCGGCGCCGGCAGCCTGCCCGTGACAAGCGAGTGTGTTCCAGCTCAGTCGAAAAATGCCAGTGGGCGAGCCGGGCGCCCAAGTCCGACAGCTCGCATGGCTCACCGTGTGCTGGCAATCTGAAATGACAGGCAACAAGATCCGCATGCTGACCCGATGACAGCCAATCGCAAGGTCCGTGCTTCGAGGCAGGCCCGCAAGGACATTTTGCGGTTCGCGCCAAACTTCACCGCCTATGTACTGCCTCCCAATGCGGTCTGCCTCTATTCTGAGGATCGCAAGTTCTTCCTGCACGGCGAGTTGTATTGTGCACTAGCCACGGCGATCGGAAAAAATGGAAGGGCCGTGCCAGAGATCGTTCGCCAGCTTTCGAAGAGTTTTCCGGCCGACAAGATCGACGAAGCGATCAAGCGGCTGTTCGAGCGCCGATACGTCGTTAACGGAGCATCGCACGCATTCGCAGGCGCCGTCGCTGGATATTGGGCAAGCCTCGGCCTGCCTCCCGAGGTCGCGGAACAGAATCTCCGCAATTGCCCCGTGCAGGTGGAGTCGTTCGATGTCAAAGGCGCCAGAGACCTTAGCGCGGCCTTGAGCAAATTCGGCGTTCAAATCGCCAAGCGGTCGCCTAAGCTCACGATCACGCTGGTGAACGACTACCTTGACCGGCGGCTGGCTGAGGTGAACCGGGAGCGCGTGGCCGATAGGACGCCCTGGCTGCTGGTGCAGCCATCCGGCGTGTTTCCTCTGGTGGGACCTGTTTTCAAACCAGGCGAGAGCGCCTGCTGGACTTGTCTGTTCGATCGCATGATACGCAATCGAGAGATCAAGGGATTTCTCGACCGCGGACCGGCGCATGCGGTCGCAGTATCGCCCCTGGTCAACGACACCGTTGGACAGGCCGCAATCCACTTCGCCGCCGTCGAAATCACGAAAGCGATTGCCTCAGGCTTTCGCACCGATCTGCGCGATCACATTGCAAGCTTCGACCTGACCGGTGCGGTCATCGCCAAGCACTACGTCGCGAGGCGCCCGCAATGTCCCACCTGCGGCAACAAGAAACTGCAGAGTCCGCGCCGGGCAGCGACGCCGATCGAGATTGGCGAGGGCAAAAAGCTCATCACAACCAGCGGCGGATACCGCACCGTAACGTCTCGGGCCACCGTAGCGCGCTTTCGCAAACATGTAAGCCCGTTGACCGGCGTGGTCACGCAGCTCGAGCGGATCGAGGCCGATCTGCCGATGAACACCAATTTTTTTGCCCAGCACAATTTCTCGGCGCCGGCCTGGAGCGTCGACCAACTCAGGTCCGGACTGAGTGGCGGCAGCTTCGGCAAGGGCTCCACAGCCGAGCAAGGCGAGGCCAGCGCGCTGATGGAAGCGATCGAGCGCTATTCGGGCATTTTCCAGGGTGACGAGATCAGAACGGAGCGCCGCTTTACCGATTTCGCTCCCGGGGACGCCCTTCTCCCCAATGACGTCCAGCTTTTCAGCGAAACGCAGTTTCAAACCAGAAATGTCCAGCAATCAAACCATTCACATCCGGTTCCTGAGCCGCTCGATCCCTCGACCAAGATCGAGTGGTCGCCGGTCTGGTCGTTACGCGACAAGCGTTTCAAATATTTGCCTACCGGCCTGCTGTACTTCTTCTATGGCCCCTTCCATACGGATTCGAACGGTTGCGCGGCCGGCAACACCCTCGAGGAAGCCATCGTTCAGGGCTTCCTCGAACTCGTCGAACGCGATGCCTATGCTATCTGGTGGTACAACCGGCTGCAGCGCGCCCAGGTCGATCTCAAACAATTCGACGACTCCTATGTGCGGGATCTGCAAGCCCAGTTTGCCGAGGCCGGACGCAGACTTTGGGTGCTCGACATCACCAGCGATCTCGGCATTCCCAGCTACGTGGCGATCATGCACTGGATGCAGAATGGACACGAAAATATCGAGTTCGGTTCCGGCGCGCATTTCGATCGCCGCATAGCTTTGCTGCGTTCCCTCACCGAGCTGACCCAGTTCATGTCGATTGGCATGATGGGCGGCGCAAACGGTGAGAAGCCGTCGCTTGACGGTGTCACGCCGCTACGCTTGGAAGATTATCCGTTCCTGATTCCAAGCGACAATCCGGTCGTTCCGCCGGCGCCGGACCTTAAGGTTCATGACAATACGCGCGACCAAGTGAATGCCTGCGTCGAGATCGCCGCCCATGCGGGGTACGATTTCCTCGTGCTCGACCAGACGCGGCCCGACGTTGAAGTGCCCGTGGTCCGTGTGCTCGTTCCGGGCTTGCGACATTTCTATCGCCGCTTCGCACCGGGCCGGCTTTACGACGTTCCGGTGAGGCTTGGATTATTGGATCGTCCGCGGCTGGAAAGCGAACTCACTCCGTTCCTTCCACACACCTGAAGGCTGGTCTCCGTGCGCACTCCTCGGAAAAGGCCGATCAAGAAGACCGCGCCAGTCATTGCCGCCCGATTGAACCGTTATTTCTCCCTTCGGATGCAGGCGGACGGAAATATTGCCGCGTGCATGGGCGACTATTCGGTCAGCCTTGGACAATTCGGCGCCGCCGCGATGGACCGCGCGCGAAATCTGACCACCGGCCTGCCGCTCGCTTCCTTTGCCGGCCAGAGCGCCGTCGCGAGGGAAGTCGACGCCCTGACACGTCGACTGGCGCTGCACGGGCTTCTCGAATATCGCCTGTTCCTTCCGCGTGACGAGCAGGACCTCGTGGTCATCGAACCCCAGGTCCCTGAGTACTGGCCGCAACGCGCAAAGCTCGGCGACGGTGACACCGTCGTGCTTTCGCGCTTTGCCTATCTGCGCCGGCGCGGCAGCGAGATGGTGCTGGAATCGCCGCGCGCCGGCGCGCTGTTCCGGATTGGCGATCCCGCCATCGGCGCTACCCTCGCGGCGCTGTCACGACCTCAGAAGATCGGCAGGCTTCGCCGCCACGCGGCTTCCTTCAACCTCGATCTTCTCGAACTGCTGCTGGACAGCGAGGTCCTGCTCAAGCTCAATGCGCAAGACGGCGACGGCCTTCGGGTGAATGAAGGCGACGGTAATCTCGTTCTCTGGGATTTCCACGATCTCGTGTTTCACACCCGGAGCACTGAGGGCCGGCAGGCCAATCCATTTGGCAGCGCCTTCGCGTATGCGGACGTCGTTGCACCCCTGCCGGCGGTGCGTCCACCTTGGCCCGGCAAGAAGATCGACCTGCGCGAATTGTCCAGCTCGGACCCGATCTCGCCCTTCGCCAAGCTGTTGCGCGAACGCCATTCAATACGAGATTTCGACGAACACCATCCGGTCACGCTCGCCGAACTCGCGCAGTTTCTAGACACCACCGCCCGAGTCCTCTCGGAATGGAAGAACGGCGCGAATTTCGAAGGCGGCCCTGAGATCACCTACAGCACGAGGCCCTATCCGTCGGCGGGCAGCGCGTACGAACTGGAATTGTACCTG
>DASXOK010000502.1:0-4867 GCA_036494425.1 Pseudolabrys sp.
CGCCGTTCGCGATCCACCTCGCCGGCGTGAGCCGCGTAAGCGTGGTTGAACGCTTCGCGGTAGATGTCCTGCGCGTGCTCTGGGAGATGCGTTCGCACGGACGGCGGCAGATCATTGTTCTCACGATACGGCATAGAAGGAAACCAAGCGCCCCACCGAAATGTGGCGGGAACATCGTGCGGGGGTGAACGATACAAAGTCTGTGTGCTAAATCAAACGAGCGGCGGAATGGTTCCGGAGTTAGGGCCCGTGAGACATTGCGGCCGGATCAAAACAACAATGCCGGGTCGATGACCCGACATTGTTTGGAATAAATCAAAACGAATTCAGGCAGCGTTTGCCGGCCGCAAAGGCGCGGGCTCTTCGGCGGCGTCTCGGCCATGCTGCAAGGCCATCAGCTCGCGCATCAGACGCGCGAAGTCCTTGCGGCCGCTTTCCAGCGCGCCCTCGGCGACGGCGCGCTCGACTTTCTCGCGGCGTAGCGCGGCGGTGAGCTCCTCGATTGCCGTTTCGGCAGCTTGCATCTCGGTGTTCAGCAGCGCTTCCAGCGCGGCGATGCGCTCGTCGCGCGCGGCGATCGTATGTTCAGATTGGCCGAGCGCGGTTTCCTTCGAAGCGAAGGCGCGTGTGAGAGAAGCGCCGCGCTCCATCAATGTGGCACGCGCCTGTTCCACGTCCCGGAACTGCGCGTCGCGTTGCGCGCGCTCGGCTTCGAGATCGGCGAGGCGCCCCTGCAAGATGTCGCGTTCGCGAGCGAGATCGGCGTTGCGCCGCTCGTGCTTGCGGATGTCCTCGGCGCGCGTCATCAGGTGCTCGCGCGCCTCGACCAGAAGCTTTTCGGTCGCCGCGGAGCGCGCCTGCAAGGTCTCGAAGCGCATGCGCTGCGTCGCGATCTCGTGCGCGTGGCGTTCGTTGGCTTCGTCGAGCGCGCTGGTGAGGCTTGCGCGTTCGCTGTTGAGTTCGGCGCAACTGGCTTCCGCGTGACGCAGGCGCGCATGCGCAGTGGTCATGCTTGCCTCGGCCTCGACCAGCTTGCGCCCCAACCGCGCGGCTTCGGCGCTCGCCTTTTCGAAGGCCGCCTGCTGCGCCTGCTTCTCGTCTTCGGCCATGATGAGCCGCTGGCGCGTGTTGTTGAAGTCGGCCTCCAGCGCGATCAGACGCTTGTCGATCGCGCTCTGGCGCTCGGCAAAGCGTCGGTTCTCTTCGCGCAGCATCTTGCTCTCGCCGGTCTCCTGCGAGAGACGGCTTTCCAATTCGGCGATCTGCACGCGGCGGGCGGCGGCATCGATGGCGATCTCGGCCTTGCCGGATTCCGCCGTGCGCAGCGCGGCCTCGGTCGCGGCAAGCTGCTGACGCAGCGTCTGGCATTCCTGCTCCGCGGCGGTGGTGCGCTTTTCCAAGTCGCCGATTTCATTGCGCAGCTTGCCGTAGGCGGTGCGAGTATTGTTGAGGATCGCCTGCAGGCTGATCTTCTCGGACTTCTCGGTTTCGAAGGCGCGCAGCGCCCTGCTCACCGGATCGACCAGTTTGCCGACCGAGGCCTTGATGCTGTCGAGCTCGCCGACCTTGGTGTGGGCATCGAGCAGCAGGTTGCGCAACTGCTCGTTCTCGCCGCCGATCTGGGCACCGAGCGCGGTGAATAGCTCTTCGTCGAGTTCAAGCGGGTTATCGGCGGTAGCGGGGGAGGGCGTGGCGGAAAGGCTGACCGGTTCGGACGTCCGGTCGTAGAGAGCGCCCTTGCGGGCGAAGAATCCCCCGAATTTGCTCATCGCTGTGACCCCCGTGTGGCCGATCCGCCCGGCCAAGCGACGCAGAATCACGCTCGCCATCTTTCCTAACAGAAACTGAACTTTTGGTGCTAAATGAGTCGCTAACGGCGGTTGCTTGCGCGAAGATCGCGCACAGGGTTAGCTGGTCATCGTTCGGGAGACCGAGCTGATTCGACGACTATGGGGGGCAGGGCCAGTTCCATCCGGCCTGTGAATAACCCGATGCTCGATCGACTGCGGCTCGACAGGATTTCTGAATCGGCCGACAACTCAGCCTTGAGTCGAGGCAATTCCCATCGGGAGAACAGGGATGACGCGTAAGTTTGTGATGTTCGCCGCCGCCTTGGCGGCCGTTGCGTTCGTTGCGCAGAGTGCGCAGGCCCAGGAGTACCGGCATCTCGACAGGCGTATCAAAGCGGTCGAGGTAGGGGTCGGCGCGGCGTCGACCGCGGCCTTTTTCGCGATGAACAACTGGAACTGGAAGTGGGACAGCGGCCGCTCCGGCGTCACCGCGCTCGGGGCGTGGGGGCTCACGACCATGGGCTGCGCGGCCTTATCGCCGATCGTGGCGACCGCGGTGATCCAGCGCCCGCTCACGTATCGCGAAGCGCACATCATGATCGCCGACTGCCTGATCCCGATCGTCGGCGGGTGGCTGGTCAACGAGGCCTATAACCAGCACATCCTTTGGGCGCCCGATGAGCCGCAGGCCGCCGTGCCGCTGGCGCAAGCGCCGGTGGCGCAAGAGCCGGTCGTCGTCAAGCACAAGAAGAAGCGCCAGGCGAAGATGTAAGGCTGAGCGTCTTTTGTTTTTGTTCGGCGTTTATCGCCGGTGCTGATGTGAATCGGTGCCGGCGATTTTGTTTTGGCTGAGGGCTAGCAACTTGCTCCGCTCATTCCCGAGTAAGCGGGAATCCAGGTGCAATCGGAACGTCAGGCATTTTGCGCTGGATCCCCGCTTTCGCGGGGACGAGCGGCTCATTGGATGCGGTGCGCGCGCTACCCCCGCTTCCCCACGAACAGACCCTCGCACAGGCGGAAGGTGAGATCGTCGCCCGAGCCGTTCGGCTCCAGCGTCGCCTTCACCTCCGGCGTCACCTGCGCCAGCATCGCGCGCAACAACGCCTGCATCGTCGCATCGTGGCGGCCGGCCCAACTCGCGAACTCCATCGTCTTGTAGATCTGCTCTTCGTGGCCGACGGCGAGGCCGGCCTTCTCCAAGGCGTCGTGCCATTCCTGCATGGTCCAGGCGCGCAGGTGGCTCGGATCGCGAAAGCGCTCGAAGGCATTGATGTAATCGCCGACGCTGCCGGGCGGCACCACATTGTCCACCAATGCGAACAGTCCGGACGGCTTGAGCACGCGATGCACTTCGCCGAGGAAGTCCGGGATCGAGTCGAAGTGATGCGGCGCGATGCGGCAGGTGACGAGATCGAAGGTCGCGTCCTCGAACGGCAAGGCCTCGGCCTTGGCATAAGTGGTGCGCACATTGGCGAGGCCGCGCTTGGCGGCTTCCGCCTTCACCATGTCGAGCATTTCCTGGGTAATGTCGGTCGCCCAGACACGCGCCACGTACGGCGCGAAGGTGTAGGCGACGTGGCCGCCGCCGGTGGCAACGTCGAGCACGCGCCAGTCCTTCTGCGGGGAGGTGAGGGCGACCAGACGCTCCAAACTCTGACCTTTCGCGTGCGGCTTGGAGGTGAGATAGGTGGCGGCGGTCTTGCCAAACTGTTCTTGGACGAGCGTCTTGGTCATGGCGGTTCCCTGTCCCTTTCAGAGGCCCGCACTATAGCGCAGGCGCAGCAAAAGCCCTGCACCGAAAGATGCAGGGCTGTATTGCCGCGATGAAGCCGCGAGGCGCGTCAATGCACGATCATGCTGGTAAAAACATAGGCCTGGAGCATGACCAGAATGCCGACGAGGCAGGCGAGCGTGATCGAGTGGAGGAACACGAAGCGCAGGATCGAGCCTTCGTGACCGAACCAGTTGGTCGCAGTAGACGCCACGACGATCGATTGCGCGTCGATCATCTTGCCCATGACGCCACCGGATGAATTCGCCGCGGCCATGAGGATCGGCGGCAGGCCCAACTGCTCGGACGTGATCTTCTGCAAGTTGCCGAACAGGATGTTCGACGAGGTGTCGGAGCCGGTGAGCGCGACGCCGAGCCAGCCCAGCAGCGTGCCGAAGAAGGGATAGAGCACGCCGGTCCCGGCAAAGGCGAGGCCGAGCGTGGCGTCGATGCCCGACAGGCGCGTGAGCGTTCCGATCCCCAGCATCGCCGAGATGGTGATCAGCGAATAGGCGCAGATCTTGATGGTCTTGCCGTATTCGGTGACGAGCTTCACCGGGGAGAAGCCCATCAGGATGCCGGATATGATCGCGGCAATCAGCATGCCCGAACCCGTGTAAGAGAGCCAGGTGAACGAGAATACCGCGCTTTCCTTGACCGGTGTCGAGACGACCGGCGCCACTTTGTTGATCATGTTGTGCAGGCCGGGCACCGGATAATTCCACGTGGCATAGGCGTTGAGCGCGGCCTTGACCGCGTTGGTGCCCCACAGCAGCAGGATGACGCAGACCACGATCCACGGCAGCAGCGCGAACCACACCTGCGCAGTGCTCGGCTTAATCAGCGGCTTCGGCGGCGCCGCGCTGGCGGCCGATATGTCGTGGCTGCGCAGCGCCGGCGACAGCCACAATTCCCTCGGCTGCCATACTTTCAGGAAGCCGATGAGGCACGCCATGGAGATGAGCGAGGCGCCGATATCGACGATCCAGGGATTGATGAAGTTGGAGATGAGAAACTGTGGGACGGCGAAGGAGACACCGGTGACGAGGATCGCCGGCCACACGTCCTTCATGCCTTTCCAGCCGGCGAAAGCCCAGACCACCCAGAACGGCACGATCAGCGAGAAGAACGGAAGCTGACGGCCGACCATCGCGCCGAGCAGAAACGGATCGAGGCCGGTGACGCTTGCCAAACCTGCTATCGGCGTGCCGAGCGCGCCATAGGCGACCGGCGCGGTGTTGGCGATCAGCGACAGGCCGGAGGCGGCGAGGGGCGAGAAGCCCAAGCCGATGAGGATCGCGCCGGT
>DASXOK010000503.1:0-11054 GCA_036494425.1 Pseudolabrys sp.
TTGTCCATGACGATGACGGCCGCGGTGCCGAGGCCGGACTTGAGCTTCGAGAGGCTGTCGAAGTCCATCGGCGTGTCGATGATCTGCGCGGCCGGCACCATGCGCACCGACGAGCCGCCGGGGATCACGGCCTTGAGATTGTCCCAGCCGCCGCGGATGCCGCCGCAATGCGTCTCGATCAGCTCACGGAAGGTGATGCCCATCGCCTCTTCCACGTTGCACGGCTTGTTCACGTGGCCGGAAATGCAGAAGAGCTTGGTGCCGACATTGTTCGGGTTGCCGAACGAGGAGAACCAGGTCGCACCGCGCCGCAGAATATCGGGCGCGACGGCGATCGACTCGACGTTGTTGACGGTGGTCGGGCAGCCGTAGAGGCCGACGTTGGCCGGGAACGGCGGCTTGAGCCGCGGCATGCCCTTCTTGCCCTCGAGGCTTTCCAGTAGTGCGGTCTCTTCGCCGCAGATGTAAGCGCCGGCGCCGTGATGGACGATGACGTCAAAGTCCCAGCCGTGAATGTTGTTCTTGCCGATCAGCTTGGCCTCGTAGGCCTGATCGACCGCAGCCTGCAGGTGCTCGCGCTCGCGGATGAATTCGCCGCGTACGTAGATGTAGGCGGCGTGCGCGCCCATCGCGAAACTGGCGATCAGGCAGCCCTCGATCAGCAGATGCGGATCGTGCCGCATGATCTCGCGGTCTTTGCAGGTGCCGGGTTCGGACTCGTCGGCATTAACGACGAGGTAGTGCGGGCGCTCGCCGATCTCCTTCGGCATGAACGACCACTTCAAGCCGGTCGGGAAGCCGGCGCCGCCGCGGCCGCGCAGACCGGACGCTTTCATCTCGTTGATGATGCCGTCGCGGCCCTTTTCCAGGATCGCCTTGGTGCCGTCCCAGGCGCCGCGCGCACGCGCACCCTTCAGGCCCCAATCATGGAGCCCGTAGAGGTTTTTGAAGATGCGATCCTTGTCAGCGAGCATTGGCTGTCAATTCGGTTTGGGTTTGTTTTTGCGGCTCGAGTCGCGCGCCGGCGGTTTCGGCGCCGGCACTTCCTGCACGTTGGCTGCGGCGCCGGGCGTCTTCGCTTCCGCATCGAGCAGAGCGGTCTCGGTCGAGCCGCGCGACGGGCTGGAGGCATAGATCGCCGGATCGGTCAGCGTCGTCGCCCCGCCCACGGGCGCGGAGAGCTGGCGGTCGACCTGCGGGCCCGGCTTCGGCGGCGTGCCGGCGGCGAAGCCGTCCAGCATCTTGTTGAAGCTGTCGGCGGTCAGATCCTCGTAGGTGTCGCTCCAGATCAGCACCATCGGCGCATTGACGCAGGCGCCAAGGCACTCGACCTCTTCCCAGGAGAAGTTGCCGTCGGCCGAGACGTGCTGCGGATCGTGGTGGATGCGATGCTTGCAGACGTCGAGCAGATCCTCGGCACCGCGCAGGCGGCACGGCGTGGTGCCGCAGACCTGCACGTGGGCCAATTTGCCCACTGGCTGGAGCATGAATTGCGTATAGAAGGTGGCGATCTCGAGCGCGCGGATATGCGGCATGCCGAGCATATCGGCGACGTAACGGATGGCGATCTCGGGCAGCCAGCCGCCGAACTGCTCCTGCGCGCGCCACAGCAGCGGTATCACCGCCGACTGCTCGCGGCCTTCGGGATATTTCGCGATCTGCTTCTTGGCCCAGTCGAGATTCGCCGCCGTGAAGGCGAACTCGCGAGGTTGGACTTCAGCAGGTGCGAGACGGCGGACGCTCATCGGTCGACCTCCCCGAACACGATATCGATGGAGCCGAGGATGGCGGAGACGTCGGCCAACAGGTGGCCCTTGCAGAGGAAATCCATGGCCTGGAGATGCGCAAAGCCCGGCGCGCGGATCTTGCACTTGTAGGGTTTGTTGGTGCCATCGGCGACGAGGAAGACGCCGAACTCGCCCTTGGGCGCTTCGACCGCCGCGTACACCTCGCCGGCCGGCACGTGATAGCCTTCGGTGTAGAGCTTGAAGTGATGGATGAGCGCTTCCATCGAGCGCTTCATCTCGCCGCGCGTGGGCGGCACGATCTTGTGGTCGTCGACCGAGACGCGGCCCTGCCCTTCCGGCGAGCGCAGCTTCTCAAGGCACTGCTTCATGATCTTGGTCGACTGGCGCATCTCCTCCATGCGGATGAGATAGCGGTCGTAGCAGTCGCCGTTCTTGCCGATGGGAATGTCGAAGTCGAGCTCGGCGTAACACTCATAGGGCTGCGACTTGCGCAGGTCCCAGGCGGCGCCCGAGCCGCGCACCATCACGCCCGAGAAGCCCCAGTTCCAGGCGTCGGCGAGATCGACGATGCCGATGTCGACGTTGCGCTGCTTGAAGATACGGTTGCCGGTGAGCAGCGTGTCGAGATCGTCAACGATCTTCAGGAACGGGTCGCAGAATCCGTAGATGTCGTCGACGAGCTTCGGCGGCAGGTCTTCGTGCACGCCGCCGGGACGGAAGTAGTTGGCGTGCATGCGACTGCCGGACGCGCGCTCGTAGAACACCATCAGCTTTTCGCGTTCTTCGAAGCCCCACAGCGGCGGGGTGAGCGCGCCGACGTCCATCGCCTGCGTGGTGACGTTCAACAGATGTGAGAGAAGACGCCCAATCTCGGAATAGAGCACGCGGATCAACTGCGCGCGCTTGGGCACCTGGATGCCGAGCAGTTTTTCCACCGCGAGGCAGAAGGCATGCTCCTGATTCATCGGCGCGACGTAGTCGAGCCGGTCGAAATACGGCACCGCCTGGGTATAGGTTTTGGCCTCGATCAGCTTCTCGGTGCCGCGATGCAAGAGGCCGATATGCGGATCGACGCGGTCGACGACTTCGCCGTCGAGCTCCAGCACCAGGCGCAGCACGCCGTGCGCCGCCGGATGTTGCGGTCCGAAGTTGATGGTGAAGTTACGCAGCGACGTTTCGGCCATTACGAACCCTTACCCTCGGGCTTGGCAGTCTCTTTGGCCTTCTCATCGCCCGGCAGCACGTAGTCGGTGCCTTCCCAGGGCGAGAGGAAGTCGAAGGTGCGGAATTCCTGCGCGAGCGCGACCTTGTCGTAGACCACGCGCTTCTGCTCGTCGTCCCAGCGCACCTCGACGAAGCCGGTGAGTGGGAAATCCTTGCGCAACGGATGCCCCTCGAAACCGTAGTCGGTGAGGATGCGCCGCATGTCCGGATGCCCGGTGAAGAGCACGCCGTAGAGGTCGTAGGTCTCGCGCTCGAACCAGTCGGCGCCGCGGAAGACGTCGATCAGCGACGGCACCGGCGTGGTCTCGTCCGTCATCACCTTCAGCCGGATGCGCTGGTTCAGCCGCGGCGACAGGAAATGATAGACGACGTCGAAGCGCTGCTCGCGCGACGGCCAGTCCACCGCCGTGACGTCGATGATGCAGAGGAATTGACAGGCCGGATCGTCGCGCAGAAAGGTCGCGACCTTGACCACGTCGGCGGCCAGCGCGTGGATGGTCAGTTCGCCGTAGGCGACCTCATACCCGGTCACCGACGCGGGCAGCGCCGTCTTGATGGTCTGTCCGAGCCTGTCGAACGCGTCGTCCATGGTCCCGCGAGCCCCTGCCTATCGCTCGATCGTGCCGGTCCGGCGGATCTTCTTCTGCAACAGCATCACGCCGTAGAGCAGAGCTTCGGCGGTCGGTGGACAGCCGGGCACGTAGATATCGACGGGTACGATGCGATCGCACCCGCGCACGACCGAATATGAGTAGTGATAGTAGCCGCCGCCGTTGGCGCAGGAGCCCATCGAGATCACGTAGCGCGGCTCCGGCATCTGGTCGTAGACCTTGCGCAGCGCCGGGGCCATTTTGTTGGTGAGCGTGCCCGCGACGATCATCACGTCGGACTGGCGTGGGCTGGCGCGCGGGGCGAAGCCGAATCGCTCGACGTCGTAGCGCGGCATCGACAGTTGCATCATCTCGACCGCGCAGCAGGCGAGGCCGAATGTCATCCACATCAGCGAGCCGGTGCGCGCCCAGGTGATGAGGTCGTCGGCGGCCGTGATGATGAAGCCCTTGTCGGAGAGCTCATTGTTCACGCCGACAAAGAACTGATCGTCGCTGCCGACCGGCTTGCCGGTGCGCGGATCGAGGATTCCTCTGGGTGCGGGTGCGACCAGGGTCATGGCTGGTTCAGTCCCATTCCAGCGCCCCCTTCTTCCACTCATATATGAAACCGATGGTCAGTACGCCAAGGAAAAGCATCATCGCCCAGAAGCCGAACAGCCCGATTTGACGGAATGCCACGGCCCAAGGGAATAGAAAGCTCACCTCGAGATCGAAGATGATGAAGAGGATGGCGACGAGGTAGAAGCGCACGTCGAACTTCATGCGTGCGTCGTCGAAGGCATTGAATCCGCATTCGTAGGCGGAGAGCTTTTCCGGATCGGGCTGCTGATAGGCGACGATGAAGGGCGCGATCAGCAACGCGAGCCCAATCACGATCGCAACCGCGATGAATACGACGAGAGGCAGATAATCCAGCAGCAATGCGCTCATGGCGACCTCAAGCGTCCAGCCCCGCCCAAACCCAGATAAACGCCCGCCTGGACTGCCCGGCGCCGCGAAAAGCGCCGAAACCTCACACAATTTCGCCCTTGTTGTTTGGAATGGCCTCAAGGACGGGTGCGCGCGAGGCTTAGCGCAGCGCACAAAGTGTGGCAAGCCGCCAATCGCGGGCATCCACGAGCGCGGCCCCCAGCGCCGAGCGGCTATGCGTGGGGCGCGCGATTGACGTGCCCGCCCACGCCCCCGATGATCGCCCGGGGCGACACTGATTAATCGAAAAACCTTCAGGAAACGCACATGACCATGGCGCTGCCGCGCATGCGGCACTTTTGGGGCTTCCTCGCCCTGGCGACTGCGCTCGCCGCATCCCTGCCCGTCCAGGCAGACGACTATCCGTCACGGCCGGTCAAGATCATCGTTCCGTTCGGCGCCGGCGGCCCGACCGACGTCTATGCGCGCGCCATCGCCCAGGAACTGCAGCAATCGCTGCATCAGGCTTTCGTGCTGGAGAATCGGCCCGGCGCCGGCACGACGATCGGCACCGATTATGTCGCCAAGTCGCCGCCGGACGGCTACACGCTGCTGATGGTGTCGGGGACGCAGACCGTCAACGAGACCCTCTATCCGCACAAGCCGTATCGTCTGATGACCGACCTGGTGCCAGTGGCGCCGCTGATCGAGAGCGATCTGGTGCTGGTGGTGCATCCGTCGGTGCCGGCGAAGAACATGGCCGAGTTGATCGCACTCGCCCGCGCCCATCCGGGCACGCTCAATTATGGCTCGTCGGGGCCGGGCTCGAATTATCACATGGCCGGCGAACTCCTGAAGAACCTCACCGGCATCGACATCGTGCATGTCCCCTACAAGGGCTCGACCGGGGCCCGCAACGACATCCTCAGCGGCCAGGTGCAGCTCCTGTTCGATTCGGTGCCGACCATGGCGTCGATGATCAAGGCCGGCATGGTGCGCGCCCTCGGCACCAGCGGCACCGCGCGCTCGCCGATTTTGCCCGACGTGCCGACTCTGGCCGAGGCCGGCGTGCCCGGCTTCCAGGCCACATTGTGGGTGGGATTCATGGCGCCGAAAGGCACACCGCAGCCGATTATCGACAAGCTCAACCATGAGATTTCACGCATCGTGCAGCGCCCGGACATCCAAAAGATGTGGGCAAGTCAAGGCGCCAATCCGATGGTGATGAGCCAGCCCGACTATGCGGCCTTTATGCAGGCGCAGGTCGACAAATGGGCTAAGGTCATCCAGGCCAACCACATCCGGCCGATGAACTGACGCCGCGACCCTTCAATTTCAATTTTGCGACAACCGTACGGGTGAGTGATGAACGAGAGACTTGAGCCATCGACGCTGCCGATCAAGGGCGAGGACCACTGGACCACCAAGGACGGCGGCGTGAAGCTGTTCCTGTTCGAGAAGTGCGTCGGCGATCCGGCCAAGACGAAAGGCACCATCCTGTTCGTGCATGGCTCCTCGATGGCGGGACAGCCGACCTTCGACCTGCAGGTGCCGGGGCGGCCGGATTCCTCGGCGATGGACCGCTTTGCCAAGCTCGGTTTCGACTGCTGGTCGGTCGACATGGAGGGCTACGGCCGTTCGACCAAGGACCGCGACAACAATGCGCCGATCGCGCAGGGCGCCGACGACTGCTACGCCGCCGCGCTCTATATCCAGAAGCTGCGCGGGAAACGACCGCTGATGGTCTACGGCATCTCGTCCGGCGCGCTGCGGGCGGCGCTGTTCGCGCAGCAGCATCCCGAACTGGTGTCGCGGCTCGCGCTCGACGCCATGGTGTGGACCGGCGAAGGCTCGCCGACGCTCGAGCAGCGGCGCCTGAAGCTGCCGGAATTCCAGTCGAAGAACCGGCGGCCGATGAGCAAGGCCTTCATCCATTCGGTGTTCGACCGCGACCATCCGGACACGGCCGAACGCCATGTGATCGAGGCCTTCGCCGAGGCGGTCGTGGCGCTCGATGATTCGGTGCCGACCGGCACGTACCTCGACATGTGCGCGCGGCTGCCGGTGGTGGACCCGGAGAAGATCACCGTGCCGACGCTGATCATGCGCGGCCAGCATGACGGCATCGCCTCGATGGACGACCTGTTGAAGTTCTTCGCCAAGCTGCCGAACCCGGACAAGCAGTTCACTGTGATGCCGGGCATCTCGCACGCGAGCTTCCAGCAGAAGAACTACATGGTGGTGTACCACATCCTCGAGAGCTTCTTCGCGCAGCCCGAGCCGGTGTACCGGGGGTGATGCGGCCTCGTGTCCCGGGCGCGGCGCAGCACGAAGTGTTGCGCTGCAGACCCGGGACCGTCGCAAACTCCGAGGTTGGTAAGGTCCCGGATCAGCGGTGCACCGCTCCGCCATAGCGCGTCGAAGACGCGCGTAAGCGTGCTTATGGCTACGCGCTGCACCGCGTCCGGGACACGAGCCCTCAAGCCCCCAGCTTCTCCGCCAAATCCGCAAGATCGCGCGCGGCATAATCCACCACCACCGTGGGCGCCGGTTCGCCCTTGCCCGGCCCGTGCTCGTTCGGACGCGCGATGTGCGCGGTGTGCAGGCCGCTCGCCGCGGCGGCCGATAGGTCGCTGCTGTGTGCCGCAACCATCATGCAGTGCGCCGGCGCGAGGTCGAAGGCGGCGCAGGCCGCCTCGTAGACGCGCGGCTTCGGCTTGTAGTCGCCGGCGACCTCGGCGCCGAGGATAGCGTCCCAGGGCAGCCGGTTGCGGCGGGCGAGATCGACCATCAGCGAGATGTTGCCGTTCGAGACCGGCGCGATCAGGAATTTGGTTTTGAGCCGGGCAAGCGCCGCCGGCACCTCCGGCCAGGCGTCGAGGCGGTGCCAGGCGAGCGTCAGTTCGTGCAACACGGCGTCGGACAGACCCGTCAGGCCGAGCCGCGGGATGAAGCGTTCGAGGTTGCGCCGGTGCAGCACGTCAAGCTTGGCGAAGGGGAGCCGGCCGGCCCGCACCTCCTCCATCCCCGGCTGATACTCGTCCCGCCAGGCGTCGGCGAAGGCGGGCCAATCGAGGCGGTGGCCGAGGGGCGCCAGGATGCACTCGGCCTCGCGCGAGATCGAGGTCCGCCAATCCACCAGGGTTCCGAAGACGTCGAAAAAGAGAGCGCGGATGGGAGGCTGGAGGGTGGTCACGCCGCGGCTTCCGGCCTGCCGGTCCGCCGGTTTCACAGCCGGCGGCCGTGGCTTAAGTCATTGATACAGTGGCGATAAAAGTGGCGGGAGCGACGGGACTCGAACCCGCGGCCTCTGCCGTGACAGGGCAGCGCTCTAACCAACTGAGCTACGCCCCCGCGGGCGTGGGGCACGAGTTATAGGGGGCCTCCCCTTGAGTCAAGGACCGTCTTCCCTCCTTTCGCAAAATGCGAAAAAGCCTTATTTACCGCGAAGATTCGATGGTCACACCACCCCCGAATCGTCTATTCGGGCGTGGTGTTTGGCGTTTCGCCAAACCTGCGGATTCAATAGGAGGGTCCCAAAGATGGCTACGGCTCCTGGAAAGTCAGCGACTCCGACAACTGTGACGTTGAAACATCTCGCCGCGGCGCTCGCGGATTCGCATGAGATGTCGAAGAAACAGGCGGAAGCCGTGCTCGGCGACCTCGTCGGCAACATCGTCAAGCATCTGAAGAAGGGCGAGCGCATCCGTATCGGCGGGCTCGGCATCCTCCAGGTGCGCAAGCGCGCCGCGCGCATCGGCCGCAATCCCGCGACCGGCGAGCAGATTCAGATCAAGGCGAGCAAGAAGGTCGCGTTCCGCGCCTCCAAGGAATTGAAGGAAGCGATCTGAGGTTTTGTTCCTCCCGGACCCTCCGGGGATTTTCAACGGCAGGTGCGGAGCAAAGCTCCTCGCCTGCCGTTTCGTTTTAGGACAGCGCCCGAGCGCCTATAGTGCGGGCGAGCCCTCCAGTTTTGTGAGTGACATCGTGCCAACTTTGCCCGCCTTCGATCACACCGTGACCGCGCGCTTCCTGCGCTACGTGACGGTCGACACCCAGTCGGACCCTGAGTCGTCCACCACGCCTTCGACCGAGAAGCAGAAGAACCTCGGCCGTGTTCTGGTCGAGGACCTGCGCGAGGTCGGCCTCGCCGACGCGGCAATGGATGAGCACGGCTACATCTACGCGACGCTGGCGTCGAACAGCGACAAGGTCGTGCCGGTGATCTGCTTCTGCTCGCACATGGACACCTCGCCCGACTGCACCGGCGCCGGCGTGAAGCCGCAGCTCGTGCGCGACTACCAAGGCGGCGACATCACTCTGCCCGGCGATTCCACGCAGATGATCCGCGCCGCCGAGCACCCGGGCCTGGCGAAGCAAATCGGCAACGACATCGTCACCACCGACGGCACCACCCTTCTCGGTGCCGACAACAAAGCGGGGCTGGCCGAGATCGTCGATGCCATGCGGTATCTCGTGAAGAATCCGCAGGTGCGGCACGGCGAGATCAAGGTGCTGTTCACGCCTGACGAAGAGATCGGCCGCGGCGTCGACAAGGTCGATCTTCAAAGGCTCGGCGCCGACTTCGCCTATACGATCGATGGCGAAGCCGCCGGCACGGTCGAGGATGAGACCTTCTCGGCGGATGCCGCGGTCGTCACCATCCAGGGCGTCAGCGTCCATCCCGGCTTCGCCAAGGGCAAGATGGAGAACGCGATCAAGATCGCCGCGCGGACCATCGAGTTGTTGCCGAAGGACAGCTGTTCGCCGGAGACCACCGAGGGCCGCGACGGCTTCATCCATCCGCAGGGCGTCACTGCGGGCCTCGACTCCGCAACGCTGAAGTTCATCATCCGCGACTTCACCGAGGACGGCCTGAAGGCGAAGGCGAAGCTGCTCGAACAGGCCGTGCAGAACGCGTTGCGCGATTACCCCCGCTCGACCTATCGCATGGAGGTCACCGAGCAGTACCGCAACATGCGGCAGGTGCTCGATCGTCATCCCGACGTGGTGGCCAATGCCCTGGAGGCGGTGCGCCGGGCCGGCCTCAGTCCGATCAAGAACAGCATCCGCGGCGGCACGGACGGCTCGCGGCTATCCTTCATGGGCCTGCCCTGCCCCAACATCTTCGCCGGCGAGCACGCCTTCCACTCGCGGCTCGAATGGGTGAGCGTGCAGGACATGGAAGCCGCCGTGCGCACCATCGTGCACCTGGCGACGATCTGGGAAGAGCGGGCGTAACGAACAGCACGCGTTCCGGTGCAGAGGCCCGGAGTCACCTTCCCCGATGCGCGGGAAATTCAAAGTGCCACTGCACCCCCGTCGGCGCGAACTCGACCGTTCCGTTTCCTCTCAGAGCGCCTGGCACGATCTGATTGATGACCACGTCGCCAAAGCCTCGGCGTCGCGGTGGCACGACCGGGGGGCCGCCGCTTTCCTGCCAGTGAACACGAATGGTCGCGGCCACATCGTCGACCAGCCAGCGGATCGAAACCTCGCCCTGCGGGCCGGACAAAGCGCCGTGCTTCATCGCGTTCGTAGCCAGTTCGTGAAATGCCAGTCCGAGATTTTGCACCGCTTCGGGCCTGAGGATGAGCGGCGGACCAGCCGCGCTGACGCGGCCCTCGCGCGCTTCGCGAAACGGTTTCAACTGCGCCGCCACGACATCCTGGAGCGACGCGCCAACCCATTTATCGCGCACGAGCAGGTCGTGGCAATGGGCCAGCGCGGTCAAACGCTGCGAAAAGCGTTCATGATACTGGCCGACGGTCTCGGACCCTTTCGCGGTCTGCGCCGCGATCGCCATGACGACGGCCATGAGATTCTTGGTCCGATGCGACAGTTCGCTGCTCATGACCTGGATATGGTCTTCGCGGCGCTTCCGGTCGCTGATGTCGATATGCGTGCCAATCCAGCGATCGACAATGCCGTTCGAATCACGAAGCGGAACGATCCGCGTCAGACACGGAACGGGCGCGCCGTCTCTGGCGCGCAGCGACAGCTCCATCTCGAACGTCGCGCCCGTCTCCACGCACGCCGCCCAGAGCCGGCGCGCGCGTTCATGCTCCGCGGGCTGCAGACTGCCGATCCAATCGCGCTGTGACATCTCTCCCGCCGGACTATGCGTGAAGTCCGAGAGATGCATGTTCGCCCAGGAAATCTGGCCCTGCGCGTCGCTCATCCAGACAAGCTGCGGAATGGCCTCAGCCAGAGTGCGGAACTGCTGTTCGCTGGCGCGCAACGCGGCCTCGGCACGTTTGCGCTCGGTGATTTCCTCGGCCGCGACGTTGATGCCGAGGACGTCACCATGCGCACCGAAGAGCGGATGCCAATAGGTGATCCACGAACGTTCGTTCACTTGATCGGCGCGCTGCCCATTCACCTCGACACCGGTCACGGGCTCGCCGGTCTCGACGATCGAACGCACGATCGCTTCCACCGATTCCGCCAGCGCAGGAACGCAGTCACGAACCGTGCGGCCCAGGTGTCCCTCGACGGAGATGCCGCAAATTTCGGTCAAATGCCGATTGATATAGAGATACCGGCAATCTGGAGAGAGGAA
>DASXOK010000504.1:0-9069 GCA_036494425.1 Pseudolabrys sp.
CGATCCAGCACACGAGGAAGACGATCTCGCCGATCGGATAGCCCAGCACCGCGACGTCCCCGGATGACGGTTATGTTACGCCGCGATGTGCGCCAAATCGCCTTGTGTGTCCACCACCAAGGCCAGCGCATCAGCCATGACCGCCGCGCTGGCGCCGGGCTTCACCGCCTCGGTGGCCAGATGCCGCCGAAAGGCGCGCGCGCCCGGGACGGCGCGGAACAGGCCCAACACATGCCGCGTGATGGAATGAAGGCGCGTACCCTTGGACAGTTCGCGCTCGAGATACGGAACGAGCGCCAGACCCGCCTCCTTCACCGTCGGGAAGGGCGCAGGTTCCCCGAACAGCAGCGGATCGACATTCAGCAGGCGCCAAGGCTCCTGATAGGCGGCACGGCCCATCATCACGCCGTCCAGTTCGCCGAGCTCGGCCTCCGCCTGCGCGAGGCTGGTGATGCCGCCGTTGAGGATGATCTCGAGGTCCGGATGTGTTTGCTTGAGGCGGTGGACCAGTGCGTAGTCGAGCGGCGGCACCTCGCGGTTTTCACGCGGCGACAATCCCTTCAGCCAGGCTTTGCGCGCGTGAGCAATCAAGGCGTCGGTGCCCGCCGCCTTCATGGCATCGGCAAAGGCAAAGAGCGCCTCGTTCGGATCCTGCTCATCGATGCCGATGCGGCACTTCACCGTCACCGGGATTTTCACGCTCGCCTTCATCGTGGCCACGCAGTCGGCGACCAGCGCCGGCTCCGCCATCAGGCAGGCGCCGAAACGCCCTTCCTGCACGCGGTCGGACGGGCAGCCGACATTGAGATTGATCTCGACGTAGCCGAAGTCCTCGCCGATGCGCGCAGCCTCAGCCAGCGCCGCCGGATCGCAGCCGCCGAGTTGCAGCGCCACCGGCTGCTCGAATGGATCGAAGCCCATGAGCCGCGTGCGGTCGCCGCGCAGCACCGCGCCGGTCGTCAGCATTTCGGTGTAAAGCAGCGCCCGACGCGTCAACAGGCGATGGAAAAACCGGCAGTGGCGGTCAGTCCATTCCATCATGGGTGCAAGACAAAAGCGCCGTTGCAGCACCGTCGTCGTCCGTTGCATCGGTACCAATCGAACCTCGGCTCCTGGCCGTCATACCGCGCCTTATACCCCTACTGCGGATGGGATTGCACTAGCACAAATAGCCTCCCGGCTCAGACGATCCCGCTTACGCCTCACCCGGCGGGAACGTCGCCTGCCAGTGGCGGGCGATGTCGATGCCGCGGCAGATCCAGACGCCGTCATGCTTGCGGATATGCTCCAGAAAGCGGATGAGGCCGCCGATGCGCGCCGGCCTGCCGATCAGGCGATCATGCAGGCCGATCGAAAGCAGCTTCGGCGACGTCGCTCCTTCGCGATAAAGAACGTCGAACGCGTCGCGCATGTAGACGAAGAAGTGATCCGCCGTGGCGAAGCCGGAGCTCTCGTTGAAGCGGTTGTCGTTGGTCTCGTAAGAGTACGGGATGACCAGATGCGGCCGGCCCGAGACGCGGAGCCAATAAGGCAATTCGTCAGCGAGTGAACCGCGGTCGTAGAGAAAGCCGCCCTGCTCCACCAGCAGACGGCGCGTATTTGGACCGGGTCGCCCGGTCATCCAGCCTGTGGGCGCCTCGCCGGCGAGACGCTTGACGCGATCGACCGCCAGCGCGATAAGCTCTCGCTCGACGTCCTCGGGGACGCCGCAATAGTCGATCCAGCGCCAGCCGTGGCTGACGATGTCGTGGCCCAGCGCCTTGAACGCCGCGACCGCCAGCGGGTTCTGCGCCAGCGCGGTGACGACGCCGAGCACGCTGACCCGCACGTCGAACTCCTTGAACGCGCGCAACGCGCGCAGCACGCGCCAGACGCCGACCTGGCTGCCGAATTCGAAGACCGACTCGACCAGCGGCACGCGCACCCCGGCCTTGGTCGGCACGCCGATGTCGTTGAGCATGCCCTCGGAGACCGCGTCGCCGTTCGCCAGCGTGGACTCGCCGCCACCTTCGTAGTTGAGATTGAAATTGACCGCGATGCGCGCGCCGCCCGGCCGTTTCGGATCGGGCGGCGTTTCTCCGTAGCCGACGAAATCGCGTTTCTCCATGGGATCGGGCTGCACACTCACGCCGTCGCGACCACGCGCAAATCCGGGCCGCCGGGCGCTTCTCCCGCCGGAAGATTGGGGAACAGATAGTCCGGCTGCGAGAAGATGTGCTCGACGATCTCGGCCGTCGAAATCACATCTGCATATTTCGCATTCATGTCGCAGAGATTGATGGCATGGCTCGCCTGCGAGCGGTCGAAGCAGCCATCTTCGGCAATCGTCACGCGATAGTTCAGACTGAAGGCATCCAGCACCGTCGCCCGGACGCAGCCCGACGTGGTCGTCCCGGTCACGATCACGCTGTCGGCGCCCAGCAGCGTGAGATAGCTCGCAAGGTTGCTGCCGAAGAAGCCAGACGGCTTCTGCTTGAGGACGACGACGTCCTGCGGCTTTGGCGCAATTTCGGAGACGATCTCATTGGCGTCGAGGTTCTGCTGCGGCCGCGGCACCGACTCGTCAACGCGGCTGTTCTTCCAGGCCCAACTACCGCTGTCCCACCCGTCCGGACGCACGACACCGGTCGTATAGATCACCGGCATCTTGCGCGCATGGAATGAGTCGATCAGGTCCTTGATCTTGGCGATCGCATCCCAGCTCTCCGCGCCGCAGGAACTGCTCCACCGTTTAATGGAGTCGAGAATCGGCTCCGGTCTGTCGCCGGCAAAGCCATAGCTCACGTCGATCACCAGCAGCGCCGGCCGCTTTCCGAATCCCGCCGGGGTGCCATAGCCCGACGCGGCAAACACCTGCTTGTCGCGCTCGGAGAGATAGGCATCCCAAATGCGCGGTTCCTTACCCTTCTCTTGCATAGGCTTCACGCTCAACCGTTGACCGCCGTGGCGAGGCGCGGCGCCGTTCCCTTGGGCAGATCAAACAGACCGGCGGCTAGGCTATCGAAGAACGAGAGCACCTCGGCCGTCTTCACGACATCTGCGTATTTCGCATTCATGTCGCAGAGATTGATGGCGTGGCTCGCTTCCGAGCGATCGAAGCAGCCCTCCTCCGCCAGCGCGACGCGGTAGTTCAGGCTGAAGGCATCGAGCACCGTGGCGCGGACGCAGCCCGATGTGGTGGTGCCGGTGACAACGACGCTGTCGCATCCCAGAAGCGTCAGATAGCTCGCCATGTTGGTGCCGAAGAAGCCCGAAGGCTTCTGTTTGTAGATGACGATGTCCTGCGGCGCCGGCGCGATCTCGTCGACGATCTGATTGCCGTCGCGATTGCTTATCGGCACCTTCGGCCGCTCGCCGCCGCGCTTGTTCTTCCAGTTCCAGGAGCCGGAATCCCAATTGTCCTCGCGGCGCACGCCGGTCGTATAGATGACAGGAACGCCCTTCGCATGCGCCTTTTCGACGAGCGACTTGATCGCTGCCACCGCCGGCCAGCTCTCCTCGCCGCACGAATTGCGCCACCGTTTGATCGATTCGAGGATCGGCTCCGGCTTATCGCCGCAGAAGGCGTAGTTCACGTCGACCACCAGGAGCGCCGGGCGCTTGCCGAAGCCGCCCCGCTCGCCATAGCCCGCGGCCGCGAAGACGGCCTTATCGCGTTCGGTCAGAAACTTGTTCCAGACAGGTTCAGACATTCTTCTTCTCCCCACGTTATTTGCCGTCCAGGCCCCGAATTACTTCTCTGACGCCTTCATCGCCTTCACGAATTGCATGTCGATGATGTCGTCGTAAGGCACGTCCTGCTTCAGCAGGCCCGCCGTGCGGACCACTTCCTGCGCGGTCGTCCAGGCTTCGTGCGACACCATGCCGTCCTTGCTCCAGAGCTTGTCAGCGAACGAGCGGTCGAGCGTCGCCTTCAGGTCGGCCGGCGACATGGTCGGGAATTCAAGCTTGGCGATGGCCACCGCCTCGTCCTGATGCGCGTAGATGAATTCCAGCCCCTTGATGACGTCCTTGACGAAGGCCGCAACCACCTTCGGCTCATTCTGAATGGAGTCGAGCCGGACATTCAGCGTCGAATAGGCATAAGGACCAAGCTCCTTGGGCACGTTGTAAACCGGCTCGTTCCAGACGCCCTCGTTGACGCCGCGCGTCAGGATAGGCTCGATCGTCACGCCGATATCCGCCGCGCCGGCTTTGAGCGCCGCCAGTTCCGCCCCGTTGTTCATCTCATGAAGGATGAGGTCCTTGCCGAGCGTGAGATTCCATTTCGCCGCGAGATAACGCGTGATCGAATTGGGCGTGCTGCCGTAAAAACCGACCGCCACCGATTTACCCTTGAAGAAGTCGCCGATCGATTGGCCCGGCTTGGGTTCGAGACCTTTCTTCGCGACATAATAGACATTGCCGCGATCGACGACGTTCACGACCGCGCGCAGTTCGGCGCCTTTGATCTTGGCGAAGGCATCGTGCTCAGGGCCGCCGATGAACGCGAAGGCCTGTTTGGAGATCACGGCGTTGGTGTGGGTGGCGCCGCCCTGCACGGTCATCACGCGCACGTCGAGACCGTCGGCTTTGAAGAAGCCCTTTCGGATCGCGACATAGAGCGGCAGATAGCCGGTGCCATGGACCGGCTCGGCGACGACGAGCGGGATGTCGGCCGCGGACGCGGCTGTCGTCGCGCTGCCGCCTGCGAGGCCGGCGAGGATGAAGACGGTCAAAATAAACTTTGAAGCGGTTAAGCGCATCAGGCTTCCCTTTGTTGTCAATTCGCGTTGCGCAAAGACTCCGTGACCTCAGCGGTCGACCCCCTTGCGCAGAACTCTCTCCAGCCAGCCGACGATCGCGTACATCACCATCGAGAGCCCCGCGAGGACGAGCACCGCGACCCAGACCAGCGATATTTCGTATGTCGATCCGGCGTAGAGGATGGTGCGTCCCAGTCCATGCTCGGACGACACGAACTCGCCGACGATCGATCCGGTCAGCGCGAGCCCGATGTTCACGCGCAGGATCGATATGATCCAGGGAATGCAGGATGGAATGACCAGCTTGGTGAACACCTGGCAGCGGCTGGCGCCGATCGAATAGAAGAGGCGCTCCTGGTCCTTATCGACGGAACGAACGCCGGCATAGGCGGTGAGCGTCGAGACGACCACCGTCAGGGCCACGGCGATCGCCACTTTCGATCCAAGCCCCATGCCGAAAACGAGAACGATGAGCGGCGCCAGCGCGAGCTTGGGGATCGACTCGAGGCAGACCACGTAGGGCTGCATGATCCGCGCGTAGTTGCCCGACCACCAGAACGACATGCCGAACAGAGAGCCGGCGACGGTGCCGAGAATAAAGCCCAATATCGTCGATTGGAACGTATAGACGATGTCGGTCAGGGCATCGCCTTGCGTCAGGAACGTGATCAGCGTGGACCAGATGGCCGACGGCTGCGACCAGAAGAAGGGATCGATGACCTTGAAATCGTCCGCAATCTCCCACAGCGCGATCAGGCCGACAAATATGCCGACCTGCGCCGCGACGATGAGCGGCGCGCTCCAGGCCTTCTGGACCGGCAGCTTGCGCACGATCCGGCGCTGTTCGGTTGGCTTGCGTGCCGCCGTGCTTCCGCTCGCGGCTCCCATGATGGTCGTCGTGCCGGCGATGAGCTTTGTATTCATCGTCTCAGGTCCCCCATCGGTGCGTCACGCCGCGGCCGTTTTCGCTTCAGGCTGATTCGCCGAATTGTGCAGCAGATCGAGACAATACTTTTTCATCGTCACGAAGCGCGGCGAGCTCACCACCGAGCGATCCCGCGGCCGCGGCAGATCGACCGGCATCATGTCGACGACGCGCCCGGGCCGGCTCGCCATCACATAGATGTCGTCGGACAGGAACACGGCTTCTTCGACGTCATGCGTCACGAAGATGACCGTGCGGCCGAAGTCCTCGAACAGTTGCAACAGCCATTCCTGCATCTGCGCCTTGGTCTGTGCGTCGAGCGCGCCGAACGGTTCGTCGAGCAGCACCACCTCGGTGTCGATCAGCAAGGTCCGCAACAGCGCCGCGCGTTGCCGCATGCCGCCCGAGAGCTCGGAGGGATAGCTCGTCTCGAAGCCGCCGAGCCCATAACGGTGCAGCAGCGGAAGCGCGCGCTCACGTGCCTCCTTCATCGGCACACCGCGAATCTCCATGCCGAGCGCGACGTTGTCGACCACCGTTCGCCACGGCAGCAGAAGGTCCTTCTGCAGCATATAGGCGACCCGCCCGATGGTTCCGGTCGCGCCTTCGCCGTCGATGCGGACATCGCCGGTGGTCGGCAATTGCAATCCCGCGACGATATTGAAGATCGTGCTCTTGCCGCAGCCGGACGGGCCGATCAGCGAGATGAACTTACCGGCTCGAACCTGGATATCGATCGGAGAGAGCGCCGTGAACGACTGGCCGCCGCGCTCAAACACCATAGAGATGTGATCGAGGACGAGGCGAGGTTCGGCGTCCATGATGGCTCTCCGTTGTGCGCCAGACCGCCGCGTGAGCACGACCGGCCGCTTCCAGACCTCTTGCAAGTTTTCGGTTGCAAGTTTTCAGTTACAAGTCTTTGGACGCATTCGTGCTTGCAGGACCCATGCCAGCCGACGGGTTTTGTCGCTCGGATCGTCGCGCAATTTTGCCGAACGAGCGTTTATGGCTCTCAATTCCTCGCCGTGACGCCTCGGAACGCCGCCGATGCATTCATCGGCTCTTATCCGTTGAGCAGGCGATGGCGATTACTTGCGCAGTGTGCTTCCCATTCTTGCAGGTATCGGCAATGGGAACCTGGCTGCGAGCGGCAGACGGCCGATGGAACCGGCGGGCCGTGTGCCTTGCGGCGGCCGCCGAGAACCGAAAATCAGGTCCCCGTACCGCGCCGTGAAGTCCTCCACGCGCGGGCGTCGCAGCGTTGACAAACCTCGCGCTCCGAATATGCTATCTAACTAGATAGTTAAGGACCACTATGATCACCGGGACCACGCGCCTCTACGCCATCATCGGCGACCCCATCGCACATGTGCGGACGCCGATGGCCTTCAACGATTATTTCGCGGAACGCGGCATCGACGCCGTCTGCCTGCCGATCCATATCGGGCGGGACGACCTGCCGCGCGGCTGGGCCGGGCTGAAGGCGACCCTCAATCTTGACGGCTTCATTGTTACCGCACCGCACAAAGCGGAATCCGCGGCGCTCTGCGACAAGCTCGAAGCCGACGGCGTCTACACCAAGGTCGTCAACACCGTGCGGCGCGAGCCGGACGGCAGCTTCAGCGGCACATTGCTGGACGGGCGCGGGTTCGTCGCCGGCCTGTTGGGACAAGGACACGAGGTCAAAGGCAAGCGCTTCTACCTCGCCGGCGCCGGCGGGGCCGGCACCGCCCTTGCCTATGCGCTCGCCGGCAGCGGCGCGGCGGCGCTGACCATCCACAACCGCACGCGCTCCAAGGCCGAGGCGTTGGTTGCCGGCGTAAAGCAGGCCGTGCCGTCCTGCGATGTCCGCCTCGGCACCGCCGACGCCTCTAGCCACGACATCGTCATCAACGCCACCTCGCTGGGCCTCAAGCCTGACGACGGGCACTCATTCAATCTCGACAGCGCCGACAAGATCGCGCTCGTCGCCGAGGTCGTGATGAAGCCCGACATGACGCCGCTGTTGATCGCCGCCAAGGCGCGCGGCCACCGGATCCACTTCGGCATCCACATGCTCAACGGCCAGGTCGAACTGATGATGCAGTTCCTGGGCGCCAGCCGCGCGCCGAAGAGCTGAGGCTTTCGCATGAAATCACGCGGAGGAAGGCATGACATACGTCGTCACTGAGAATTGCATCAAGTGCAAATACATGGATTGCATCGAGGTCTGCCCCGTCGATTGCTTCTATGAAGGCGAGAACATGCTCGTCATTCATCCCGACGAGTGCATCGACTGCGGTGTGTGCGAGCCGGAATGCCCCGCCGAGGCGATCAAGCCGGATACCGAGGGCAGCCTCGAGAGGTGGCTCACGCTCAACGCCGAATATGCATCGAAATGGCCGAACATCACCGCCAAGAAAGAGCCGCCGGCTGACGCCAAGGACTTCGACGGCGTGCCGGACAAGTTCGAGAAGTTCTTCAGCGCCGCGCCCGGCGAAGGCGAATGACCGCTCAATCCTTTGCCGCCGCGCTCGCGCAGGCGCGCGCCGAGGCCAAGATCCTCGGCCACGCGGCGTGGGAAGGATCGGCCCGCTCCGTCGCCGATGCCTATGCGGTGCAGGACGAACTCGCGCGCGGTCACGCCGTGCGCGGCTGGAAGGTCACCGCGCTCAAGCCCGAGCAGCAGCGCGGCTATCGCGCCGACCGGCCGGTGGCCGGCGCCCTGCTCGCCCCTTTTGTGCACGCTTCGCCGGCGGCGCTGCCGCTCGCGGCGTTCATCACGCCGCTGCTGGAATGCGAGGTGGCTTTCTTGCTCGGCGCCGATCTTCCGCCACGCGCGGCTCCCTATAGCCGGCAAGAGATCGAGGCCGCGATCGAGGCCGTCGTGCCGGTCATGGAAGTTGCCGACGGCCGTTTCGCGCCGGAAGCGCCCGACCTGTTGAAGCTCGCGGATGATATGGGCAACGGCGCCTTCATCGTCGGTGGGCCTTTCAAAGACTGGCGCAAGCTCGACCTCGGGCAGATCAACGTCACGCTGACGCTCGACGACCACGAAACTTGGCAGGGCGAAAGCGCGCGCATTCTCGGCAATCCCTTGCTCGCCGTCATCGCGCTCGCCAACGCGCAGCCGCTGCCCGCCGGGGGCCTCAAGCGCGGACAGATCGTGACCACCGGCACCTGCACGACACCGATCCCACCGCGCGCGGGCGAATATGTCGCGCAGTTTGATGCGATTGGCAGTGTGAGTGTGCGGTTTCTCTGATTGGAGCGCGTGAGGCCTTCGCCCCGTCACCCTGAGCAACCATTAAACGATGGCGAGGCTCGGGGTCCATGGTGTGCCGCGAGCGAGGACGGTGTTGGCGTAGATGACGAGCTTTCTGGCGCAGGCGACGAGAGCGACTTTGTGAGGCTTTCCGG
>DASXOK010000505.1:0-1878 GCA_036494425.1 Pseudolabrys sp.
GGCGCGCTTGCAGATGATCGACGATGCGCCGCCGCTTCTCGCCGTCGCCGGCAAGCGCGACGTCTTCACACGCCCGCTCGTCGCCATCGTCGCCTCGCGCAACGCCTCGGCCGCGGGCATGAAATTCGCCGACCGGCTTGCGCGCGATCTAGGCCAAGCCGGCTTCGTCATCGTCTCCGGGCTTGCACGCGGCATCGACGCCGCCGCGCATCGCGCAAGCCTTCTCACCGGCACCATCGCCGTGCTCGCCGGCGGCCATCAGCGCGTCTATCCGCACGATCATGTCGAGCTATCGCAAGCGCTCATCGCTGAGGGCGCCTCCGTGTCGGAAATGCCGCTCACCTGGGAGCCTCGCGCGCGCGACTTCCCGCGCCGCAATCGGCTCATCTCCGGCCTCTCCCTTGGCGTCGTCATCGTCGAGGCGGCGCGCCGGTCGGGCTCGCTGATCACCGCGCGCTTCGCCGGCGAACAGGGACGCGAGGTCTTCGCCGTGCCGGGCTCGCCGCTCGATCCGCGCGCCGAAGGTACAAACGGCCTGCTCAAGCAGGGCGCAATGCTCATCATCGAGGCCGCCGACGTGATCTCGGCACTGGAGCCGATCATCGGCCGCGGGCTCGATCGTCCCACCCAAGAGCCGCCCTCCGAGGGGCCGCCGAGGCACGACGCCGAGCCGGGCGACGACGAGCGCGCGCGTATCATCGCACTCCTGGGACCTACACCTTGCTCGCTCGACGATCTCATGCGCCTGTCGAAGACCTCGCCGGACGTCGTGCGCACCGTGCTCCTGGAACTGGAAATCGCCGGACGGCTCGAGCGCCACGGCGGCGGACTGGTCTCGCTCGTGTAGAATGCGCGCGCGAATCTCGCCGCATCCGAAAGCGCAGTCATGCTTGGTCGTATCCTTGGCCGCATCGCCGCAGTGCTCATTGCGCTGGCCTGCTGCGCCGCGCCGGTAAAGGCGCAGAACCAGCAGGCGTTCGAGGCCTTCGTCAAAACCCTCTGGCCCGACGCGCAGGCAAAGGGTGTCACGCGCGCGACCTTCGATCTCGCCATGCGCGGCGTCACGCCTGATCAGCGCGTGATCAATGCCACGACGCGCCAGCCCGAATACGGCAAGCCGGTCGGCGATTACATCAACGGCATCGTCAGCCAGGGCCGCATCGCGCGGGGCCAGGCCAAAGAGAAGGAATGGGCAAAGACCTTCGACTCGGTCGAGCAGAAATACCAGGTCGAGCGCTGGATCCTGCTGGCGCTGTGGGGCATGGAGACCGACTACGGCGCGGCGAAAGACAAGTGGGACATCTTCCGCTCACTCTCGACACTCGCTTACGTGAAGTACCGGCACCCCTACTTCCGCAACGAACTCTTCGTCGCGATGCGCATCATGCAGGACGGGCACTTCGCGCGCGAGGCGATGGTCAGCTCATGGGCCGGCGCCATGGGCCAGAGCCAGTTCATGCCGTCGAACGTGGTCGACTACGCCGTCGACTTCTCCGGCGATGGGCGCGCCGATCTCTGGAACAACGTGCCGGACGTACTCGCCTCCACCGCCAATTATCTGCGCAAGTGGGATTGGAAAGCCGATACGCCTTGGGGCTTCGAGGTCACCGTGCCGCGCGGCTTCGACTATATGAAGAGCCGCGGCAGCTTTGCCGAGTGGCGGGCGCTCGACGTGCGCCGCGCCGACGGCCGGGCCTTTCCACCCGCCGGCAGCGGCATCCTGTTCTTTCCCAGCGGCGCCAAGGGCGCGGCGTTCATCGTCACCGAGAATTTCGACGTACTGAAGGAGTACAACAACTCGGATGCCTACGCGATCGCGGTCGGCCATCTCGCCGATCGCATGCATGGCGGGCCGCCGATCAAGGCCGCCTGGCCGGC
>DASXOK010000506.1:0-1909 GCA_036494425.1 Pseudolabrys sp.
CAGCGCCCGCGCGAGCGGCGCGACATCGGGATAATCGGGCGCGGCGTGCGAAGCCCGATAGGCGCCGGAAATTTTTAGCGATATTGCGCCAGCAGCGCCTGCCGGTCCCATCCCGGCGCTATCGCGCGCAGCTGTCCCAGAACCGCGTCTGTGGGCTCATAGAACGGGCCAGGCGCTCCCGTCGGCGCTGTGAAGGTTCTGGCGCGCCGCGCCTTCTTTTGTAGGACGGCGTCGCGATTGTCACGCGCCGCCGATTTGCTCAGGGTGAACTTGATTTTGGTGAAGGCTTTGCCCTCGCGCAGACCCTCATAGGCCACGAAAAACCCGCCCTCGTCGCCGTGTTCGTTGATCTCGCCTATCGCGGGATCAACCACGAACCGGCGGAGATCGCGCCAGACCTCGTAGGACTGGCTCATCGCTGTTTTGTGTGGGTAAAATGCACAACCGGTGGTTTTCGTGGATTGGGGGATCAGCGAATCACGTAGTTCGGGGAGATGCGAGACACTGAGCTTTTCCAAGCGGCGCTAGGCCTCTCTTCCCCGTGGGTCGTGTTGCGATCCGAGTTCGACCCCGACCAGAAACAGCTCGATCTGCACATCGGCTTCGCGCGGGGCAGCCGGTTCGCCTGTCCGGCCTGCGACGCCGAGGGATGCGGCGTCCACGACGTCAGGGAGAAGGAGTGGCGGCATCTGAACTTCTTTCAGCACAAGACGGTGCTGAAGGCTTCGATCCCGCGGGTTTCCTGCGACAAGTGCGGGGTGAAGCAGGTTTCGCCGCCGTGGGCGCGGACGGGCTCGGGCTTCACGCTGCTGTTCGAGGCTTTCCTGCTTTCGATGGTCAAGGCGATGCCGGTGGCGAATGTGGCCGAGATCGTCGACGAGCACGACACGCGCCTATGGCGAGTGCTCGATCATTACGTTTCGCGGGCGGTTGAAGGGCTCGATCTCAGCGAGGTCGAGCAGATCGCGGCGGACGAGACGTCGGCGCGCCGCGGCCACGACTACATCAGTCTGTTCGTGGACATGGGCCGTCGCAAGGTCGTCTATGTCGCCGACGGCAAGGATGCAGCGACGGTCGACGGTTTCGCGGCGTTTCTGGAGGCGCACGGCGGCAAGCGAGAGAACATCACCGACGCCTCGATCGACATGGGGGCGGCGTTCATCGCGGGCGTGAAGGCGAACTTTCCCAACGCGAAGATCACCTTCGACAAGTTCCATGTGATCAAGCTCGTCAACGAAGCGGTGGACGAGGTGCGCCGCGGGGAAGCCAAGCACAACGACTGGATCAAGGGCACGCGCTATCTCTGGCTGAAGAACCTGCAGAACCTCGACGCGGAGGAGAAGGCCTCGATCGTCAGGTTGGAGGCAGCCAATCTGGACACCATGCAGGCTTGGCAGATACGGCAGAATCTGCAGGACGTCTTCACGATGCCGAGCGTAGCGAGCGCGAGGAAGTTTCTCCGTCGCTGGCAGGCCTGGGTCAGCACCTGCGACCTCCTGCCGATGAAGAAAGTCGCCGCGACGATCATGGCCAAGGCCGACGAAATCCTGCGGTCGATCAGCAGCAACCTCTCCAACGGCCTCTTGGAAGCCATCAACGGCAACGTCCAGGCCGCCAAGCGCAAGGCCAAGGGCTACCGGACCAAGCACAACCTGAAGCTGATGGTCTACCTCATCGCAGGCGGAGTACTGGACGCTCTACCCACTTGAAACAGCGACGAGCCGCCTGAGCAGGCCTCGAAAGTAGAGATGGGGGATACCGACCCGCCGCAAAACCGGGATGGGTGCACCGATGGAGGAAGCAATCGACGAGCGCATCCGTTCGACCGCCGGGGTAATGTGCGCGGCACGTCGGAGGGGTGATTCGAGGAATCGGGAAATTGGAGACTGAATCCAAGCTTCCTGAAGAC
>DASXOK010000507.1:0-2075 GCA_036494425.1 Pseudolabrys sp.
CCACGTCGACGAGGACTTGGGCGCGCTCGATCTCCTGCTGACGGCGGACGACTTTGCTGCGCTCGACCACGCGTTCCCACCGCCGAAGAAGCCCATGCCGCTCGACATGCTGTGAATGCGGGCGCCCCCGCTGACGGCGCGTCACGGCCGGTTTAGAATTACCGGCCAAACGGAAAAATCCAAGGAACCGACATGACACGTCGCAATACTCCCCGCGTTTCCTTCATCGGTTTCGGCGAGGCCGGACAGGCCATCGCCGCTGGCCTGCGTGATGCCGGCATCGAGCAGATCGCCGCCTGGGACATCCTGTTTCCGGACGCCAGCGGCGCACGGCTGAAGACGGCAGGCGACAAGATTGGCGTACGGCTGGCGGAGTCGGCCGCCGATGCGGTGCGTGGCGCCGACATGGTGATCTCGGCGGTGACAGCGGCGTCGAGCCAGGAGGCCGCGCGCTCGGCCGCGCCGCACCTTTCCGGCTCGCCGTATTATCTCGACATCAATTCGGTCTCGCCAGGGCGCAAGCAGGAGACGGTGAAGGTCTTGGACGGGCATGCCCGCTATGTCGATGTGGCGGTGATCGCGCCGATCCACCCACTGCGCCACAAGACTCCGCTTCTCATTTCAGGGCCGCATGCGGAGGAGATTTCCCCGCTCCTGCGCGAACTGGAAATGCAGCTCACCGTCGTCAGCCCGGATATAGGCTCGGCCGCCGCGATCAAGATGATCCGCAGCGTGATGATCAAGGGCATCGAGGCGCTGACGCTGGAATGCTTCCTGGCCGCGTCCCGCGCAGGCGTGCTGGAAGAGGTCACCGCCTCGCTGAAGAACAATTATCCGACGCTCGATTGGATGAAGATCGCCGACTACAACATCGAGCGCATGGCGAGCCATGGCGAACGGCGTGCCGCCGAGATGGAAGAATCATCAGTGACGCTGCGCGAGCTCGGGCTGGAGCCGCTGATGGTGGACGCCACGGTGAAGCGCCAGCGCGAGATGGGCGCCATCGGCAAAGAAGACGACGTCCGCGCCACACTCAAAGATGGGCGCGCCACGATGCTCGCCGCCATCAGCGAGGCTGCCAAGGACCGGCACTCAAAAGCATAAAAAACGGGCCGCTGCGTCACAGCGGCCCGCGACGTTCACACAGAGGCTGCCGTTACTTCTTCCGCGGCGGCGTGACGATCATCTCCGAAAGCTGCTCCTTGGTGAGCGGCTTTTCCAGGAACTTGAGCTTCACCGCGTCGGCCACCGCGCCGTCGAGGTCGGCGAAGTGATCGCTCTGCAGCGCCTCTTTCGGATGGAATTCCTTCATCGATTCCGTGAGCAATTCGACGGGCTGGTTTATCTTCTTGGAATACATCTCGACTGCTTTGGGGTCGGAGTACATCCAGTCGACGGCTTCGCGATACGCGTCCATGAAGCGCAGGATCGCATCGCGTTTTGTGTTCCAGGCGTTGAGGTTGACGATCAGAGTGCGGACGGTCTGGCCCCGCAGTGAAGGCACGTCGCTGCCATGCGCGATGATACGGATCTTGCCTTCCTTAAGCTCCTTGAGGCCGAACGGAGGCGCAGCCCAGCCGATGTCGATCTGGCCGGACATCACGGCAGTGAGAGTCGCCGCGGGGCCGCCGGTTGCGGTCGGCTTCGCCTTGGCGCCGAGTTCGTTGGTGAATGCAACGACGATGTTGTTCGAGCTAGAACCGCTGGTCGAATAGGCGATGGTGTTGTCCGCGGTCGCATCTTTGAGGCTGTGCAGTTTGGAGTCAGCCTTCACGTACCAAAAAAGATCGCCAGTGCCGGTGAAGGCCGGCGCCAGGATGCGCACTGGCGCGCCCTTGGAAAACGCGCGCATGACGCCCGCGGCGCCGACGCCACCGCCAATGTCCGCGCTGCCCGAGATGACAGCCTGAATGGTCTCGCCCGCGCCCTGGGTGCCCACAGTTTCGACCACCAGTCCGTGCTTCTTGAATATGCCGGCGTCCTGCCCAAGCGTCGGCGCCTGGTTTTCCCAGTTGTTGATCTGGCCCATGGCAACCTTGAGCGCGTCCTCGGCCATGGCCGGGGCGGACATTGAC
>DASXOK010000508.1:0-11918 GCA_036494425.1 Pseudolabrys sp.
GGCGTGACCATGACGGAAATCATCAAGTCAGACCGTAACTGAGAACTAGAGGATTACGCCCATGCGACTTCTGATCGTCGGCACGCTGGGGGGCCAGCTCACCACCGCGACCAAGCTCGCCATGGACAAGGGCGCCAGCGTAACCCACGCCGAAAGCAACGAGCAGGCGCTCGCCGTGCTGCGCTCCGGCCGCGGCGCCGACCTCCTGATGGTGGACGTGGCGCTCGACATCCGCGATCTGGTGACGCGGCTCGAAGCCGAACGTATCCATGTGCCGATCGTCGCCTGCGGCGTGACGAACGATGCGCGCGCCGCGGTGCGCGCCATCCATGCCGGCGCCAAAGAATACATCCCGCTGCCGCCGGATCCGGACCTGATCGCGGCGGTGCTCGCCGCTGTCGCCGAAGACACGCGCGAGATGATCTACCGCGACGAGTCGATGGCCAAGGTGGTCAAGCTCGCGCAGCAGATCGCCGGCTCCGACGCGTCGGTGCTGATCACCGGCGAGAGCGGCACCGGCAAGGAGGTGCTGGCGCGCTTCGTGCACAGCCGCTCGCATCGGTCGAAGAAGCCGTTCATCAGCGTCAATTGCGCGGCGATCCCCGAGAACCTGCTCGAATCCGAACTGTTCGGCCATGAGAAGGGCGCCTTCACCGGGGCGCTTGCCCGCCGCATCGGCAAGTTCGAAGAGGCCAACGGCGGCACGCTGCTGCTCGACGAGATTTCCGAGATGGACGTGCGGCTGCAGGCGAAGCTCCTGCGCGCCATCCAGGAGCGCGTCATCGACCGTGTCGGCGGCGCACGCCCGGTGCCGGTCGATATCCGCATCATCGCCACCTCCAATCGCAACCTTGCCGACGCCGTGCGCGAAGGCTCGTTCCGCGAGGACCTCCTGTTCCGCCTCAATGTGGTGAACCTGAAGATCCCTCCCTTACGCGAACGCCCAGCCGACATCGGCGAGTTGGCGCAGCACTTCATCAAGAAGTATTCGCAGGCGAACGGCCTGCCGGTGCGGACCATGTCGGCGGAGGCGCGCCGCGCGCTCAACACCAACCGCTGGCCCGGCAATGTGCGCGAGCTGGAGAACACGCTGCATCGCGCCGTGTTGCTCTCGACCGAAGCCGAAATCGGCGTGGAGGCGATCCTGTCGCCGGACGGCGCACGGCTCGATCAGGCGCGCGGCACCGATGTGGCCGCGCAGGCCGCCATGGCGGCCGAACAGATCACGCGCAATCTCGTCGGCCGCACCGTGGCCGAGGTCGAGCGCGACCTGATCCTGGAGACGCTCAAGCATTGCCTCGGCAACCGCACGCATGCGGCCAACATCCTCGGCATCTCCATCCGCACGCTGCGCAACAAGCTGAACGAATATGCGGCCGACGGCGCGCCGATCCCGCCGCCCCACGGCGGAGAAATGCGCGGCGCGGCCTGACGAAGCCGCGCCCCCTGCCCCAATCCACGAGGTTCCTACAGCACCAGATTGGTCGCCGGGTCGATCAGGTACATATGGTCGAGGTTTGCCCGTAATGGCATCTTCTCGCCGGCGCCCTTGGCGGCCGTGGGCTCCACGCGGCCGCAGATCTCGGTGCCGCCGACGTGGAAGAACACCATGGTCTCCATGCCCATCGGCTCGACCACGTCGAGCGTGACGGTGAAATCCTGGCAACTACCCGCGCCATTCTGGCCGCGCGTCTCGGTGATGTGCTCGGGCCTCAGACCGAACAACAGCTCCTTGCCGGCGGCGTCGCGATAGCGCGCGGCGCGGCTTTCCGGCACCGGGAACGAGAGATTGTCGGACAGCCGCAGCAGCAGCCCGCTGCCATTGCCTTCGAGCCGCGCGGGAATGAAGTTCATCGCCGGCGAACCGATGAAGCCGGCGACGAAGCGCGTCCTCGGATTATGATACAGATCGTTGGGCGCGCCGATCTGTTCGATGTGGCCGTTGTTCATCACCACAACGCGGTCGGCCAAGGTCATCGCCTCGACCTGGTCGTGCGTGACGTAGACGGTCGTCGTCTTCACCTTCTGATGCACGCGCTTGATCTCGGTGCGCATCTGCACCCTGAGCTTGGCGTCGAGATTGGACAAAGGCTCGTCGAACAGGAACACCTTGGGATTGCGTACGATGGCGCGGCCCATGGCGACGCGCTGGCGCTGGCCGCCGGACAGTTGCTTCGGCCGCCGCGCCAGGAGCTCGGTGATGTCGAGGATACGCGCGGCGTTCTCGACCCGCTGCTTGATCTCGGCCTTAGGGAATTTCCGTAGCTTGAGGCCGAACGACATGTTCTCGGCCACGGTCATGTGCGGATAGAGCGCGTAGTTCTGGAACACCATGGCGATGTCGCGATCCTTCGGCGGAAGGTCATTCACGATCTCGCCGCCGATCGAGATCTCGCCATCGCTGATCTCCTCGAGTCCGGCGATCATCCGCAGCGTCGTGCTTTTGCCGCAGCCCGAGGGCCCGACCAGCACGACGAATTCATGGTTGGGGATGTCGAGAGAGACATCGCTCACCGCCACGACATCGTCGTAGCGCTTCACCACGTTGCGCAGGGCCACTTCCGCCATGACTGCTCCCGCCTCTAAGTTCGCTCTACAGCACACCCCGTTCGTCCCCGCGAAAGCGGGGACCCAGGGCCGTCAAATGATAGACTCTGCCATCCTGCCCCTGGATTCCCGCCTACGCGGGAATGAGCGGAGGACGGGAACGCCCGACACTCCCTACCCCTTCGTCGCGCCGGCGGTGAGGCCGGCAATGTAGTAGTCCATGAGGAATGCGTAGATGACGAGCGGCGGCGCGGCCGCGACCAGCGCGCCGGCCATCAGCATGCCCCACTTGTATACGTCGGCGCGGATCAGGCTCGTCACGGTGCCGACCGTGAGCACCTGCTGATCCGACGAATAAAGAAACGCCATCGGATAGACGAAGGCCGCCCAGGACACCGTGAAGGCGAAGATGGTCGCGGCGATGATGCCGGGCAGCGCCACCGGGATAAATATCTTGGTGAGCATCTGCATATGGCCGGCGCCGTCGATCAGCGCCGCCTCGTCCAACTCCTTCGGGATCGACTGGAAATAGCCGATCATGATCCAGGTGCAGAACGGCACCGTCAAAGTCGGATAGACCAGCACCATGCCCCAGTAGGAATTGAGCAGGCCGACCGCCTTGACGATCTGGAACAGTGGGATGAACAGCAGCGTATCGGGCACCAGGTAGGTGAGGAAGATCCCGGTCGCGAGGATGCCGGAGCCCCAGAACTTCATGCGGCCGAGCGAGAAGGCGGCCAAGACGCTCACCACCATGGTGATGACGACGACGCAAATGGTCACGATCACCGTGTTCTTGAAGAAGATGAGGAAGTCCGTCTGCGTGAACAAAATGCGGAACTGATCGAACGTCACGCCATTGGCGATGATCCAGGGATTGGTCGCCATGTGTGCGACCTCGGCGTCGCTCTTAAGCGCGGTCACGACCATGTAGTAAGGCGGCATCAGGAAGAAGATCGCGAAGATGATGAGGAAGACATAGGACGTGATCAGCGCCCAGCGGCGATTGGTCCGCAGACTGGAGCGCCGCGCGCGGGCACGGGACGCCGGCGATGCGAGGGTGGCCGTGCTCATCCGATTTCCCTCCCCCGCTTGCGCACGCCGCGCAAGATGAACACTGCGGCTATGGCCAGTATCGGGAACATGAACAGCGAGGTCGCGGCGCCGAGCGGCAGGTCGCCGGAGCGGATGCCGAGCAGGAAGGAATAAGTTGCGAACACGTGCGTCATGTTGCGCGGGCCGCCGGCCGTCATGATCTGCACGATGTCGAAATTGGCGAAGGTGACGATCAGCGAGAACAGGATGGTGATCGCCATGATGTTCTTCATCATCGGCAGCGTGATGTGGATGAACTTCTGCCAGGCATTGGCGCCGTCGATGGCGGCGGCCTCGTACAGCTGCTCCGGCACCGACTTGAGCGCGGCGAGATACATGATGAGGAAGAACGGCGCGCCATACCAGACATTGACCAGGATCACCGAGAAGCGCGCCCAATAGGGATCGCTCAGCCAGGGGATTTCATTGAATCCCAGGCTCGTCAGGATGTAGTTGAAGCCGGAATGGGTCGGGTCGAACAGCCACCACCAGCTCAGCGACGAGAGCGCGAGCGGGATCACCCAGGGCACCAGCAGCATGCCGCGCCACTTGCGCTGGCCTTTGGCCGGCAGGTTGTTGATGAGGTGTGCGGTGACGAGCCCGATCAGCGCTTTGAAGAACACTGCCGACAGCGCGAAGATCGCCGACTGCTGCACCACCATCCAGAAGACGTCGCGCGACAGCAAGTAAGTGTAATTGGACAGGCCGATGAAGCGGGTCTGCGCCTTGTTCAGCATCGACAAATAGATCGAGTAGAACGCGGGATAGATGATCAGGCAGCCGACTATCAGGATCAGCGGCAGGCACATCAACAGCGCGATGCTCGAACGGCGGCGCATCAGCCGTTGCAGCCCGCTGCGACGTGCGACGGCCCGTTCGTGGCGGACGGGGACCCATGTCTGGATGGTTTCGGCCATGTCCTCAACGTCGACCTAACCTGGCCGACCCCTCGTCGTCAGGAGATGACAAAGCGCGTGCCGGTCCCTCTCTGCCGGCACGCACCCGTTCGCGACGGCGGAGCCTCAGGCGCGCAAGGTGCCTTCGAGCTCTTTCTCCGCCCACTTGATCACGTTGTCGATCTTCTCGCGCCCTTGCGTGATCTTGGAGACCATCACCGTATTGATGGCCTGATTGTAGATCTGCGCACCCACTTCCGAGCGGGCCGGAGCGCCGGCGATCGACGTCTGTTCGTCGCCGCGCGGCGGATAGCTGTACACGGTGCCGGTCGGCGGACCGACGTTCTTCCAGGTATCGAAGTCGTACATGCTCTTGAACGACGGCAGGTCGTAGCCGAAGGAGGCTTCGACGAGCTGGGCCATCGATTCCCGCTGCGAGATGAAGAGCAGAAGGTCCTTGGCCGCCTGCTTGTTCTTGGAGAAGCTCCAGACACCGTAGAACTGCGGCAACTGACCGACGAAGCGGCCCTTCGGGCCCTTCGGCATCGCGTGATGCCAGATCTTTTCGGCAATCTGCGGGTTGTCGCGCTTGGCCACCGCCCAGGAGCTCGGCGGGTTCATGATGCCGGAGCCCTTCCCGGAAATGATCCAGCGGTTGTTGCCGGCGTCATCCCAGGCGTAGACCTCGGGCGGGTTCACTTCCATCAGCTTGACGAGATATTCGAGCGCCTTGCGGGTCTCGTCGGAGTCGATCTTGATGTTGTCGTTGGCGTCCACCATGACGACGCCGTGGGAATTGAATAGCGCGCCGACCCAGTCGACGGCATCGCTCGTCTGCCCCATCGGCAGGCCGACCGGGAAGCCCGCTTTGTGCAGCTTTTGCGCCGCGGTAAGATAGGTGTCCCAAGTCCAGGTATCGATCTTCGCCTTGTCGTATTTCGACTCGTCGGCGGGAAACATGTCGAGCAGGTCGATGCCGGCGTGCTCCTTGTAGAGGTCGAAGCGCGACTGGCATGGCTTCACCTGACTGCCGACCGCGGTCGGCACGCCGCGCCAGGCTCCCTTGATCTTGGCGAGATATTCGGCGACGGGGCTGATCGGACCGTATTGCTTGATCAATTGCCCGACCACATCGTCGAGCGGCTCAAGCATGCGCTGGTGAATCTGAATGTTCCAGTCGCGATGCGACATGATGTCGTGGCCGGTGCCGGCTTGCGCCTCGGCCGCGGCAGTGAGCTTGTCCTTCTCGCCCTGCGAGGTGATGTAATCGATGTGAACTTCGACGTTATTCTTCGCACCCCACTCGTTGCAGAGCTTGGTGAGCGTATTGTTCGCGCCGGGGACCCAATGGTCCCAACAGCCGAGCGTCAATTTCCCGGCCGCATGCGCCCCTCGCATATAGGGAGCGGTAAAGACGGCTGCCGTAGCGAGGGCGGCAGTTTTCAACACTGAGCGACGAGTCGCGCGTAGGCGCATTGAAGCATTCCTCCCTGACGTTGGACATTGAGCCATTCTTATTATGCGGAGAGGCTATACCTCCGGCGTATAGGTGCAAGCGCTCTTGAGTGATCTCGCATCGCAGCAAGTGCGGAAAATTTGACAGTCTTGCGTGCTGTTCAATGTTTTATAGCTTCTTTATGGCCGCATAATCGAGATCGTTAGGCGTAAGTCCCCCTAATCGCCCAGCCAGGCAGCGCGGTCGGGCTGCGCCTTGATCCCGCTTATCCCTTACGATCAAACTGCGTCCCGCGCGCCATCGTCGCGCTTCGCACTGCACCAACGAAAGTTTCCGGAATGACCACGCCGCGGACTATCAAGCTGTCGCCCGAAGACAATGTCGTCGTCGCCGTCGACCAGATCGCGGCGGGCGCCGTCGCGGCCGATGTCATGGCGCGCGAGCGTGTGCCGCGCGGGCACAAGATGGCGATCGCGGGGGTGCGCGAAGGCGAGCCGGTACGAAAATACGGCCAGATCATCGGCTTCGCCTCAAAACCGATCGCGCCGGGCGATTGGGTGCACGAGCACAATGTCTCGCTGCATGATTTCGCGCGCGACTATCGGTTCGCTGAAGGTGCGAAGAACGACGAGCTTCTGCCGCCGGAATTGCGTGCGACCTTCGAAGGTTATGTGCGGCCGAACGGCAAGACGGGCACGCGCAATTACATCGGCATTCTCACCTCGGTGAACTGCTCGGCCTCGGTGGCGAAGTTCATCGCCGAGGAGGTCAACCGCTCGGGCCTCTTGGACGACTATCCCGGCATCGACGGCGCGGTCGCCTTCGTGCACGGCTCGGGCTGCGGCATGGCCGCTTACGGCGAGGGCTGGGACCTGTTGCGGCGCACGCAATGGGGCTACGCCACGCATCCCAATCTCGGCGCGGCGCTGATGGTCGGGCTCGGCTGCGAGGTATTCCAGATCGACCGCATGAAGGACGATTACGGCCTGGCCGAAGGCGACCATTTCCAGACCATGACGATCCAGGCGACCGGCGGCACGCGCAGGGCCGTGGCGCAAGGGCTCGACCGTATCAAGGAGATGCTTCCCGTCGCCGCGCGGGCGAAGCGCGAGACGCGGCCGGCCTCCGAGATCGTGCTGGCGCTGCAATGCGGCGGCTCGGATGGCTATTCCGGGATCACCGCCAATCCCTCGCTCGGCGCGGCTGTCGACACGCTGGTCAAGCACGGCGGCGCCGCCGTGCTGGCCGAGACGCCGGAGATCTATGGCGCCGAGCACCTGCTCACTCGGCGCGCGGTCAACCGCGCGGTCGGCGAGAAGCTCGTGGAGCGCATCCGCTGGTGGGAGGACTACACCAAGCGCAACGGCGGCGAGATGAACAATAATCCGGCGCCCGGCAACAAAGCGGGCGGACTGACCACTATCCTTGAGAAGTCGCTGGGCGCGGCGGCCAAGGGCGGGACCACCACGCTGCGCGCAGTCTATGAATATGCCGAGCCGGTGAAGGAGAAGGGCTTCGTCTTCATGGACACGCCCGGCTACGACCCGGTCGGCGCCACCGGCCAGGTCGCCGGAGGCTGCAACATCATGTGCTTCACGACTGGACGCGGCTCCGCGTTCGGCTGCAAGCCATCGCCATCGATCAAGCTTGCCACCAACAGCGACATGTACCGGCGCATGACCGACGACATGGACATCAATTGCGGCGACGTGCTGGACGGCACCTCCATTGCGACGAAAGGCGAAGAGATCTTCGCTAAAGTGCTGAAGGTCGCCTCAGGCGAACACACCAAGTCGGAGGACTTAGGCTACGGCGACCTCGAATTCGTGCCCTGGCAGATCGGCGCGGTGATGTAGGGCACGAACGCACAAGCCGCCCTCACGCCGCCCCGGATTCAATCGAATCCCGTCATGCTTTTGCCCTAGCGCCAGAGCCATATCGGCGCGGGGCGCGCATGGCTGGACATCTCTCAAATGCCTCGTCGCGCGGCGGCTGCCTTCGCTTTGGCCGGTCTTCTGTGTGCATCGCTTACGCCCGCGCGCGCGCAGGATGCCGTTATCGTCGACGGCAATCACCGCATCGGTGCTGATGCGATCAAAAGCTACTTCAACGCCAGCGCAAGCGGACATTTCACCGACGCCGACGTCGACGCGGCGGTGAAGGCGATGTACGGGTCGCAGCAGTTCAGCAACGTGGATGTCGCGCGCAATGGCGACGTGCTGCACGTGCATGTCGACGAGAACCCGGTGATCGACCGTGTCGCTGTCGAAGGCAACAAGAAGCTCACCGACAAGCAGATCACGTCGATGGTGGGGTCTCGGCAGGGCGATCCCCTCTCGCGGCCGCTGGTGCAGGAGGACGTGCAGAAGCTGATCGAGGCCTATCAGCGCAACGGCCACTTCAGCGCCAGCGTCGTGCCGAAGACGATCGCGAGCAAAGACGGTCGCATCAGCCTCGTGTTCGAGATCAACGAGGGACCGCGCACCGGCATCAAGCACATCGAATTCGTCGGCAACAAGGCGTACAGCGCGAATAAACTAAAGGCCGTCGTCAAGTCCGGGGAAACCAACTTCCTCAGCTTCCTACTCGACAACGACTTCTACGATCCCGACAAGGTCGAGACCGACCGCGACCAGCTGCGGCAGTTCTACCACGCGCACGGCTATTTCGACATGACCGTCGTGTCGGCGGCGCCCCATTTCGACGCCGACAAGAAGACCCTCGTCCTCACCTTCACCGTCGACGAAGGCGCGCTGTATCATTTCGGCAAAGTGAGCGTCGACACCACGCTGCACGGCGTCGACATCGGCCACCTCAAGGCGCGGCTCTTGACGCATGCCGGCGACGTCTACAACGGCGATGCGGTCGACAAGACCGTCGAGGACCTCGCGCTCGATCTCGCCAAGCACGGCCGGCCTTTTGCCACCGCGCACGCCGACAAAACGCCCGACCCGGCTCACCATACGATCGATGTCAGCTACAATATCGACGAGGGCCAGCCCGCTTACGTCGAACGCATCGATATCCACGGCAACACCAAGACACAGGACAACGTCATCCGGCGCGAGATCGAAGTGGGCGAAGGCGACGCCTTCAACCGCGCGCTGATCGACGCCAGTGAAAAACGGCTGAAGAAGCTCGGCTATTTCAAATCGGTGAAGTTCACAAGGAAGCCCGGCTCGGCGCCGGACCGGGTCGTGCTCGATGTCGCGGTTGAGGAGCAGCAGACCGGCGACTTCCAGATCGGTGGCGGCTATTCCGACACCGACGGTGCGGTCGCCAATGTCAGCGTGAGCGACAGCAATTTCCTCGGCCGCGGCGACCTGGCCAAGATCTCGGTGACCTATGGCCAGTACACGAAAGGGCTCGATATCGCCTTCACCGACCCTTACGCGTTCGGCCAGCATATGTCGCTCGGCCTCGACATCTCCGGCAGAGAGTCCGGCTCGAACGAATACCAGTCTTACAGCAGCACGACCTATGGCGCGGCGATCACCGCCGGCACGCCGCTCACCGACACGCTGGCCCTGTCCTGGCGCTATTCGATCCAAAATCAGTCGCTGGCGCTCGATCCGAGCCTGGGCGTGGCGTCGCTGCCGGTGCAGGAAGCGGCGGCGGCCGGCGCACAGTGGGTGTCGTCGGTGGGCTCTGGCGTCACCTACGACACGCTCGACAATGAGCGCAGCCCGACCAGCGGCATGCGCGTCGACGTCAACAACGACGTGGCGGGTCTGGGCGGCGACGTGAAGTACATGCGCAACACCGATCAGTTCCGCTACTACACGCAGTTTCCCGACGACATCGTCGGCATGGCGAAGGCGCAGACCGGCTATATCGCGCCGTGGGGCGGGCAGTCGCTACCGCTGCTCGACGGCTTCTTCGGCGGACCGCAGCTGGTGCGCGGCTTCGCGCCGAACGGCTTCGGCCCCCGCGACCTGCAGCCGGGCACGACGATGGACAACATCGGCGGCAATGCCTACTGGGCGACGACGTATGAATTCCAGTCGCCGATCCCGTTCATTCCGCAGACGATCGGGCTGAAGGCCGCGGTGTTCGCCGACGCGGGCAGCCTCTGGAGTACCGGCGGCGCCTCGAGCTACAGCCCGGCGCTGGCGAGTTCGCTGGTCGGCAATTCGAGCGTGATCCGCTCCTCGATCGGCGCCGGCCTCGTGTGGGACTCGATCCTCGGGCCGATCCGCATGGACTACGCCTACCCGATCAGCAAGGCGAGCTATGACGTCACGCAGCGGCTGCATTTTGGATATGGGATGTTTTAGAAGCGCGTCCCCACCAGCCGCTCGTCCCCGCGAAAGCGGGGCCCCACCGCAACATGACTGATTTACCGATCCTCGCTGGATTCCCGCTTTCGCGGGAATGAGCGGAGCAAGTGGCGACGCCGCGGTTCACTCCCTACTCCTGCGACGTCCACAGATGCAGCGCGCCGGAGGACACGGCGCCGCCGACCACGCACGGAATGCCGAACTCCACCTGGCCCGCGACGGCAGCCGTGATACAGCCGGCGGCGATGGCGCCCTCACCGATCTGACCCCAGAAGCTGGCGTCGCGCTTGCTCGCCGGGCCCTTGGTCTTGAGCTCGTCGAGCGAAGCCAGCATCTCGCTGCGCACATGCGACACGTCGACATCGTCGGCGGCCTCGATCACCTCGTCGAGCACCGGCTTCACGTCCTTCGACTCGGAATTGCGCAGGGTCTTGATGGTGGCGAGCAGCACCGGATCGCGCGAGGCGTTCTGCGCCAGCGTGTACTTGGCCATACCGCCGAGCGTGAGCTTTTGGAGGTCATCGTGGTTCTTCGCCCAGGGCAGCATACTCATGATGCGTTGGAGCGACGTCGAGTCGCCGGTCGCGTAGTAGAAGCCCCAGAATGTATCCAGGAGCTCCGGTGTCGGCTCCAGCACCACGGGTTTCGTTTTTGGCTTCGGCGTGAACAGCGAGACTTTCGTCACCCGCTGGAACCAATCCTGCTTTTGCGCTTCCAGCCTGTACTGAGCGAAGGTCGGCAGCTTGCCCGCGATGTATTTCTGCAGCATCGGCTCGCGCGCGGTGACCTGCGGCGCGATGCGGGTGAGCTCCGCGCGCCATTGCGGAATGCCGGAATAAGCGATAGCGCGGACGACCAGCCATTGGTCCTCCGCCGGCATCGGCAGCATCCTATCAATCAGCGCGTCGGCCTTCGCGGGGTTGCCGGCCAGGATGCCGGCCGTGAAGCCAAGATAGACGCCGGCGGTTTCCGGATTACGCAGCTCGCCAAGCCCGCTCAATTCATGGATGGCGCCGGCCGCGCGCATCGGGTCAGGCTTGCCGCGGTAATTGTTCATCCATTGCAGCACCGCGCCGGCGGAATAAAAGGGCGTGTACGCGGACGATTTGGATGAAGACTTCGGCTTCGCGTGCTGGGTTGCTGCCACATTACGCGACAGTGCAGGTATCGTACCCGGAGTTGTCGCTGCATGGCTCGCAATGACATTCAAAGACACGCTCGCGAGCAGCGCACAGGACGCGGCGAGCAGGCCCCGACGAACCATCGGATATCCTCCACTTCACGCGCCCTCGGCCGGGATTTGGGGGAACGATGCCGGTGTTTTGAAGGGCAATTGGCGGTGAAATTCCGGCGGCGCCGGGGCGGAACCTCACGCAGCTTAACAAGCGGAAAATTTCGTGAGGCGGCATGGGTCATCCAAGCCTCACGGACGGTAAAAGCTGAGGAACGGGCCTCGTCGGTGACGCGTTGATCAGCAGCGCATAAAAACGAGGAGGAGGTTCCAATGAGAACACTTGCACTCGGATTGATCGCGGCAACCGGCATCGCCATGGCCGCGCCGGCGGCGGCGCAGGGCGTTTATGTCGGCGCCGGTCCGGTCGGCGTGGGCATTGGCGTCGGTCCCGCCTACGACGACGGCTATTA
>DASXOK010000509.1:0-15588 GCA_036494425.1 Pseudolabrys sp.
ACCTGTTTGCCGATGTCGCGCAGCGACATGTACATCGGGCTCGACAGCAGGCGCGCGAGATAGGCCGACATCGCACCCACAGGCGGTGCAATCGACATTTCGTTGTCGTTGAGAATGACGATGAGCCGGTGGCCCATCGCGCCGGCATTGTTCATGGCTTCATAGGCCATGCCTGCGGAGATCGCGCCATCGCCGATCACGCAGATGACGTTGTGGTCCTCGCCGGCGAGATCGCGTGCGACCGCCATGCCCAATCCGGCGGAAATCGAGGTAGAAGAATGCGCCGCGCCGAAGCAATCGTATTCGCTCTCCGAACGCTTGGTGAAACCCGACAGGCCTCCGCCTTGCCGCAATGTTCTGATCCTTTCCCGCCTTCCTGTCAGGATTTTGTGCGGGTAGGCTTGGTGTCCGACGTCCCAGATCAACTTGTCGTTGGGCGTATAAAACACATAGTGCAACGCAACCGTGAGCTCGATGACACCCAGGCTCGCGCCTAAATGCCCACCGGTCACCGCGACGGCGCTGATGGTTTCCGTGCGCAATTCGTCTGCAACCTGCTGGAGGTCACGCGCATTGACACGACGCAAATCAGCAGGGCTTTTAAGCGAGTCGAGGAGCGGCCGGGATGGCTGGTTGGCGTCAAATATTGTAGTGGGTGCGTTCATTAGGGCCTCACCCTTCACAAATAGCGCGGAGGGAAGAGAAGAACCCTTCACTCATTTGACCGCCCCCCGGCGAGTCGCCACGCATTCGCCTCAATGAGGCATTGGATCAGCGGCATTCGATCACGGATAATAAACCTCAGTCCCAAAGGTTCCCGCAGCAGGCTAATTTTGGTGCTGTTTGCGCAGGAAGCAAGGACGGGGCGATGAATAAAAGGTTATGCCCCGTATGCTAATAGCAGCAATCAAAAAAGTCGTCGGATTCTGCACGCATTTTCCATGGCTTATCATTGGTGTTTTCCTCATCGCGACGGCCGCTTCGGCCTACTATGCGACCACGCATTTCGAGATAAATACCGACATCAACACGCTTATTTCGCCGAATCTGGATTGGCGCCAGCGCGAGGCCACCTTCGAGGCCGAGTTTCCGGGTCATTTCAACTCCACCCTGGTCGTTATCGACGCGCCGACGACGGAATTGGCCTCCGCCGCGAGCGCCGCGCTGACCCAGAAGCTCGCGGGCGAACCGAAATACTTCAATTCCGTTGAGGACTTAACGGGCAACGAGTTTTTTGCAAAACACGGTTTGTTGTTCCAGACAACCGCTGACGTGGAGCGCTTAACCAACGGCCTGGGACAGGCCTCCCCCTTCCTCAGCACCCTTGTCGCCGATCCCAGCCTGCGTGGCGTGACCCGTATCCTGGCCCTCAGTCTGGTGGGCGTGCAGCAGGGTCAGCTGAAACTGGACGACATGGTTCGCCCCCTGTCCATGGCGGCGCAAACCATCGAGACCGCCCTGGCTGGGCATCCGACGGTGTTTTCCTGGCAGGAATTGTTGAGGGGTCAGCAGCCCACAACAAGTGACCTGAGGCGTTTTATCGAGGTCCAACCGGTATTGGATTATTCCGAGCTCGAGCCTGGAAAGGCATCGAGCGACGCAATCCGAAAAGCTGCATCCGATCTCGATCTCGCGTCGAAGTACCAGGCGCGGGTTAGGCTTACCGGCTCGGTGCCGATGGCGGACGAGGAATTCAGCACCGTCCAGCAGGGGGCGTTCGTCAATGCCATCGGGACGGTAATCATCGTTTTGTTCATCCTCTGGATGGCTCTGAAATCGGCGCGCATCATCCTGGCAGTGTTCATCAATCTCCTGGTGGGCTTGGCGATCACCGCGGCGCTTGGCCTGCTGATGGTCGGCGCGTTGAATCTGATATCGGTGGCGTTTGCCGTCTTGTTTGTCGGACTGGGTGTCGACTTCGGCATCCAATTCTCGGTTCGCTATCGTTCGTCGCGCTATGAGATTCCGAGCCTGCGCAAGGCGCTCGCGCACACGGCGGAAAGCATCGGCATTCCGTTGACGCTTGCGGCGGCGGGCGTGGCCGCGGGCTTCATGTCGTTCTTGCCGACCGCTTATCTCGGTCTCTCCGAACTCGGGCAGATCGCCGGCGCCGGCATGGTCATCGCTTACGTGACGAGCATCACGCTGCTTCCGGCTTTGCTGACCATCTTGCAGCCGCCGGGCGAGCCTGAGGAAGTCGGCTATCGGTTTCTCGCGCCGGTTGATCATTTCCTGCAAAGGAATCGTTTTCTGGTGATCGGCGCTACTTTCGGCATCGCCTTGATCGGCGCGCCCCTTCTGCGCCATCTCAGCTTCGATTTCGATCCGATCCACTTGCGTAACCCGCATGTCGAATCGGTCGCGACTTTGCTCGATGTGCAGGGCGACCCAACGCTCGGCGTCAATTCCGTGAACGTGATCGCTCCGTCGCTCGACAAGGCAAACGACATTGAAAATCGGCTACGCAAGCTGCCGCAAGTGGCGCAGGTCATGACGCTTGCGAGCTTCGTGCCGCAGGATCAGCAGCAGAAGCTGGCGATGATCAAAGGTTTGGATCAGCAGATCGGGCCCATCCTGTCGCGTGGGCCGGCCGGCAATCCGCCGAGCGATGCCGACAATATCGCGGCGTTGAATTCGTCGGCCCAACGTCTCAACCAGATCGCCGGTGACGCCAAGGGTCCGGGCGCGGACGCCGCCCGGCATCTCGCCGGCGACCTTTCCAAACTGGCCAAGGCCGATCCGGCAGCGCGCGATCGCGTCCAGTCCGCGTTCGTATTGCCGTTACAGGAAGACTTCACGCAGCTTGGAAACTATCTCCAGGCGACAGAGATCACCGAAGCCAATCTTCCGGCAAGCCTCAAGCGGCAGTGGGTCACGCCTGATGGCAAGGCGCGAGTCCAGGTCGCTCCGACCGGCAATACAAATAGCACCGAGGTTCTGCGCGCATTCGCCAAGACTGTTCTCGCCGCTTATCCGACTGCGATCGGCGGGCCGATCTCGATCCTGGAATCGGGCGATACCATCGTCTCTGCGTTTATCCACGCCGGCATCTATGCGCTGTTGTCTATCGCCATCCTGCTGTGGATCGTGCTGCGCCGTTTCGGCGACGTACTGTTGACGCTCGTGCCGCTGCTTATCGCTGGCGCGGTGACGTTGGAGTTGTGCGTGTTGATCGGAATGCCGCTCAACTTCGCCAACATCATCGCGCTGCCGTTGCTGCTCGGCGTCGGCGTCGCGTTCAAGATCTACTACATCACGGCGTGGCGCGCGGGTCAGACGGACCTGTTGCAGTCGAGCCTCACGCGCGCCGTCTTTTGGAGCTCGTTGACGACCGCAACGGCGTTCGGCAGCCTCTGGTTGTCGAGCCACCCGGGCACGTCCAGCATGGGCAAACTGCTGGCACTGTCGCTGGTCTGTACGATGTTCGCGGCCGTGCTATTTCAGCCCGCGCTCATGGGCGCTCCCCGAACCACCGACAAGACTTGAGCAGACCTGGGCGGTCCGCTCGTCGGCCTGGGGCGCGCTACGCGCGCCGGCACGGGAGGAGCCGGTCGTGGGCCGAGGCGTACCGGCCGCAGAGCCGGTCGTCGCTTCCTGCGACGTCCTGGTCCAGTTCTGACCGCCGCAGAGGAAGCCGAGAACGCAGCCTTCGACGCGAAGCACGTCGGGGCTGGCGAGCTTGATCTTCGCTGAATAAGTGTGGCCGTCCTCCGAATTGTAGATCTCGCCGGTCCAGAGGTTGGGCTCGGTCGGAGCCATCCCGAGGAGGATCGGCATGCCCAGGGTCGGGCGATTGCGCTTGTTGGGATCAGGATTCTTGTCGTCGATCCCGGGATGCTGCTCCCAGACGACGACGCCCCAATATTGACCGGTGCAGTCCACGACCCGGATGATGGCGAGGCCTTTTTCGACCATCCAATCGCCTGTCGGGTCCACCGGGGTCGTGGGCGCCGCAGCCGCCATTGTGGCGAAGGACAGTGTCGCACCGAAAACGGCGGCACCTAAGACGGAACGGCTTACCGCCACGGATCTTTTGGCGGACCGCACTAAGCCCAAAAATGCGCCGGAGGCGGATTTCGAGCAGATATTCAAGGAGGTTTCAGTTGGCACATTGCAGCTCGCTGTCTGGGAACGCTCCGACCGAAACTCCTAACGCCCGAAATGGACTAAACGGCGGCGTCTTCTGTCCAAAAAAATGCGTTATCAACGGAACTCGATGTATCATCAGCGCGTCTTATCGGGGCGCTGGCGGGCTGCGGTGTGGGTCCATTCGTGGAACCTTCCCGGGTTGCGCGGCATCTGGTACCCTAAGCCGGACCCGGCAAGTGCAGCAAGACAACATGACCCCCTCAGCGACCGACCTCGCAATGATGGAGCGCTGTATTCGGTTGTCGGCAACAGCAAGGAAGCAAGGCGAACTACCGTTCGCGTGTGTAATTTGCGACGGCGATCGCGTCGTCGCCGAAGCGACAAATCGGGTTCGACAGGATGGCGATGTAACGCGGCATGCTGAACTCGTCGCGATATCCGCGGCTCAGAAGGCGCTCGGAAAAAAGAACCTGTCGCGCTGCACTTTGTATTCGACCATCGAGCCGTGCCCGATGTGTTCGTTTCCGATCCGGGAAACACGCATGCGTCGCGTCGTCTACGCGATCAATTCGCCCACCATGGGCGGTGTTTCCAAATGGAATGTTCTTCGCGACACCGAGATATCAAACGTCATGCCGGAGGCGTTCGGGCCCGTACCAGAAGTCATTTCCGGCCTGCTTGCGCGGGAAGCTGAGATGGTGTGGTGGAAAAGCCATCCGATCATTTGGGGAATCATCAAGCAGCGCGGATGTTTCGGGCCCGACCGCGCAACGGCCGGACTTGACCGGATGCGTCCCATCCGGTCGCCGTACGGCTGGTTTCGCTCTCTCCTGATGCTCCACAACAACTAGGATGCTTCCCCATGCGACGGATGTTTGTTGTCTTCGTGCTTTCGCTTTTGTTGCCCGCCGGCGCCTTTGCCCAGGCCGGTGGTCCGTTTTCGCGCCTGGAAGGCCAGTGGTCGGGCAACGGGACCATCGACATGCAGGACGGGCGCCGCGAGGCGCTGCGATGCCGAGCATCGTATGATGTGTTGGAGCAGGGCCATGGTCTTCAGCTCAGCATCCGCTGCGCCAGCGAAAGCTTCAATTTCAATCTCCAGAGCAGTGCCAAGGTGTCCGGCGGACGCGTGTCCGGCATTTGGAGCGAGTCGACCCTCAATGCCGGCGGTGCTTTGTCCGGGCGGGCCGAAGGCGATCGCATCAATGTCATCGCCAATGGGCAGTCGTTTTCCGCCGACCTGAACTTGACGACGCGCGGCGACCGGCAGTCCGTCCAGATCAAATCGCGCGATCCGCAGTCGCAGGTCGTGGGCGCCTCGATGACTTTGCGGCGCAGCTAACTCCTCGCCTGATCATCGTTCTGCGCGCCGTCCGGCCAGCGTCTGGTGGACGTAGCGGCGCGCGATCTTGCTCAAGAACATCGCTGTCGGCCGCAGGATGAACAGGTCGGCGAACAGCGCCGCTAGCATTGCGAAGGCGCTGAGCCAGCCGAACAGACGCAGCGAAGGCAGGCTGGAGAACACGGTCATCGCAAGGCCGCAAGCCAGCACCGCCGAGGTGAGGATCAAGGGCGGCCCGACCAGGACGGTCGCGCGCTCCACGCCGACACCGGGGTCTGCCTCGATGCTGTCCTCGATCTGGAGGCGGTTGAGGAAGTGGATGGTGGCGCTTAGGCCCAACCCGAACGACACCGTGAGGGCGATCACGCTGGCAAACTGAAGCCCCATCCCGAGCACCAGCAGCAGAGTGCCGGCAATCACGATCGGGAATATTCCGGGCAGGATACTGACCAGCATGACAATGGGCGAGCGGAAGGCGATGCCGATGAAGGCCGCGACAAAGACGATCTCGATCGTCAGGCCGCGGCTCAGCTTGTCGATCATGTTGGCGCTGTTGCGCGCCGCGATGGCCGACAGTCCGGTGACCGCGATGGTGTAGCCCGGATATTTGGCGCGTACGGCGTTGAGCTGCTTGTCGAGCGCCTGGATAATCGGCAGCAACTGACTGGCGTCTACATCGGGCACCCGGCCGTTGACGATGACGGCGTCCTGCTTGGCGTCGATGAAGCGCTGCGTTAGGTACCGCGGCAACATATCCACGTATTGCTTGAGCGTGGCGACATCGGACTTGCCCAGCTTCTCCGCCAGCCATTGCCGCAGTGTTTCCAGCGACCAGACATTGCCGACTCCCGCCTGCTTCTCGACCACGGCATGGACGGCGGCGATGACCGACAACGTCTCGGGCGAATAGAGCGACTGTCCCTGCGGGAATTCGATCAGCACGTCGATTGGATTGGCGCCCGTCAGCTTGGCGTCCAGCCGGTGGCTGGCCTGCACGGCCTGCTCGCGGTCCGGGACCTGATCGGCCAGCCGATAGCGCGGCTGGAGCTGCGTATAGGCAACGGATAGGCCTACGACGAGGACGAAGCCGATCAGCGTGTACAGGCCGGGGCGATTGACCATGCGCACCGCGATCCACCGGGAGACCCGGCGAAGCCAATCGAGGCCCGTGTCCGCGCCCCGGACATCCGTCCGGAATTTCGACTCGTTGCGCACGAGCAGGACACCAAGCAAGGGCACGAGCATAAGGACCGCGACCATGGCGACGACGACGGAGATCAGCCCGGCCTCGCCGAAGGCGCGGATCAGGTCCGACGAGGAAAACTGCAGCGCGATGAACGAGATGCCTGCGGTAGCATGAGTGAGCACGCAAGCCGGTCCGACGATGTAGATAGCGTTGCGGAAAGCCTGAAACTTGTCGTCGCCGGCCAGCAGCCGGTCGCGTGCCGCAAAGGTGAGCTGCATGCTGTCGGAAAAACTGATGACCATGATCAGCGGCGTCATCACGTTGAGGAACATGTTGAGTCGGAAATCGAGCCAGCCGAGCGCGCCCAAGGCGAGCAGGATCGCCGCCAGCGGAGGCGCCGCGGCAATGATCATGAAAGAGATGCGGCGGAAAAACAGCACCGCGATCACACAGCCCAACACGAAGCCGAGCGTATTGTAGACCAGCCGGTCCCTCTCGATGGCGTTGCGGATCTCCAGCTGCATCACCGGCACGCCGGATAATTCCGTATGCAGACCGGCGCCTTCCAGATCCGTCGCCACAGTGGAGCGGACCGCGCCGATGATGGACGCGAGCTTTCCACCATTCACCTGGGCCGGGTCGAGCGCCAGCACCATCAGCGTCAGTTTGCCGTCGTCCGACAGGAGCTTACCGCGGATGATCTCATTCGCCATCACGCGCTTGAGCAGGTCTTGATATTGCTCGCCGGTCGGCAGTGGCTCCGGGAAGAGGGGCGCAGGCAGTCCGCCGCTCGCGGCCGGTTCGCGCGCCGAAAAAATGGAGATGAGGCCGCGCGTGCCGTCCACCAGTTGCAGGTCGACCGCGAGGTCCCGAAGCTTTTGCAGCGAGGACCGCTCCAGAAGCCCATTGCCCTCGATCACGACCAGCACGTCATATTCGCTGGCCGGGAAGCGTTGCGAGACCTCCTCGTAGGTTTTGTATTCGGGCGAATTCGACCGGAAAAGCTGGCTGAGCGAATCGTCGACCTTCAGCCGCTCAAAGCCGACCGCCGCGCCGGCAATCAAGATCGCGAAGATGATCACCGAGATCAGCGGATAAGCGAGGGGCAGGAGCCCGATCCGCTCAATGCCGAGCGCCAAATTGCGCGGCGCCGTCACCGGCAGATGTTCAGCGTCGCCGGGGTCCGGAAATATCTTGCCTGACACGAGTACCACTCAAAGGATGGGTGACGGCGGACGATCCAGGCACAGAAGGTGCCAATACTTTACGCGCACGGCAAGGTATCCCCGACACAAGACCGGGATGCCGCTCAACAATGATGGGGGAGATCGAACTGGCAATGGCGCGCAATGTCCACCGGCGGAGCTAGGATCACGTTCCGCCGACAACGCCGAAGTGAGAACAAAGTTCAGTTCGCGGCGCGCGACCGGTCCGGAGCCGGCCGGTCGCCTGCGTGTCCGGGATCTAGGCGCTCAGCCGCATCCGCTCGTCCAACAGGCGACAGCCGGATTGGAGCAGGGCGGCTTTCTTGCGCGCCAGGTCCGGGTACAGCAGCTTCCCGGCGCGCTTCACCGGCTTGCCAGCGACCAGGACGGTGTCGATGTTGCCGCTGCCGGCGTGAAACAGCACTGTCTCGACCGGATCGTGGGACGGGAAGAGGCAGAGGTCGTCGGTCCGGATCAGGATGACGTCGGCCCGCTTGCCGGGCGTGAGCGAGCCTATTTTGTGCTCCATGTTCAGCGCCCGCGCGCCGTCGATCGTGACCCATTCCAGCGCCTGACGCGCCCGGATCGAAACGGTGTCGGACTCCTCGCCCTTCTTATGGGCCTCGTCGTTGTCGAGCCCGCGCTGGACTTGCAAGGCATAGCGCGCGGCCCAGATCATCTCGCCGCTGATCGCGGATTCGACGTCGATGCCGATGGTCGGCCGTCCGCCCAAAGCCAAGACCCGGCCGGTGACGGGGATGCCATGACCCATCTGCATCTCGACTTCGGGCGCCATAGTGATCGAGGCCCCCTCGCCGACCGACACCCGCATCTCGTCGTCGCTCAGCTTGTTGGCGTGGACGAGGTTCACGTGTGGCCCCAGCAGCCCGTCGTCCTTCAAGCGGAAGAGGGCGTCCGGCGTCTTGCGCGCGAATGGCAGCCGTGAGCCGATATGACAGCTCGCGATGAGCCCGTATTTGTTCGCCAGCTTGATGTCGCAGACGGTCGATTCGTAGGACGCGAGATCGGGCCCGCGGATGCACAGCGCCATGGTCACCAGCGCGTCGTCGCTGCCAAGCCGGTCACGGCGCAGCCGCAGCACCTCTTCTTCGGGATGCAGATATTCGTTCGGCGGCACGCCGTGCTTGTCGAGCTTCGGCTTCGGCATACCGTGACCGAAGATAGCGCGGATGCCGGACTCCATCAGCCCGTCGATGGCGCGGTCGGAATGATCCGGCGTCGGATTGTTGTGGCACCAGTCGAACAGCGTCGTCGTGCCGCTGTTGATCTGATTGAGCGCGCCGAGCAGGTTGGCGAGATAAATGTCATCGGGTGTGAAGCGCGTGGCGAGGCCCGCGTGCATGTGGCGCACGTAATCGGTGAGCGACCAATCGCCGGCGATACCGCGGATGCCGGTCTGCCAAGTATGCTGATGCGCATTCACCAGGCCGGGCATGACGATCATCCCGCGCGCATCGATGAGCTCGGCGTCCACGGGCACGGGCAGATGCGGCGCGACCGCCGCGATGCGATCGTCCTCGATCAGCACGTCGCCGGTGGGGATGTCTCCGAGGTGTGCGTCCATGGTGAGGAGAAAGGCGTTCTTGATGAGTATGCGTGTCATCGGCCGTTCCGACAATCTACGCGCTGGCAGTGACAATTGCGTCGCGCGACGCGACAAATGGACCGGCAGGAAGCGACACGAACGCTCGCATGAATTCCCCGTTGCTTGCGCGACAGGCCCCCCGTCGCGACGGCGCACTCTATGATGACTGCGACAGGCGTCAACACGCATGCGACAACGGTTTCAAGAATAAAGTCTGCAAAAGGTATTGTTCGACGCACTGAAAGCGCCCGCCCACGCGGAGTGGGCACGAGAAGGGCGCCTTATCGAACAACGCGGCTGTCATTCTTGCTGGCGCCGCGCGACGTGCGCGCGCAGGCCAAGCTCAAGGCGATGGCCGCGGGAGCCGGCATCGCCCGGCATGAGCTGACCTCGCTGAGCGTGGTGGGGAACGCGATAAATTTTTGCTGGCAAAATCGGCTCGCGTCCTTAGAGTGCGGGTCCTCAAGGAACCGGCGCCGGTAGCTCAGCTGGATAGAGCACCAGACTTCGAATCTGGGGGTCAGGGGTTCGAATCCCTTCCGGCGCGCCAGTTCCAATGTGTGTCCAGCCAGGACACGCATCGTAAGAGATGCACGCGCATCCTCACGTCGGCGCAAGGCGGCTATAAGCGCCGCAATCTCACCCAAACAATTTCCGCCGAAAGCGTGCAGTCTTGGGGGTGGCGCGTCCCAACATCGCCAACCTCAATCCTGATCCTTGGTCCAAACGCAAAGCTCGCAATGAAAAAACTTGAAATCGCCGTTGGAATACTAGCGACGATCTGCTGCCTGTCGGTAAAGGCGCAAACCGTAAGCGTGATGACGTTGGACCAGGCCGGAGCGCAGAGCGTGCTCCAAGCCGCCAAGCTAAGCGCGCAGCAGCGCAATGCGCCGTCGGCAATCGCGGTGGTTGATCCGGCCGGCGATCTGCTTGCTTTCCAGCGCATGGACGGTGTGCGCCCGGCCAGCGCCGACCTCGCAATCGAGAAAGCGCGAACCGCCGCGCGGCTGCAACGGCCGACGGCGGAAATCGAGGATAACATCGACCACGGGCGAACCGCATTCGTCACCGCCAACATCATGGCGTTGCGCGGCGGGATGCCCGTGCGCGTGAATGGTCAAGTCGTGGGGGGTGTTGGAATCGCCGGCTTGAGCAAGGAAAGCGACAGCGAGGTCGCAAAGATCGCGGCTGCGGCCTTAAATCAATCACTGAAGGCCCAGCCCCACGAGTGAAAGGTCGTGACGGTACGCGGGTCGGCTCAATTTCCTTCGGCTGTTTTCGGCGCCGCCGTCGGAGTCCACTGGCCTCGCTGCGGACCTCCGCCCTTTAATCGCCGCTCGCGTTGCGCGCCATGAACGTCTCAGGCGAACCGTCGCGCGGATCGACGAAGATGATGTCCGTCGGTTGGCGGCGCGGCGTATCGATCGACAAGAACACCAACGGCTCTTCGAATATCTCCGGCATCGCGTGCACCGTGCCCCGCTCGAAGAACAGCAGTTGACCCGGCCCGAATTCGGCTTTCGTCGAAGGGTCCTTCATCCAGAACGTTCCACGCCCCGACAAAGCGTATAGATACTCGTCGCAGGTCGCGTGATAGTGCGGCGGCGTCGGGCGGTACACACGGAATATGCGTGCACTCGCAGCTTCTCGGTCGGTCAGGTACGTATCGGCCAGCAGTGTTATTGCGGTCTCGGGCAATGTCTTGGCGATCGCCTGGACATCAAACCACCCTGTCGAAGCCTTGAGGTCGTCCGTCATTGACGTATCCGGATGCATGCATTGAACGAGCTTACCGTAACTAAGCGCTGCGGCGAGGTCATTCAAGCGCGCCCGTCAGGAACACGAGAACGGCCGTTCGTGGGCGCGTAGATCAAGGTCTCGATGTGTTTCACCATTTGGTGACCCTACTCAGCGCGTGAGGCCGGCTCGAATTTCGACAGGGCAGTCTCAGGGGCGGGCGGCGGACCACGCATGCAGCAGCGCGCGGCCATAATCGTTGCCGTTGGGCGTACGCACCAGCGCGTGAGCATGCCGGCGATTATAGCCGGTGTTCGGCAATGCGACGCCGGGCTGGTGATAGAATTCGATGAAAATCACCGGGCTGTGGATGCGATAGTAGAAGGGGCTCAGCGGATCGAACTCTCCGATCCAGGAGAACCAAGTGCGGTGGAAGAAGCCCTTCACCTCGTCGAGCCGCAGCGGCGCATGGCTTGGCGGCAGGCGATCGGTGTAAAGCGTGATGAGATCGGTGAGGAGCGCGCGCTGCTCAGGCGTCATTTCGGTGGAGACCAGCCCGGCATAGGGTGCGATCAGATTGTCCTTGAAGCCGGACGCATAGCCGTCGAACGGCAAATCGGAGCTGATCGTCGCCCGCGCGCGTTGTGCCGGCGTGAGCGCTCCCATGAAGGCCCAGCCTTTCGCTTCTTCCTCGCGCAACACCGTGGTGCCGGCATATTTGCCCGCCTCGGCAAGCACCGGTTCGGAGCCGAGCAGCATCGGGGACAGCACAATCTGGTCACCAAGCACGAAGCAGTTGACGTTGCAGTGATGGCCGTCGATCTGGAAGCCCCAGGGCATGTTGGTTGAGGGCTGACCAAAAATGCTGATCCAATAGAAATATTCGCCGAATTCGTCCGGCAATCCGGTGAGCTCGGCGAGCGTTTCGTTGAGCCGCATGGCGTTGCGCGCGGTCTCATAAGCCTTGGCGCCGACGCCCGCGCTCAGCAGGCCATAAGCAAGCGCGCGCTGGTGATCGCTCAATTCGGCCAGGCACAGTCCGTGACGCATGAGGTTTCGGTGGATGTTGCTCCAGGTGCGCCAGACCTCGCTATCGACAGCGAATTGCACGGCCGTGCGTTGCGCATCGTCAAGAGACGACAGGAACACGTTGGCGGCATCGATCAGCGGCTGCGTGGAGACGCCGGTCTTGCGCAAGGGAAAGAGGTCCGCCTCGATCGTGCCAGCGGCGGTCAGCCCCTTGAACGGCTCTTTAAGCGAGGCGCGCCAGTCGGCGAACAGGTCCTTGAGCGCCTGCGACAGCTTCGTCTCGTCAATGCGCGGCGGCGCGCGTCGCGGCTTTCGGTCGAGCACTCCTGTCTCGGTCATCGCGCGGCCCCTCCAGCGTCGCCGTAGCATCGCGCGAAGACCGGACGGAGGCAAATCTTTGTACGGCGTGAGCGAGCGCCCCCGCTGGCTGGCCTCGCATCGATATGCTGTAGTGGCAAGAAAACGAAAGGGGAGGACTGCCCGTGAAGCTCGTGTTGTTCCAGACATCCGCGAATTCCGAAATCAAGCCGGGATTGCTCACAGAGCGCGGTGTCGTCGATGTTTCTGCTGCGGTGCCGAAGAATTATACGCCGCAACTCGTGATGCAGGGCATCATCGATAATTTCGACACCCTTCGTCCTGTGTTGGAAAAGCTTGCAAAGGATGAAAAGGCACTCCCGCTCACACAGGTGCGGCTCAAGCCGCCGCTGCCGCGTCCGGGTAAGATCCTCGCCTGTATCGCCAATTACTGGGAGCATGCGCAGCGCGAGGCGCGGCCGCTCAACATGTTCATGAAGAACCCGGATGCGGTGATCGGCCCGGCCGACACGATCATGCTGCCGGAATACACGGTGCCGTGGATGTTCATGCACGAGGCCGAGCTGGCGCTTGTGATGAAAGGTCCGGCCAAGATGGTGAAGGCGAAGGACTGGCACGGCGCTGTGTTCGGATATACCGCGATGATCGACGTGTCGGCGCGCGAGCAGGGGCGCCGCACCTGGCCGGCGACGCCGCTGACGAGCTGGCTCGGAAAGTCCTTCGACACCTTCGCGCCGATCGGCCCATGCATCGCCACGGCGGACGAAATCGCCGATCCGAACGATCTCGTCGTGCGCTTCTGGAACGACGGGCAGCTCCGCCACAACTACAACACCGACGACATGGAGCATCGTGTACCGGAATTGGTCGAGTTCGCGACCACGGTGATGACCATGAAATCCGGCGATCTCATCGCCTGTGGCACCAACCACGAAGGCCTCGGTGCGTTGCAAGATGGTGAGACTGTCGACATCGAAATCCAGCACATCGGCAAGATGAGCCTGACGGTTTCCGATCCGCTCAAGCGCACATGGGAGCGGGCCATCTATATGGGGCAGGATTCGACCAACCCCGACGCGGTGAAACGTCACCGGCCGCAGGGTACTCCCGAACAGGAGAAGGTCACCGCGCGCTAGTTGCAGCCGCAGCGCAATATGTCCTGTTCTGCCTGACAAAATCGCGCATGGGCGCGAACGCGTCATTGCCCACCGATGGACAACAATCGCTGCTGCGGACATAATTTAAGAAAGTGACGCGCCGAAAATGGCGCGCGTTCCGGGGGAGAGACGCTTTGCCAGCCGAAGCAGCCGCGCTGCACGCGGCACGACCGAGCATGGATCCGGACGAGTGGAAAGCGCGCGTCGATCTCGCCGCGGCCTTCCGCCTCGCCGCGCTCCAGGGATGGGATGAGTTGTTGTTCGCGCATCTGTCCGCGCGCGTGCCCGGCCATCCGAACCAGTTTCTGATGCACCCGGCGGCGATCCTGTTCGAGGAAGTCACCGCGTCCAACCTGCACAAGCTCGACGCGAACTGTAACCACGTCGAGCCGAGCGACGAACTGCCGCACAGGTTCGCGTTTCCCTTCCACAAGGGAATCTACGATGCCTATCCGCAGGCGCAATGCGTCGTCCACCTCCATACCAAGGCGGTGACGGCGGTGGCGATGCAGGAGCAGGGCCTGATCCCCGGCAATCAATACGCCCTTTGGCTTGGCCCGATCGGTTACCACGACTATGAGGGCCTGGTGTCCACTCCGGAGGAAGGCGTGCGGCTCGCCAAGAATTTCGGCGAGAAGCAGATCGTGCTGCAGCGGGGGCATGGCTTCGTGCTCTGGGGCCACACGATCCATGAAGCCTATATGCTGGCCTTCCTGATCATCCGCGCCTGCGAGGTGCAGATGATGTCGCTGGCAGGCGGTGCGAAGCCTTATGTGCCGCCAAAGCCGGTCGTAGAGACCACCGTCGGACAGGCGCGCATGATCACCGATGGCAATGCGCCATTCAATCAGATGACCTGGCGCGCGCTCCTGCGCAAGCTCGACCGTGACGCGCCGGGCTACAAGACCTGAACACCCTGCCCGAGGGCGCGCGCTCGCGCGTCGGCGACGCCAATTCCCGTACGGAGAATGAAATGTCGATCATGGGGCGTCCGCTCACGGAGAGCTCGCTGCCGATCTATCACCGCGCGATCGATTGGGACGCGCTCTATCGGCGTTATCCGGTGCCGGACGTGTTTGCCAACACGCGCTGGAAATGGTCGGCGGACGAAATCCGCGCCTTTCAGAACGAGCAGTTCCTCGAGCTGATGACGGTCGGGTGGCAGAACGCGTTCTACAAGCGGCACTGGATGGCCGAGGGTCTCGAGCCGGGCGACATCAAAAGCATCGACGACATCGTCAAGCTGCCGATGTTCGACTCCGCCGACATCAAGAAGGATCAGGAGGAGAACCCGCCTTTCGGGCTGATCAACGGCAACGTCTTCGACACGATGCAGACGACGCCGATCAAGCTGCAGACCAGCGGCGGCACCACCGGCAAGCCGCGCCCGACGCTCTACGCGCCGCAGGAATGGGAGCTCAACGGGCTCACTCACGCGCGCGTCCTCTATTTGTGCGGCGTGCGGCCCGGCGACCGTGTGCAAATCCCGCACACCTGCTCGCTCGGGAACGCCGGCTGGTGCTGCTACAAGGCCTGCCACGATTATCTTGGCGCGTTGCCGATCACCACAGGCACAGGCGCCGTCACGGCATCGCGCCGGCAGATCGAGATCGCGATGGAGTGGGGCACCAATGTCTGGTACGTGCGCCCGGAATACGCGACGCAGCTCGCCAAAGTGGCGCGCGAAGAACTGAAGTTCGACGTGCGCGACCTCAAGACCAAGTTCTTGGGCTGCGGCCTCGGCCCCGACACCGAGAATACATTCCGCAATCAGCTCGAAGAGCTATGGGGCTGCAAGGTCTACGACATGTACGGCACGCACGAGATGGGCATGGGCGCCTTCGAGTGCCAGCAACAGAACGGCATGCATTTCCACGAGGACTCGACGTTCTTCGAGGTCGTCGGCGTAGAAGACAACA
>DASXOK010000510.1:0-2245 GCA_036494425.1 Pseudolabrys sp.
GACAAATCGCTCGCGATAAAGCCGCGCCTTGTCGCCGCCGGCGACGACGGCCGCGAGGCCGGAGAGCACCACCAGCGGCGTGATGCGGTCGAGCGGGCCGAGCCGATCGGTGACGAAGGCGATGGCGACAGCGGCCAGCGCGGGCGCCAATGCGAAGGCGAAGACATAGACGCGCGCAAAGGACGCGACAGGACGGCGATCGATCTCCGGCGCGCGATCGCGCCGCTTGCGCGGCCAGCCGCTGGCCAGAAAGATCAGCAGTGCGAGGCCGAGATGCGTGAGCACAAGCGTCAGCGTCAGCCAGACGCCGGGTGACAACCGGCCGGCGACGACAATGCTGGCTTGCAGCCCGGAGAGCACGAGGTCGTGCTCATGCCAGAGCCACGCAGCATGCGGGAACACGACAATGGCAAGCAGCACGCCGCCAAACCAAGGCTCCGGCCAAAGCAGCGCACGCCGTCCGGCCGGTGTGACGAGCGTGAACACGATCAGCAACGCGACGAGAATAATTCCGGCGTAGTTCGCGAGCAGCAGGAGGCCTAGATCGATGCCGAGCAGAAGCCAGTTGCCGCGCTCGCCGTCACCGACCGCGCGCCAATAGAACAGCAGCGCCAGCGCCCAGAACGGCGCCGCCAAGATCGCCGGACCGAAATTCGGCGTCGGCACGGTGAAGGCGGAGATGCCGACCATCAGCAACACGGCGAGCACAGCATGACGCGTGCCGACAATGCGCCGGCCGAGCATGAACACCGCCCAATAGGCGGCAACGACGCAGGCTTGCGACAGCGCATAGAGCCCGAACGTGCCGGCGACGCGGAAGGCGATTTCGCCGAGCCAGAAGGCGAGCGGCGGACCGAGATAACTGCCGAGCATGAACTCATGGCCAACGGCGAGCAGCAATGGGACCTCGCCGGGAGGGGCGCTGTAGATGAGCGCCGGGACGAGCGTCCAGATCACGGCCTGCGTGAGCGCGACCGTCCAGAACACTACGCTGGGGCGGCCGCGCAAGAATTCGATGAGCAGGGAGACGTAATGCATTGGGTTGGGCGCAAACCTTTTCCCTCCCCCGCTTATGGGGAAGGGTCGGCGAGCGAATCGAGCCGGGGTGGGGGATCGTCGAGCAAGACAATGACCCCACCCCGGATCGCCTTCGGCAATCCGACCCACCCCTTTCAGGGGAGGGATGAAGAAAAGCAGAGATAATGAACGCAGGTTAAGGAGGCAACAACTCTGCCACGACTTCGTCGGAGACGCTGCCCAAGGCGGCGAGTTTTGCGGCGACAGGCGCGAACGACCGGCGGTGGTGGATCGTCGGCCCGAGCTTGGCCAACGCCGCGAAATGCTCCGGCACGCTGTAGCCCATGTGGCGTTCGAAGCCGTAGCCGGGATGGGCGACGCCGAGCTGTGTCATCAGCCGGTCGCGCGTGACCTTGGCGACGATCGAGGCCGCCGCAATCGACATCACCAGCGCATCGCCGGATACCACCGCCTCGCAGTCACAGCCGCAGTCGATCTTCATATTGCCGTCGACATAGACGAGCTTGGGCCGCACAGGCAACGCCTTTACCGCGCGCGCCAAGGCCCAGAGCGAAGCGCGCAAGATGTTGTCGCGATCGATGCGCTCGACCGCCCCGAAGGCGACCGCGACTTGCGCGGTCGCGCAGATTTTCTCGTAGAGTTTCTCGCGGGCTTCGGCATCGAGCTTCTTGGAATCGTTGAGCCCGCGCGGAATGCGCTCCGGATCGAGCACCACCGCGGCTGCGACGACCGGGCCGGCCAGCGGCCCCCGCCCCGCCTCGTCGCACCCGGCGATTGGCCAGATGCCTTGGCCGAGCCCGCGCCGCTCGCGCCGGAAGGTGGGGCGGAGCACGGTCTCCTTGAGCGGCTGGCGCTGCGATTCGGCGGCTTTGCGAGGCATGATTGCCCCCACAGTGCGCGGCGCGGACGCGATGTCAATTGCATCTGCGCGGGGCCGGTGGATGACGGGGATAGCCGTCAGCCTAAAACAAGCTCAACTGCTCGGCGCCCGGCTTGGGCGGGCGGAAGTGTTGTGTCGTGAGCGAAGACTTCGTCACGTTGAGGCCGATCTTCTCGCACGCCATCTCGAATCGGCGGCCGATCATCCACGCATAAGGGCCAGTGCCTTTCATGCGCGTGCCCCAGGTCGAGTCGTAATCCTTGCCGTTGCGCATGTCGCGGATGAGCTTGAAGACGTGACGGTAGCGATCGGGATAATTCGCCATCA
>DASXOK010000511.1:0-4447 GCA_036494425.1 Pseudolabrys sp.
AAGATGTCCGGATCGACGCCGCCATAGGCCCAGGCGACCAGACCGCCGCCATAGAGCGCCGCCATCGAGCCCAGGAAGGTCAGGATCGGCACGCCGATGATGAGCGCGAGGACGCGCGGCAGCACCAGCACCTCGATCGGATCGAAGCCCATGGTGCGCAGCGCGTCGATCTCCTCGCGCATCTTCATCGAGCCGAGTTCGGCGGTGTAGGCGCTGCCCGAGCGGCCGGCCACCATGATGCAGACGATCAGCACGCCGAGCTCGCGCAAGGTCAGGATGCCGATCATATCCACGACATAGATGTCGGCACCGAACCTGCGGAAATGGAAGATGCCCTGCTGCGAGATGATGCAGCCGACAAGGAAGGTGATGAGCAGGATGATCGGCACGCCGCGCCAGGCGACGTTGTCGAGTTGATGCACCAGGGCGGTGAGACGCAGGCGGCGCGGGTTCACCACCACGCGCAACAGCGCCACCGTGAGCGCGCCCAGCATGTTGACGACCGAGGCCAGCGTCCCGCCGACACCGGCAATGGTCTTTCCGATCGAGGCCAGAGCGTACAGGATCTGGTTGGGCTTGCGCTTGTCCAGATCATCGAGCGTGACGCCGTGCACTTCGTCGACAAGCTTGCGATAGGTGTCGTTGAGGCCGATCACCTGCGTATCCACGCCGCGCGTGGAGAAGCTGCGCACGAGCCGCTCCAGAAGCCACGCGCCGAAGGTGTCGAGCCGCTCGACCTTGCCCATATCGATGGCGACGCGCTTGACCTTGTCCGGGCGGCGGGCCGCGCGGTCGATCAGCCCCTCCAGCCGCCGCGCGTTCTGCGCCGTCCACGCGCCGCTGCCGGTGAGCGTGAGTTGGTCGCCGTCGGTCCTGCTGTCGAGCAGGGTCTTGTTTTCGAGCAGTGTATCGACGCTCACTCTGCCGCTCCGACCCGATACCCCATGCGAATCTGGGCGACTTTCGGCATCCTGCGCCCCCGGTGGGGCCTGCCTTCGCATTCACCCGCCATACTTGACCCAGGCACACGACCCTGTCGAGGGTTCCACCTCAAGCCGCCGGTGATGCATATCCCCAAATCTTCCGTCCTCAAATCGTCCAATCAAACTTATCCGCGAGGCTTTCGACCGTGTCTTTGACCCTCAACATCGCCGTCGAACGCTGGCCGATCGCGGGTTCCTTCACGATCAGCCGCGGCGCCAAGACCGAGGCAGTGGTCGTGGTGGCCGAATTGGGCGACGGCAAGGCACGAGGCCGCGGCGAATGCGTGCCTTATGCGCGCTACGGCGAGACGGTCGAGACTGTGACGGCCGCGATCGAAGCCATGCGGACACCGCTGGCCGCAGGGCTCACGCGCAGCGGCCTGCAATCGGCGATGCCGCCGGGCGCCGCGCGCAACGCGCTCGATTGCGCTTTCTGGGACCTCGAAGCCAAGCAAGCCGGCCGCCCGGCGCACGAGATCGCCGGCTTTCCCACCCCGCGCGCGCTCACCACGGCTTTCACCATCTCGCTCGGCACGCCGGAGGCCATGGCCGAGGCCGCCGCGAAGGCCGCGGAGCGCCCGTTGCTCAAGATCAAGCTCGGCGGCGAGGGCGATCCGGCGCGCATCAAGGCCGTCCGCGCGGCAGCGCCGAAGGCGACGCTGATCGTCGATGCCAATGAAGGCTGGACCGAGCGCAATCTCGCCGACAACCTCGCCGCCTGCGCGGAGGCCGGCGTCGTGCTCGTTGAACAGCCGCTGCCGGAAAACGCCGATGCCGCGCTTGCAAACGTCGCGCGGCCGATTCCCATCTGCGCCGACGAAAGCGCACACGCGCGCAATTCATTGGCCGCGCTGCGCGGCAAATACGATGCGGTGAACATCAAGCTCGACAAAGCCGGCGGCCTCACCGAAGCGCTCGCCATGGCGGACGATGCCGCGCGGCTCGGCCTGACCATCATGGCCGGCTGCATGGTGGCGACATCGCTGGCGATGGCGCCGGCGATCCTGCTGGCGCAGCGTGCGCGCTTCGTCGATCTCGACGGCCCACTGCTGCTCTCGAAAGACCGCCCGCATGGGCTGCGTTACGCAGGCAGCCTGGTCGAGCCCGCGCCCACCGCGCTCTGGGGCTGAGAGCCGCCGGTATCCAGAACCGGTTGATTCTCATCAAGGCGACGGCGTCCGTTTGCCGGCACGATGTCTGCATGCCGTCTCACACCGCATGGTCGCATCCGGTGCCGAACTCATCGACGATCGCCGAGCGCCTGCGCGCGCATGCCCGCCTGTGCCGGCAGATCGCTGCACAGAGTTGGAGCGAAGAGGTCGCCGAGCGTCTGGAGGAACTCGCGGAGGAATGCAGCCGCGCCGCGGACGATGCGGAGCAAGGGCGCGAAACGATTCCGCGTCGAATGCATTGAAGGGATGACACAATGTCGCTATACATTGGTATTATTCACCGTCAGCAACCATTGTAAATCCATGACTTTGTTCGCTAATTGTGACCAACTTTTTGGTTAACTAATGCTTCCCGTCGGCTGCTTATTGGGCTTAGACTGGCTGTCATGATAAAACGCAACGGTGGCTGCTCCACCAAAACGGGGACGGGGGACATGAAAATTCGGGGCCTCGTACTGTTCGTTGCCGCTCTGCTGGCGTCCGGTTTGAACCCAGCATCCGCGACGATGCGAATTTCCGAAGACCGGGGCGGCCAGATCGGCCACTACCTGGAAACCTATTCGATGCTGCGGACCTCCGGCGAAAAAGTCGTCGTCGACGGGAGTTGCCTCTCGGCCTGCACGCTCCTGTTGGGCGTCATCCCACGCGACCGCATCTGCGCCACCGGCAATGCCCGGTTCGGGTTCCATGCTGCCTGGATGCCAGATTCAGATGGCCGTCCGGTGACAAGCCCGATGGGGACGCAGGCGCTCTGGAAGGTCTACCCGGCCGCGGTGCGCCGCTGGATCAACCACCACGGCGGGCTGTCGCGCAGGATGATCTACCTGCAGGGCCGCGACCTCGCCGGCATCATTCCGAGTTGCACGGAGACGGCGGACCGCCGGCAGGAGCGTTCAGACCGCCGCTACACGAACAGAGCGCTGCGCTACGAGCGCGCAAACGCCGCCAGCTATCGCCGCTAACGCCATGGCCGCATAGCTGCGGCCGGCGACGGCGGCGTACAGCACGCCGGACAGTCCCGACGCCGCCGCCATCGTCAGACCCAACACGATGGCGAAGTAGCCTAGCGCCGTCGCGCCCTGCCCGGCCGGCGCATTCCGCGCCACATACGTCATCACTCCGAGATGCGTGGCGCCGAACGTCGCCGCGTGAAGCACCTGCAAGAACGGCAGCATCAGCGCGGGCGGATCGAGGGCCATCGCGGTCCAGCGCACGGCGCCGCCCGCCGCGCCCAGCAGCAAGAGCACCGTCGGCGTGACGAAGGACGGCAGCCGTCCTTGCAGCGCGAACAGCACGATCTCCGCGATCACGCCGAGCGCCCACAGCGCCGCGATTGCCGTGCCGTCATAGCCTTCGGCACGCCAGGCCAGCGCCGAGAAGCCGTAATAGACGGCATGGCTCGCCTGGATCAGGCCGGCCGAAGCCAGCACCGCGATGAAGGCACGGTCGCGCAGCAACGATGTCTTCGGCGCGAGCTTCGCGCCTGCGGCTACCGCGGCGCTATCGACAGGCGCGAGCGTCGACGCGCTCAGCGCCGTAGCCGCCGCGCCGGCGACGATCAGCCAGATCAGATGCCGCGCCGGAATCGTATCGGCGGCAAAGCCCGCCACGAACGTACCGGCGATGAAGGCAACCGATCCCCACAGCCGCACCGGGCCATAGGCGCGGCCGCGCGCGGCCAGCCCTTTCAGCGCGTAGGTCTCGATGAGCGGCATCGCCGGCGTGTAGACGAGCGAGGCCAGCACAAAGGCCGAGAGGATCGCCGGCGCGCCCGACGACAGCCCGACCAGAAAGTAGCCGCCAACGCTCGTCCAGCAGGAGGCGAGGATCGCCTCGCGCAGAGCCCCGCTCCGGTCCGCCATCCGCGTCGCCAGCGGTATCGCCAGCACCCGCACCACCTGCGGCACAGCCAGCACCAGGCCGATCATCCCCGCCTCGAGCCCTTTCGCATTCAACCACAAGGGGAAAAACGGCAACTGGATGCCGATCATCGCGTAGGCCGTGGCATAAACTCCCGCCAGGCGGACTGAAAAGCCGAAGGACATCGCCGCGGGCTCGCTGGCCGAATCACATTGCATGATTGATAAACTGCGCGATCAGGGATTGCACATGCCGAACGAGCCCCTCACGCTCGCCTCCGAGCCGGAGGCGCCGAGCGAGGCCGAGTACGAGGCCTTCTACGCCGCGCTCGCTGAGAGTGCGCGCGGCCGCGCTTTCCTTGCCGAACACGCGCGGCGCAGCCGCAGCGCCGACACCGCCGTGCTGCTTGCCAGCGTGCAGCGCCTCGAAGGC
>DASXOK010000512.1:0-2482 GCA_036494425.1 Pseudolabrys sp.
GCCGAACTCAAGCTGGCGCAGCTCAACAAGCAGCTCGCGCGCCTCGATGCCACGCTCGGCGACGGCACGCTGTTCGCCACCGATCCGGCGCGCGCGGCCGAACTGTCGAAGACGCGCGCCGATGTGGCGAAGGCGATTGCAACGGCGGAAGAAGATTGGCTCGCCGCCAGCGCGGCGCTGGAGACGGCGTAAGCATGACCTGAGCGCGACCTGCTTCAGCTCGAAGCGGACCCTGCTTTTGTCCCGTCACCCTGAGGTGGCCGGCGCAGCCGGCCCTCAAAGGGGCCATGGCCAAGGAGCTGCACGGGCTCAGGTACCCGGGCCGTGCATCCTTCGAGGCTCGCCGCTACGCGGCTCGCACCTCAGGATGACGGCTCAAGGTTTGCAAGTGCGCGTGAGACAGAGTGCAGACTACTGCACGTACACCGGTTCGGCGTGCGTGCCGGACGCGCTCTTGGCGCGCTTGGCCGGCTTCTTCTTCACCGGCTTCGGCTTCTCCTGCCCCGGCGCGGCTTCGACCACCTTCAGCCGGCCGGCGTTGAAGGTATAGATGCCGGGCCAGCTGCCGGTGAGATAAGTCAGCACGACCTTGCGCTCGCCGTTGTTGCCCGCGCTGATCGCGACGTTGCTCGGCTGGCCGGCGCGGCGCACCGCCTGGCATTCGGTCATACCGAGCGCGATGCCGCCCAGCGCCTGCGGCGCGTTTGGATCGAGCGGCGCCTGCGCACTGCCGAGATCGCCGGCCGGCGTGCCGACCGCGGCATTGGCCGGCGGCGGCGCGGCCGCGGCTTGCGCCTGTCCCGGCTCCGGCGGCGCCGGCGGGCAAGCGCCATCGGCGCTCACCAGGTCCTCCGGCCCAACCGGCTTCGCCGGACCCAGATCGCCCACATTATTGGCGGCCGGCCGCGCCCAGTCCGGCGTGGTGAAGATGTCCGATGTTTTCGGGACGAGATTGACCTTGCTCATATCGAAGCTGCTGCCGCCCGAGCACCCGCCCAAGGCCACAGCCAGCGCGGCAGCAGACACGATGGCAAGATTCGATACGGCGCGAAACGGCAAGGCAACTTCCCCCAGAGACTTAGGCGACTGTTCCTTATGCCGGATTTTGCGTCATCACAATGGCAGGCAGCAACCCGTTCCCGGCTCGCTGACACTCGCCACCCTCCCCGCAAGCCGGGGGAGGGATAAAAAACGCCTAGCCCGTCGCGCGGAATTGCTCCGCCGCCTAATGCAGCCTGAACTCGCTGTCGATGGCCTTCAGTTCGGCCGGCTTGATCAGCTTGGCGTGCGCCACCTGCACCGAGTGCAGCGGGCCCTCTAGCTTCTCCTGCCAGAAGGCGAGGAAGCGGTGCAATTCCGGGAATTCGGGAAAGAGATCGTAATTCTGCCAGACGTAGGACTGCAGCAGCCAGTGGTGATCGGGACGCCGGTACAAGATGTGCGCGGTGGTCAGACCGTAACCGTTGACCTGCTTCAGGAAGTCCTGCGAAACCATCTCAGCCCTCCGTGTGGTGGGACTCGAAGTTTCCATTCCCGGCTCCGTGCATTGCAAGCCGAAAAGGTAAACATTCTGTGTAAAATCAAGGCGTTAGCAGCATTCCTCCAAGCCTGCTAACAACCCCGCCGCCGATCCTCATGAGCGGCCACGGATAACCGGCAACGATGGTGCAATGTTCCGGCGCCGCGATTCACCATCGGGGCCGCGGGGGCTTCGTTATTGTTGGCACTCAAGCGCGATGAGTGCTAAAAAATTTCCGGAAGGCCCTTGTGGCCCGAAAATGCGCCTCCCATTTGGCCCTCAGGGGCCGGTGGGGGAACCAGCCGGGTCCCGAAAAAGCCAGATCGTTCAAAAACTTAGGAGGACTGCCATGAAGTTCCGCCCGCTTCACGACCGCGTCGTCGTCAAGCGCATCGATGCCGAGGAAAAGTCTGCCGGCGGCATCATCATTCCCGACACCGTCAAGGAAAAGCCGAGCCAGGGCGAAATCGTCGCCGTCGGCCCGGGTGGCCGCGACGAGAGCGGCAAGCTCATCCCGATCGATCTCAAGGTCGGCGACGTGGTGCTGTTCGGCAAGTGGTCGGGCACCGAGGTCAAGATCGACGGCCAGGATCTCCTGATCATGAAGGAGTCCGACGTGATGGGCGTCATCGAAGGCGGCGTCGCCAAGAAGAAAGCCGCGTAAGGCAGAGCACTCGTCCTGAGGAGCCTGCCGCAGGCAGGCGTCTCGAAGGACGAGAGCAACTATTAATCGGCCTCATCCTTCGAGACGCCCGCTTCCGTCCTTCGGGCTTCGGCGTGGCTCCTCAGGATGAGGGTCTAGGAAACAGAGGACATCACAATGGCTGCTAAAGACGTCAAATTCTCCGTCGACGCGCGCGACCGTATGCTGCGCGGCGTCGACATTCTCGCCAACGCGGTGAAGGTCACGCTCGGCCCCAAGGGCCGCAACGTCGTCCTCGACAAGTCGTTCGGCGCTCCCCG
>DASXOK010000513.1:0-4234 GCA_036494425.1 Pseudolabrys sp.
GGATGCGACCGGCAGCATCGGCCCTTGGATCGCGCTCACCGACGAGGTCGACCTGTCGAAGCCGCTGCGCATCACGGTGAAGATCAACGGGGAGGTCACGCAGGACGACACCACCGCAAGCATGATCAAGTCGTTCTCCGATCTGATCGTCTACATCAGCACCTTCATGACGCTGAAGCCGGGCGACGTCATCGTCACCGGGACACCGGTGAAGCTCGGCCCGCGCACCGATCCTCCGGTCTGGCTGAAAGCCGGCGACACGATCGAGATCGCATGTCCGGAAATCGGCGTGCTGCGCAATACCGTGGTCGATGAGCAATGAGTTCGCCGGCCAAGGCTGCGTGCGTCATCGCGTGGCCGGCGGGGCATTCGCGCTCACCGCTCATCCACAATTACTGGATCAAGCTGCACAAGCTCGATGCGGAATATCGCCGCGAGGCGGTGCCGCCCGACGCGTTCGCGGATTTCATCAAGAGCCTGCGCGAGCGCGGCTTTGTCGGCGCGAATGTCACGGTGCCGCACAAGGAGGCCGCCCTCGCATTGTCGTCGCCGGACGATCGCGCGCGCGCGGTCGGCGCCGCCAACACGCTGTGGTACGACGATGCCACGCTGCGTTCCACCAACACCGATGTCGAAGGCTTCCTCGCCAATCTCGACGCCGCGACGCCCGGCTGGGATCGCGGACTGGAGTCGGCGGTTGTGCTCGGCGCCGGCGGCGCCGCGCGCGCGGTGGTCTACGCGCTGCTCGCGCGCGAGGTTCGCCGCATCTATTTGATCAACCGCACGCCGGAGCGGGCACAGGCTTTGCAGAAGCAATTCGGTTCGCGCGTGAAGGTCGCCGGCTGGGACGAAACGACGGGCCTGCTCGGCGGCGCCGGGCTGTTGGTCAATACCACCACGTTGGGCATGACCGGAGAGCCGCGGCTGGAGATCAATCTGCGCTCTCCCGATTCACTGGTCGTCGCCGATCTTGTCTATGCGCCGCTGGTCACCCCGCTATTGGCGGCGGCCAAGGCGCGTGGCCTGCGCACCGCCGATGGGCTCGGCATGTTGCTGCATCAGGCGGTGCGTGGCTTCCAGCTCTGGTTCGGCGTGCGCCCTGAGGTGACGCCGGAATTGCGCGCGCTGGTCGAGGCCGACCTGGCCGGGGCAAATCAACAAAACAAACCTCAAGAAAATGTGACGCCGGCGCCGAAGACAAAGCGCAGGAATAAGTCGCGCGGCGAGGGGTTCTCCGCCTGATAGGCCGGCGCTGCGGGCCGGGTTGGCCTGCCTGCAGCAAGTCAGATGAACCGGCGCTCAGGGGAGGCGAGGATGCCCATGCTGTCCACGATGCGGCGTGCCTTTGCGGTCGCAGCCATTCTATGTCTGGTTGGCGGAACGACCGCGCTGGCGCAGCAGGCGCCGCGCATCCGCGGCGAGATCGAGAAGGCCGACGGCACCACTTTGTCGCTCAAGACGCGTGACGGCGGCGCCATGACCGTGAAGGTCGCCGATGACGCGCGCGTCGCGGCGCTGGTGAAAGCCTCGCTCGCCGACATCAAGACCGACAGCTTCATCGGCGTTGCCGGCATGCCGCAACCCGACGGCAGCATCGAGGCATTTTCGATCCACATCTTCCTCCCGGCTCAGCGCGGCGTGGTGCCGGACCGGCACGGCCCCTGGGATGCGCGGCCGGGCAGCACGATGACCAATGCGTACGTCGAGAGCATGGTGCAGGCGAAGGACGGGGACACGCTGATGGTCAAGTATAAAGACGGTGAGAAGAAGATCCTGGTCACGGCGCAAACTGTGATCGCGGCGGTCGCGCCGGGCGACAAGAGCGAGTTGAAAGCGGGCACGCCGGTGATCATCATGGGTTCGGAGAAGGCGGCCGATGGAACGGTCGTGGCGAAGACGCTTTATATCGGCCGCAACGTGCGGCCGGCGATGTGACGATGTTTCAAGAGGGGCGGCGCGACGTGAAGGATCATCAAGACAATGAAGATGCGTTTGTTTCTCGGCGCCCTGTGCGGCGTGGCGCTCGCTCTCGGCTCTGCTTCCGCACAACAGACGAACGTGCGCGTGCGCGGCACGATCGAGCAGGTTGACGGGCCCGTTCTCACCATCAAGTCGCGGGCCGGCGAGGATCTCAAGGTCAAGCTCGTCGGCGATGCGAAGATCGCCGCGGTGGTGAAGGCGCAGCTTTCCGACATCAAGCCGGGCAGCTTCGTCGGCGCGGCGGCTTTGCCGGAACAGGGCGGCGGCTGGAAGGCGGAAGAAGTGCATATTTTTCCGGAGTCGATGCGCGGCACCGGCGAGGGTGACCGCGCTTATGACATTGGGCCGAAGAGCTCGATGACCAACGGCACGGTTGCGCCCTCGCCCAGCGGCAAGAGCACGATGGGCGGCGCGGTGACGAGCGCCAGCGGCACGCAGCTCACGCTCGACTTCCAGGGCGGCAAGAAGACCATCGATGTGACGCCCGATACGAAGATCGTGAGCCTGGTGCCCGGCAGCACCAGCGATCTGAAGGCCGGCGCGGCCATCATGATCCCGACGGCGACGCGTCAGGCGGACGGCACGCTCGCCGCCGCGCGCGTGACTGTCGGCCGCGATGTCGCTCCGCCGATGTGAATGGTGTGTGCCCCGGACGCGGTGCAGCACGAGCGAAAGCGAAGTGATGCAGCGCAGATCCGGGGCCGTATCAGGCTCGGAATTCTATAAGGTCCCGGGTTTGCGGCGCATCACCAAGTGGTGCTGCGCCGCGCCCGGGACACGCATCTACCCGCTTCTCCGCGTCGGCGCGTGCGCCGAGCCGCGCGCGGTGACGTCAAGATCGGCGGCGAGCTCCGGCATCTCGCGCATCAGCTTCACCAGCCGGCTCTCGCGTCCGCCTTGCGCGCGCGCCTCGCGCATCTCCTCGATCGGCCGGCGCACTTCGTCGCAACGCGCGAGCCCGTCGATATCGGCGCCGTGCTCGGCAAGCTGCGCCAGCCATGGCGTAAGGTCCTCGAGCTCGTCGGCCACGACGTGGATGACGCCCGACTCCGATTGCACGCGGCCGCTCACCGCGATGTAGCGCGCGCCGAGCACGATCGGACGCGCGCGCTCGAACACTTTCGGCCAGACGATGGCGTTGGCCACCGCGCTCTCGTCCTCGATGGTCATGAACACCACGCCTTTGGCCGAGCCCGGCCGCTGCCGGCAGGTGACGAGGCCGGAGATGCGCACGCGCCGTCCAGAGGCGATGCCACGCAGCGCGTCGTTGCGCAGGATGCCGCGCTGGGCGAGATCGGCGCGCAGGAACTGCGCCGGATGCGCACGCAGCGACAGGCGCAGGAAGCGATAGTCGTTCACGACCTCCTCGCCGATCGGCATGGGGGGTAAGGCGACTTCGGGTTCGCGTGATGTGACGAGCGCAAATGCGCCGCTTACCGCAGCCTGACTCCCTTCCCCGCTTGCGGGGGAGGGTTGGGGAGGGGGTGTTGCTGAGGAAGAGCCCCCTCCCGCCGCGCATCGCGCGTCGACCTCCCCCGCAAGCGGGAGAGGTGAAGAAAGAGTGGCGCGGGGAGAGGTGCCCCCAAACAACGGCAGGTCATCATCGCGGTCGCCGACGCGGCCGAGCGCCTTCGCCGCCCACAGCGCATCGCGCCGCGAGAGACCGAGCGAGTTGAAAGCATCGGCATCCGCCAGCCGCTCCAGTACGCGCGGGGAAAGGCCGGTGCGCAGCCACACATCGCGCACGGAGTCGTAGGGGATTTCCCTCTCCCCGCTTGCGGGGAGAGGGTGACGAGCGGCGAAGCTGCGAGCCGGGTGAGGGGGCCTATCGATAGGCTCAGGCTGTGATGAATCCCCATCACCCGCCCCGCCTACGCTACGCTTCGGCGGGTCGACCTCTCCCCGCAAGCGGGGAGAGGTGCGCCGCGCCATAATCAGCTTCGCGTCTTCCTCACTCAGCCCCTTGATCTCCCGCAACCCCAAACGAATGGCATGCGTCGTGCGCACATCGTCGCACATATCACGATGCATTTCATGCAGGCGCTCGGCCGCGTGCGGGCCTTCCTCCAATGTCGAATCCCAATCGGAATGATTGACGTCAGGCGGGCGCACCTCGACGCCGTGCTCGCGCGCATCGCGCACGATCTGCGACGGCGCGTAGAAGCCCATCGGCTGTGCGTTCAGAAGTGCTGCGGCGAAAGCATCCGGATAGCGGCATTTGAGCCAGGCCGAGGCATAGACCAAGAGCGCGAAG
>DASXOK010000514.1:0-3251 GCA_036494425.1 Pseudolabrys sp.
AATGCGGCGCTTTCTATCTCATTGGCGGCCGCGTCGCTGACGCCGGCCATGATGATCAAAATGCAGTCTGCGCCCAGCGCCCGCGCCTCAACAACTTGATAAGCTTCGTACAGGAAGTCCTTGCGCAAAGCAGGTAATTTGATCGCAGCGCGGGCTTGGCCGAGGAATTCGGGGCGGCCTTGGAACGAGGGCGCGTCGGTCAGCACCGACAAACAGGTGGCGCCGCCGTCCTCATAGGCCTTGGCCAGCGCCGGCGGGTCGAAATCGGCGCGGATCAAGCCCTTGGACGGGCTCGCCTTCTTGATCTCGGCAATCAGGGCATAGTCGCCCGCGCCGATTCGCCGCTCAATCGCCTTGAGGAAGCCGCGCGGCGGTGCGGCCGCCTTCGCCTCCTGCTCAAGCGCCGCCAGCGGGCGGGCGCGTTTGGCGGCCGCGATCTCGTCGCGCTTGTAGGCTTCGATCTTGGCGAGGATATCGGACAAAGATCAGGCCTCCACGGTAGCGCAGGACACGGCAATCAGGCGGTCGAGCCGGCCTTCGGCCTCGCCGCTGTCAATCGACTTAGTGGCGATTGCCGCCCCGTCCTTCAAGTCCTTGGCCTTGCCGGCAACGATCAGGGCGGCTGCGGCATTGAGCACCGCCACGTCGCGGAACGGGCCCGGCTTGCCCTTGAGCACGTCGAGCAAGGCCCTGGCATTGTGGTCGGCGTCGCCGCCGCGCAGCGCCTCCGGCTTGGTGCGCGGCAGGCCGGCATCCTCCGGCGTGATATCGAAGGTGTGGATATTGCCGTCCTTCAACTCGGCGACGCTGGTCGCGCCGGAGGTTGTGATCTCGTCGAGCCCGTCCGAGCCGTGCACGACCCAGATGCTCTCGGAGCCGAGATTGGCGAGCACCTGCGCCATCGGTTCGATCCAGTGGCGCGAGAATGTACCAATCATCTGTCGCTTGACACCGGCCGGGTTCGACAGGGGACCGAGCAGATTGAAGATCGTGCGGGTGCCGAGTTCGACCCGCGTTGGGCCTACGTTCTTCATCGCCGGATGATGCGCCGGCGCGAACATGAAGCCGATGCCGGCGTCGCGGATGCAGGTGCCGACCTGCTCCGAATTCAGATCGATCTTGACGCCGAGCGCCTGCAGGACATCGGCAGCGCCGGACTTGGACGACAGCGCGCGGTTGCCATGCTTGGCGACCGGGACGCCGCAACCGGCCAGGATAAAGGCGGCGCAGGTCGAGATGTTGTAGGAGCCCGAGGCGTCGCCTCCCGTGCCGACGACATCGACCGCGTCAGCGGGTGCCTTCACGCCCAGCATCTTGGCCCGCATGGTCGTGACCGCGCCGGTGATCTCGTCCACCGTTTCGCCGCGCACGCGCAGGCCCATCAAGAGGCCGCCCATCTGCGAAGGGGTGGCTTCGCCCGACATCATACGGTCGAAGGCGCTGGCCGATTCCTCGCGCGTGAGGCTCGCGCCGGTCGCGACCTTGGCGATGAGCGCCTTGAATTCGTCAGCCATGAAAGAGCGCCCCCCTCAGGTCGCCGCGTGCAAGGACGCTGCCGCTTTACGTGACGGCGTGGACGTGCGTCCGCGCTGTGCGTTCCAGGCGGCGGCGAGATCGAGAAAATTCTTTAGCATCAAATGACCGTGCTCGGAGGTGATGCTCTCAGGATGAAACTGCACGCCATGCAGGGGCAGACTTTCATGCATCATGCCCATGATGAGGCCGTCGCCGGTCTCGGCATTGACGCTGAGTGTGCCCGGCAGGCTCGCGCGCTCGACCACGAGCGAGTGATAGCGCGTCGCCTGGAACGGCCCGTTGATGCCGCGGAAGACGCCCGTACCCTTGTGCTTGATCTCGGACAACTTGCCGTGAACCGGCACCGGCGCGCGCACCACCTTGCCGCCGAAGACCTGGCCGATCGCCTGGTGGCCGAGGCAGACGCCGAACAGCGGGATCTTGTCGGCGGCCTTATCGATGAGATCGAGGCAGATGCCGGCCTCGTTCGGCGTGCAGGGGCCGGGCGAGAGGACGATCGCCTCGGGCTCCGAAGAGATCACATCTGCGACTGAAATCTTGTCGTTGCGGTGCACGGCGACATCCGCCCCCAGCCCGCCCAGATAATGGAACAGGTTGAAGGTGAAGCTGTCGTAATTGTCGATCAGGACGATCATGCCGGTCCAGCCTTGCTCCTTGGGGTCTTAAGGCGCGCCCCCGAGGGGGTCAAGCAGGCCTCAGTCTCCGGGCGGCGCCTGCATGGGCACCATCTCATTGAGACGCTTGTTGATTTCATCGGCGGAGAGAGGAGTCGCCGGAGCCCGGCTGAGGCTCACGGCATTGTCAGCCAAGTGGACCAGTGAAGGAACGAGCAGCACAGCCAGCAGCAGCAGCCATTGCGCGGCGAGGAATGGGACCAGAGCACGGACGAAAGGCCGGAACGGGGCGGGGTCCCTGGCCGCGCCGCGTACCATCATCAGGGCATAACCGAACGGCGGCAGCAGAAAACTCGACTGCAAGGTCAACAGCACCAGCACCGAAACCCAACGCGCATCCGCCACGCGGATGAGCAGCGGCGGGATCACGATCGGGACGATGACGAAGATGATCTCGAAGGCATCGAGCACAAACGCGCAGAGCCCGATGATCGCCAGCACCACCGCCGCGGCGGGTATGTCGCCTCCGGGTACGGCGGCGACCAGATGGCTGACCAGCCGGTCGGTGCCCAAGAGCCGTAGCACGAGGGTGAAGGTCGTCGCCGCCAGCAGCAGCGTGAACAGCGCGCCGGTGATGGCGAGAGCGTCATGCAGAAGGCTCGGCATGACTTTCCCCGACAGGCGTCCGGTGATGAGGCCGGCCACCAGCAGCGTGAAGGCCCCGACGGCGGCCGCTTCGACAGCATAGAAATAGCCGGTGGCGACCCCGCCCAGAAGCGCGACAAGAGTGAGCAGCGATAGGGCCGCGAGCAGACCTTGGCCGCGCGTGAGTGGGAGACGCACCGGGGCGCGCGCGGCGCGGCGTCCGGCGAACCAGGCGAGACCCAGGCAGAGCGCGAGGAAAATCCCCGCCGGCACCAGCGCCGCATGAAACACATCTTGCGTGTTGATCACACGGTCACTGCGGCCGGTTTCGGTCACGGCGAATGTGTGCGCCGACAACATCGCGTCGCTGAGCAAGATGAGCACCAGCGAGGGCGGCACCAGAACGCCAAGCGTGCTCGCGACCGCGATCACTGCGTCGCGCGTCGCCGCTGGCAC
>DASXOK010000515.1:0-8419 GCA_036494425.1 Pseudolabrys sp.
TGATCCAGATGCGGGAGAAAGAGAAGATGAATATCGGCTTCACCATCCAGGTCGATACGCTCTGCCACAAGATCCCGGGCTTCATCGAGAAGGCGTCGCGCGCCGGCGTGCGGCGCGTCTTCATCGGGCTGGAGAACATCAACCCCGACAACCTGATCGCCGCCAAGAAGCGGCAGAACAAGATCACCGAATACCGCGAGATGCTGCAGATGTGGCGCAACCACGGCGCCATCACTTACGCGGGATACATTCTCGGCTTCCCGGCCGACACCAAGGCGTCGATCCTGCGCGACATCGAGATCATCAAACGCGAGCTGCCGATCGACATTCTCGAGTTCTTTTTCCTGACGCCGCTGCCGGGCTCGGAAGACCACAAAACGCTCTCGGCCAAGGGCGTGTGGATGGACCCGGACATGAACAAATACGACTTGAACCACCGGGTCTCGCATCACTCAGGTGCGATGTCGGATGCGGAGTGGGAGGAGGCCTATCACGCTGCCTGGCACGCCTTCTATACGCCGGAGCACATCAACACGATCCTGCGCCGCACCTGCGCCAGCAAGATAGGGCGTCCGGGCACGACGCTGTCGACGATCCTGTGGTTCTATCTGATGATCCTGTTCGAGGGCGTGCATCCGCTCGAAGGCGGCGCGCTGCGGATGAAGGCGCGGCGCGACCGGCGGCACGGGCTGCCGCTGGAAAATCCGCTCATGTTCTATGCGAAGTATTGGGGCGGCACCGCGATCAAGGTCTGGCAGTACGCGCGCGTCTATCTGCGCTGCAAGGCCATGCTGACGGCGGCGCTGAAGGCGCCCGACCGTTGGACCTATTCGGATCTGGCAATCGCGGCGCCCAAGGCCGACGAGTTCGACGCGCTCGATCTCTATCACGCGACGACCGGCGGCGAGGCGGCGCTCAAGCGCAAGTATCGCGACGACGCCATCCGCGCCACGGGGCACGCGGCCGACGCCGTGCCGGTGCAGGCGGCCGAGTAGGGCGCGCTATCGTAATCCGCCTTTAACGAATCCCCTCCTCGATAATCGTCTCGTCCGCCGCGAGCGCGACTTCTTTGTCCTCGTCGGTCAGGCGCGTCTTCTTCCATCCGCCTTGCGCGAACCAGGCGGCCGCGACCGCCGCCGCCGCGATGTTGGTGATCGGAAACGACCACCACACGCCGACGGCATTGAGCGCGGTATGTTTGGAGAGGACATAGGCGAGGGGAAACTGGAAGACGAATTGCGTGACCATCGCGATGACCATCGCCATCAGCATGTTTCCCGACGCGCGGAACGCCGAGACGATGCAGAGCTGCACGCCGATCCCACCCCAGGCCAAGCACATCACGCGAATGAAGAGCGCGCCTTCGGCGATGACGTCCGCATCGTTCGGCACGAAGAAGGCGACGAAGGCCGGCGCCAGCGCATAGGCGACGACGCCCACCAGCGTGAGGATGACGAAGCCGGACGCCGCGCCGAGCGTCGCCACCCGCGCCGCGCGCTGCACATTGCCCGCGCCGATGTTCTGGCTCACCAAAGTGGACACGGACATCGACAGGCCCATCGCCGGTATGGTCACGAACTGCAAGATGTTCGAGCCGACACCATAGGCCGCGAGGGTCACGGTGCCGAAGCTCGCCACCAGAAACGACATCAGCATGGGCCCGAGCGCGCGCGTCGAGAGCTCGATGGAGCCGGGAAAGCCCAACAAGAAGGCGCGTTTGATGTAAGGCGCATCGGGCCGGAAGTCGGCCCACGAGAGCCGGATGCCATGCCGGCCACGCAGGAAGATGACGATGCCGAGCGCCGCCGCCAGAGCCTGCGTCGCCAAGGTCGCGAGCGCCGCACCCATCACGCCGTGCGGCGGCAACGGACCCCAGCCGAAAATGAACAGCGGATCGAGCGCGAAATTGAGGATCACCGTTCCCAGCACGATCAGCAGCGGCACGCGTGTCTCGCCGACGCCGCGCATCAGCGCCTGGAACATGCCGTAGAGAAACACGAAGACGATGCCGACGAAGGAGACGCGCATGAAGCCGAGCGCGCCTTGGTAGACGTCGGGCGCTACGCCGATCAGTTCGAGCAGATAGGGCGCGACGATGTAGCCGGCGCCGCCGATGACGACGGATGTAATGGCCACCATCAGCATCGTCTGGGCGGCGACGTGATTGACCATGTCCTGGCGTCCCGCGCCCATGTATTGCGCGGACAGCGTCGCACCGGCGACGGCGAGGCCGTAGCCTAAGGCGATGACAAGGAAGGTGATGGGAAAGCTGACGGAGACTGCCGCCACGGCGGCCGCGCCCAGCCGTCCGACCCAGAATGCGTCAGTGAGCTGATAGCCGGTTTGCAGGACGTTCCCGAGGATGATCGGCACCGCGAGCCGGACAAGCGCCGTGCCGATCGGTCCTTCGAGAAACAGCCTCTGGCGATCTTCCGGTATGGTCGTGTGAGGTCCCCCCATTCCCTCGCCTGGCTGGAGGCTAATCCAATCCGGCTCTTTCGGGTGTCCAATAGGCCTTCATCTTCAGCCGCCGCGCCGCCACGTCGCGCCCTTTGAGCGCGCGGGCGACATGGCGGATCGACTGCGATTTGCCGGTCAGGATGAACGTGGTGCGGTCATCCATGACACGGAGGATCGTCTCAGCGACCTCGGCAAGATGCGATTGATCCGCCCGGCGTTCGATCACCGCCGAGGCCATGATGCCCATGGTGTCGAGCACCATCAGCGATTCGGGCAACGCAGTCACTTCGAAGATGGCGTGCAGCCCGCGCGGGTTGAGGGCGTTCCGCTGCAAGGCGGCAGCGAGCCCGAACGAGGTCTCGTCGCCAAACACCACGGTCGGCGGCTTCAGACCACTGAGATCGAGTGAATTGCGCGGTCCGAGGATTTGACACTCGTCGTCCAGGGCGACACCGCGCACCCATTCGCTGCCGGGGCCGGTGCCGCGGCTATAGGCAAGGATGCGCGTGTGGCCGGCCGCACGATCCACCATGATCGGCGTGTAGCTGCGGGCAGTGAGCCCGCCATCGAATTCGAGTTCAATCTTGTCGCCCGGCGACCAGGCGCAATCCTTGAGCGCCTCGCAGTCGAGATCGATGAGCCGGAACGTCGCGGACAACGTCACTGTTTCAGTGACGCGGGCCGGGCGCATGAGCAGGCGGGAGATTGCGTGTTCGAACAGGCTGCCGCCGGCGGCCGGTTGGCGGGCGGACGCAATAGACATCGGCATATTGAATCTCCTTCACGCGGGCGGGGGCTTAATTCATAGATCGATCACTCTATCTATTTATCAGTGGCATCCGGCCGCGTCAAGCTTTACTAGATCGATTGTTCTAGTTTAAAAGGTCTCTACCATGCGCAAGGTCGACCCGGTCAAACATCAAGAAAAGCGCCAGGAAATCCTGGAAGCGGCGGGGCGCTGCTTTGCGCGCGATGGTTTCCAGGGCGCCTCGATCTCCGACATCTGCGCCGAAGCCAAGATCAGCCCCGGCCACCTTTATCATTACTTCGCCAGCAAGGAGGCGATCGTCGCCGCCATGGTCGAGGGTGGCCTGGAGGCGGCGAACGAGCGCTTCAGTCAGATCGTGGACAGCCCGGATGTTCTCGCGGCCTTCGCGTCCGAGGTGCAACAGACAAAGGCGCGGCATGACCGTTCCGGCCGCGTGCTTCTTCTCGATCTGCTGGCGGAAGCGGATCGCAATCCGGCGCTGGCCAAAGTGTTGCAGGAGCACAGCCGGAACGTGCGGCGGCTCCTTGCCGACTTCATCCGCAAGGGTCAGGCGCGCAAGCAGATCGACGCGTCTCTCGATCCGGAGTTGACGGCGGCGATCCTGATGAGCGTGTTCGACGGCTTGAAGACGCTGCCGATCCGCGATCCCAAGATCGACACGAAAAAGGGCACCAAGCTGCTCACGACGCTCATCACCCGGTTTCTGACCCCGCCACACGCTGCGTCATAGTCGAGCGGGTCGATCCCGCCGCAGATGACATTGCGATGCCGGCAGAATCGGCGGTACGCTGCTATTTGCCAACCGATCCGATAATCCACGCGATTAATCCGAGTTAATTAAAAGGCCAGTGCATGCGCAATCCGGATGCGTCCGACGTCTTGAGCCTGATTACACCCGACGCGATAAAGCAAACCCTTCTGGACATGATCGACATCCGGAGCCCGACCGGCCACGAAGCCGGAATGGCCGAGTACATCATCCAGCGGTTCACGCGCGCCGGCATTGACGCGGAGGCGCAGCCCGTCCAGCCGGGCCGACCGAACGCCATCGCGCATATGCCGGGGAGCGGCAGCGGAACGAATCTTCTATTCACCGGCCACATGGATACGTCCTACAGCGGTGATGAGGAGCACCTCGTCGGCGAGGGCTTCCGCCCGAAAGGCATCTATCGCGACGGCTGGATCTGGGGCCTTGGTGCTAACAACATGAAGAGCGGCTTGGCCGGTCTGCTGGTCGCCATGGAGGCGATCGCCAAGGCCGGCGTGTCGCTGCCGGGCGATCTCGTATTCGGTGGCGTCGTCGGTGAGATCGAGAAGGCGCCGGTCGAGGAGTTTCAGGGCGCCGACTATTCCGGCTACGGCGTGGGGACCAAGCACATGGTCGGGCACGGTGTCACCGCCGATTACGCGCTGCTCGCCGAACCGACCGCGCTTCGTATCTGCACGGCGAACATGGGCTGCATCTGGGTGAAGATCACGCTTCATGGCAGCGTTGCGCACTCGGCCCTAACGAACAAGCCGGGGACCGTCAATGCAATCGATCTGGCGCGCTCGCTTTGCGACGATATCGATCGATGGGCGGCGGACTTCCGGACGGCCAACACGGCCATGGGTGAGCAGGCGAACGTCACACTCGCTTGCATCAAGGCGGGGGCGCCGTGGCGCCTGTCGCGCAATCCGCACGAGTGCAGCGTCTATCTCGATATACGAACTGTGCCCGGTCAGCACGCGGATGATGTTAAGCGGCAGCTTCGCTCTGTGCTGAGAAACTTTGCCGATCGGACGAAGGCCAAGGAGCCGTCGCTGAGCTTCCTTGTCACGGATCCGCCGCTCATGATCGACGAGGGATTGCCCGTCGTCGATGGGCTGCGCGGCGCCCAGGAGAAGATCATGGGGCACGCGACCAAGGCGTTCCTGCGCAGGCCCGGCTCCGATGCCGTTCACCTGAGCCGCTACGATGTGCCCTGCGTGCAGTTCGGTCCTGGCGGGAGGCTGCATCCCGACGCCAAGGGGCGCTCGATGCACGAGGTCGGCGATCACGTCCTCCTGGACGACGTCGTGGCAGCCGCGCGCATCTATGCCGCGGCGGCGCTCGATGTCTGCAATCGTCCGCCCCTGCGCCGGAACTAGATACTTTGTCTTTGCCGGACCACTCCAACCAACGGAGCTAGCCCGAAATGAAGTCACTTGTGTCTCTGACTTTCGCCGCCATTGTCGCCTCGGCGCTGCCTGTTCATGCGCAAGACTTTCCGACGCGCCCGGTGACGCTCGTCGTATCGTTCGCGCCCGGCGGCCTCACCGATATCCCAGCGCGCATCCTCGCGCCGGAAATGCAGCAACGGCTCGGCCAGTCCGTCATCGTCGAGAACAAGGCGGGTGCTTCGGGGATTACCGGCGGCTCCTACGTGGTGCGTTCCGAGCCGGACGGATACACCATGCTCGTGAGCGCGCTCTCGGAAGTGCAGAACTTCTACTATCTCAAGGTCCCTTATGACGCGCTCACGGATCTTGCGCCCGTCGGCAAGGTCGTCGATGGCCCGCCGCTGGTGTTGATCGTGAAGGCCAGCGCGCCGTACAAGTCAGTGTCCGACCTCGTCAGTTACGCCAAAGCCAATCCGGCAAAGGTGAACTTCTCGACGTCGGGGGCCGCGACCACGCCGGCGATCGCGGTGGACCAGCTCAACTCCCTTGCCGGAACGACGTTCGTGCAGGTGCCATACAAGGGTACGGGGCCCGCGGCCGCCGCAGTGGCGAGCGGCGACGTCGATGCGTCGTTCGTGTTTTACCCGAGTGCGAAGGGCTTGATCGATGGCGGGCAGTTGCGGGTGCTAGCCGTCACCAGCGCAAAGCGCCTGACCGTCTTGGCCGAGACGCCGACGATGATCGAGCTCGGCTTCACAGGCTTCGTGCATGCGGCGTTTGTCGGCCTCTCGGCGCCGAAAGGCACGCCGAAGGCCGTCATTGCCAAGCTCAACAAGGCGCTGAACGAGTCCATTGAAACTGCGGCATTCCGCAGCCGCGTCGAGCCGCTCGGCATGACGGTGCCGGAGAAGCCCAACACGCCGGAAGACTACGGTCTGTACATGGCCAAGGAAGCCGCGCATCAGGCCGATCTAGCCGAGCTCTCGGGACACGCGGCGAAGTAGGGGACAGCCGCTAGCTCGCGTTCGCAAGCCGGAACGATCGCGCGGTCCGCCCCGGCAGGACTGCGCGGCCGCAACGGCGAACCCGCCATGATGCCGGGCGGCGCTTGCGCTCGTTCGTCATGGGCTTCGCGACCTCGGTCTTGCAGGACTTGCATCGGTGCATGATCGACGTGCCATCGCTCGCGACGCGCATCATCGCATCCCCGCAAACAGGGCACCACTTTGTCATCGTCAACATTTCAGTTTTGCATGTCCAGTTGAGAGAACGGTGCCGGCCGTATGAGCACCTCATGCGACTGGGCCGTCTGCCGTCGTTCTCCGCAAGCGTTCGATCACGGCTTGCGCGCAGCAAATAGATGCACAAGAAGCGATCGCGCAGCCACCTGTTCCGCCGGGTAACCTTTACGCGGCCGGCGCGGGCGCTCTGCCGCCGCATTCTTGGCGCATGTTTTGCAACATCCAGAGGCAATACGGTAATCCGTCATGATCGGCGACAGTCAGGAAATCTTCAGTCTCGCCGCGCATAGGTCGGACACCGGGGCGGTCGTCGAAGCGGGAAGCGACCCTTAAATTTTGTTCATGCGACGCGGAACTAGCCCGCCGGCCACAGGTATAGCCCCTGAGGTTCGTTATTAGGTTGGACCCCATTTCTCCAGGCGACGGAGCGAATTCTTGGTTTATCGACAGACTTCGATGTGGCGCCGGCCGCTCTGGCTCGCCACGGTTTTCGTGTTGCTGGTGATTGCCGCTGTCGTCGCGTGGCGATTGGTACCCATAGGTGGAGGCACCGGCTCGACTACAGCCGGAAATGGCAAGCCAAAAGGGCCTGCGCCGATCCCGGTCACCGTCGAGACCGTCGCGAAGGCTGACTTTCCCGTTTATCTTGACGGGCTTGGTACAGTGCAGCCCTACGATACGGTAACGGTGCGCAGCCGCGTCGACGGCCAGGTGGTGAAGGTCGCATTCCGCCAAGGCCAGATGGTGAAGCAGGGCGATCTGCTCGTGCAGATCGATCCGCGGCCCTATCAAGCGGCGCTCGAACAGGCGCAGGCGAAAAAGGCGCAGGATGAGGCCAATTTGGCCAATGCGAAGCTGGATCTCGCACGCTACCAGACCCTCGCCGAACGTGACGCGGGCTCGCGCCAGCAGCTCGATACCCAGCAGGCCATGGTCAATCAGTTGACCGCGCAGATCAAAGGCGATCAGGCGACGATCGACAATGCGCAGACGCAGCTCGATTACTCCAGCATCAAGTCGCCGCTGACGGGCATGACCGGATTCCGTCTGGTCGACCCGGGCAACATCGTGCACGCCGCCGATACGACCGGAATTGTCAGCATCGTGAAATTGCAGCCGATCTCGGTCGTGTTCACGGCGCCAGAAGAGCAGCTTCAACAGATCAACAAGGCGCTCGCCGGTGGCGATGTGCCGGTCGTGGCCCTGTCGTCGGACGGCACCAGGACCTTGGCGCAGGGTCATCTCGCGCTCGTCAACAATCAGATCGACCAAGCGAGCGGCACGATCCAGATGAAGGCGACGTTCGAAAACAAAGACAACGCGCTGTGGCCGGGCCTGTCGGTCTCGACGCGGCTCCTTGTCAACACGCAGAAGAACGTCGTGGTCGTTCCGAACGATGCGATTCAGCACGGGCCGAACGGACTTTATGCCTTCGTCGTAGGGCCCGAGAATAAAGTCGCGGTTCGCAACATAAAAACCGGCGAAGAGGGCGACCACAGAACCGTCGTCACGCAAGGCGTCAATGCCGGCGAACGCGTCGTCGTCGCCGGACAATACCGGCTGGTCGCAAACGCGCTCGTCGATCCGCGTCCGTCGACCGCCGCGCCCGCCCCGGCGCCGGAGTCGAGCGGCCAGGCCTCCGCGAAGAAGTCGACCAACGGCTCGGACGTGGAGATCGATCCGCCGGCGGCCTCTGCGTCCGAAACCAACTCGCAAAAGGCGCACTGATCATGGCAGGCGGCATCTCCGCACCCTTCATCCGGCTGCCGATCGCGACCTCGCTGATGATGGTCGGCGTGCTTTTTGT
>DASXOK010000516.1:0-2664 GCA_036494425.1 Pseudolabrys sp.
GGCGGACTTGCGGCACGATCAGACTTCGACAAGCCTCGATGTCGCGAGGCGTCGAGGTCCGTGGGTCCTTCGGGACCTCTGGCGTCCCGCGCGCCCTCGCATTTTGTTTCGGGGCAGCGTGGAAACGAATTGGACGACGGCCTACCCGGGGCCGCAAAGAATACGGGCGAAGAGTCGTGCCTTGCGCGATAGCCAAACAAGCCGGCCGCGCGCTGCGTCGGCTTTTTCTCTCTGACCTCATCCTGTCAGGATGAGGGACGAGACGCTTACTTCGCCGCCTTCATCGCCCCGAACGCCTGTTCGAGATCGGCGATCAGGTCGTCCGGCTCTTCGAGCCCGATGTGGAAGCGCAACGTCGGTCCCCCCGGCGCCCAGGGCGTCGCCGAACGATACTCGGCGCAATCGAACGCGATCACCAGGCTTTCGAAGCCGCCCCAGGAATAGCCCATCCCGAACAACTGAAGCTCGTTCATGAAGGCGTAGACGGCGCGCATGTCGCAGGGCTTGAGCACGATGCTGAACAGGCCACAGGCGCCGGCGAAATCGCGCTTCCAGATCGTATGACCCGGATCGCTTTCCAGCGCCGGATGCATGACGCGCAGGACTTCCGGCCGCTGCTCCAGCCAGCGCGCGACGCGCACGCCGGAGTGATAGTGCCGCGCCAGTCGCACGCCGAGCGTCCGCAGGCCGCGCAGTGCGAGGTAGATGTCGTCGGGGCCGACACAAAGACCCAGGCCGTAGACGGTGTCCTTCAATCGCGCCAACGTCTTGGCATTGGCTGAGACGCAGCCGAACATGATGTCGGAATGGCCGCCGATATATTTGGTGCCGGCCTGGACCGACAGATCGACGCCCTTCTCGAGCGGGCGGAAATAGAGTGGCGTCCCCCAGGTATTGTCGGTCAATACCAGCGCGCCCTTGTCGTGCGCGATTTTCGCGATCACCGGAATGTCCTGCATCTCGAAGCTTTGCGAACCGGGCGCCTCGGTGAACACCGCGCGCGTGTTCGGCTTGAACAGCGTCTCGATACCGGCACCGATCAACGGGTCGTAATAAGTTGTCTCGACGCCCATGCGCTTGAAGATCGTGTCGCAGAACGTGCGGGTCGGGCGGTAGACGCTGTCGGTCACCAGGATATGGTCGCCGGCGCCGGCCACGGCGAATAAAGCAGTGGAGATCGCAGCAAGGCCCGACGGCAGCAAGGCGACACCGGCGCAAGCCTCTCCCTCCAAGTCGGTCAGCGCGGCCTCGAGCGCCTCCGACGTGGGCGTCCCGCGGCGGCCGTAGCTGTAGCGGGCCCGATGCGCGACCTGATCCTCAGCCGTCGGATAAAGCATCGTTGAGGCGTGATAAACGGGCGGATTGACATATCCGTGGTAGGCCTGTGGATCGCGGCCGGAAACGACCAGCCGGGTCTCCGGCGCGAGCGGGGCTTTGGGCTTCTTGCTCATGAGGATGGCTTGATCCGATCAGATTGGCGGCTTTTTTGGAACCGTGAGGCCTGGCTGCGACTATACGCGCCACTCCAACGCCGACCGTCAACCCCTTGACCTTGCAACGCGTTCGTTCTGGAATGGAAAGGCCGAGGGGAGCTCGGAAATAGAGGCCGGGATTTGTGTGTCCGCCGCAGCGTTACGAGCGCGGCGGGTGTACAACAGTGTCTGGCCCCACCCAAGACGGGTGCCGCATCAACAAGTCTGCGCCGAAGGGGGCCGATCGATGAAGAAAATTGCTGCACTCATAGCGCTCGCGTTCATCGTCGTTGCGCAGAGCGCGTCGGCACAGACGCTCAAGACCGTCAAAGATCGTGGCATGCTCAATTGCGGTGCCAACGGCACACTGGCCGGCTTCGGGCTTCCCGACGCGCAAGGCAATTGGACCGGGCTCGATGTCGATGTGTGCCGCGCGATTGCCGCGGCAATCTTCAACGATCCGACGAAAGTCAAGTTTGTCCCGCTCTCGGCGAAAGATCGCTTCACCGCGCTGCAATCCGGCGAAGTCGATGTGTTGGTCCGCAACACGACCTGGACGTCGTCGCGTGACAGCTCGCTCGGCTTGAACTTCACCGGGGTGGACTACTACGACGGCCAGGGGTTCATGGTACGCAAGGCGCTGAAGGTAAATTCAGCGCTCGAGCTCAACGGCGCCTCGATCTGCGTGCAGCAGGGCACCACGACGGAATTGAACCTCACCGACTATTTCCGCGCCAACAACATCAAGTATGAAGGCGTGGTGTTCGCGACCGACGCGGAGACGGTGAAGGCCTACGATTCCGGGCGTTGCGATGCCTATACGACGGACGCCTCCGGCCTCTACGCCGATCGACTGAAGCTGGTCGCGCCCGACGATCACGTCGTGCTCCCCGAGATCATCTCCAAGGAGCCGCTCGCGCCGGTCGTGCGCGTCGGCGACGACAAATGGTTCGATCTCGTTCGCTGGACGCATTTCGCCATGGTCAACGCCGAGGAGCTCGGCGTGACGTCCAAGAACGTCGACCAGATGACGAGCTCGAACGATCCTTCGATTCGCCGGCTGCTCGGCGCCGAAGGCGATTTCGGCAAGTCGATCGGTTTGGAGAACAAATGGGCCTACAACGTCATCAAGCTCGTCGGCAATTACGGCGAAGTGTTCGAGAAGAATGTGGGCGAAAACACCCCGCTGAAG
>DASXOK010000517.1:0-1630 GCA_036494425.1 Pseudolabrys sp.
GCCCGTCTCGCCGCCATGGCCGCCGCCGCGAAATCGGCCGGAACGCTGGATGCGGCGGAACGGCTTGCGGATGTGGTGGTACAGGTGGCAGGGATTTGACTTTTTCGGCGACGCCCGGCCTTGTGCCGGCCCAATGGCCTAGAGACTGAGGATTCCAAGCATGAAACTGCCGCGCGACATCGGACCGGTGCATTTTGTCGGCATCGGCGGCATCGGCATGAGCGGGATCGCCGAGGTGCTGGCCAATCTCGGCTATACCGTCACCGGCTCGGACGTCGCCGACAGCGCGAACGTCAAGCGCCTGCGCGACAAGGGCATCACCGTCGCGATTGGCCACAAGGCCGAGAACATCGATGGCGCCGATGTGGTGGTCGTCTCTTCCGCCATCAAGCGCGACAACCCGGAGCTCGTCGCCGCCCGCGGCAAGCGGCTGCCGGTGGTGCGCCGCGCCGAAATGCTGGCCGAGCTGATGCGGCTGAAATCCTGCGTCGCCATCGCCGGCACGCACGGCAAGACCACGACCACGTCGCTGGTCGCGTCGCTGCTCGATGGCGGGGGGCTCGACCCGACCGTGATCAATGGCGGCATCATCAATGCCTACGGCACCAACGCGCGGCTCGGCGCCGGCAACTGGATGGTGGTGGAGGCGGACGAATCCGACGGCACGTTCCTCAAGCTGCCGGCCGACGTCGCCATCGTCACCAACGTGGATCCCGAGCATCTCGACCACTTCCACACTTTCGACGCGGTGCAGGACGCGTTCCGCGCCTTCATCGAGAACATCCCGTTCTACGGCTTCGCGGTGATGTGCACCGACCATCCGGTGGTGCAGACGCTGGTCGGCAAGCTCGAGGATCGCCGCATCCTCACCTACGGGCAGAACCCGCAGGCCGACGTGCTGTTGTCTGATCTCACCCACAATAACGGTGCCTCGCATTTCTCGGTTCGTTTCCGCGACCGCGAAGGCAACACCACGCACACCATCGACAAGCTCACGCTGCCGATGCCCGGCAATCACAACGCGCTCAATGCGACGTCGGCCATCGCCGTGGCGCACGAGCTTGGCATCGCCGACGACGTGATCCGCAAGGCGCTCGCCAATTTCGGCGGCGTGAAGCGGCGCTTCACCAAAGTCGGCGAATGGAACGGCGCCGTCATCATCGATGACTACGGCCATCATCCGGTCGAGATCGCTGCCGTGCTGCGCGCCGCGCGCGAGAGCGCCAAGGGCAAGGTGATCGCGGTGATGCAGCCGCATCGTTATACGCGCCTGCGCGATCTGTTCGAGCAGTTCTGCACATGCTTCAACGATGCCGACGCGGTGATCATCGCGCCGGTGTATCCGGCCGGCGAAGCGCCGATCCCCGGCGCCGATCGCGACTCGCTGGTGCAGGGCTTGCGCGCGCACGGTCATCGTCAGGCGATTCCCTTGGAAGCGCCGGAAAAGCTCGCCGGCCTGATCAAAGGGCTGGCGAATCCGGGCGTCTATGTCGTGTGCCTTGGCGCCGGTTCGATCACGCAATGGGCCTATGCGTTGCCGGCCGAGCTTGCGGCGCCGGGTTGAGCATTGAAAGTTGAAAGTGAAAAGTGAAAAGTGAAAAGTGAAAAGTGAAAAGTGAAAAGTGAAAAG